>CAUSKO010000120.1:0-2640 GCA_963532255.1 uncultured Gemella sp. | reverse complement strand
CTTATTGTAGCAAACATAGCTATTAAGAAAGAGTTTGTTTCTGATAATAAGAATAGTTTAAGAATTTTCTCTATAAATGGATAAGCTACTATTGTATGTATTGTCGCTACTACTAGTGGAGCGAAGAATATTAACAATACTTGAGCTCTTATAGACTGTTTTATTTGTTTATCTGTTAAACCGACTTTTCTCATTATTTCAAACTTATCTTTGTCCTCATAACCTTCTGATATTTGTTTGTAGTACATTATAACTACTTGTGACACTACAAATACCATACTAATAAATATTCCAATGAATAAGAATGATGCGAAGAATCCAATAAATTCTACTTTAGATTCTGATTTTCTTTCTATTATTACGCTATCGCTATTTTCTAAATTTTTTAATTTATTTACTACTATTTCTTCTTTATTTTTATCACTTAAATCAAATGTAATATAATTTGATTTCATATCATCAAAATTTTTTCTATTAAAAGCTTCTCCCGCTATTTTAGAAATTTTATTTAATTGTTCTTTATCTTTAACTACTACATAATATACATCTGTTATTTTTGCAGTTTGTTCTCCAATTTCTCCAGGAAAACTACTCAGTTTTTCTTTTATTTTTAGATTATCACCACTTATATTTAATTGATTATAATCATAAGTTCCCTTTTTATCGACATATAATAAGATTTCATCTGAATTAAGTGTTTTTTTAGTTTTAGCTACTTTATTATAATCATCTATCGTTAAAACTGTCATAAACTTAACTTTATCAACTGAACCTACACCAAAATCTCTTTGTAAAGAAAAATTTGAACCTTCTACTGTACCAGCAATATTTAATTGATTATATGTTATTAAATCTTTTATTTCAGTATTATTTTCTTTTACAATCTTCTCTATATCTGCTTTTAAATTAGCATTCTCTTTGTCACTTTGATTGTATGCCATTATTGCTATATCTCTTGGATATCTTTTCTCAAATGAACTTTCCGCTCCTGCATATAAAGCTGAAGTCGTACCCATAGTAACTAATATCATAGTAGATAATACACAAATATTAGCTAGTCCTACTGCATTTCTTTTCATTCTATATAATAAACCTGATACACTTATAAAGTTTTTAGGTTTATAGTAGAAACCTTTATTATTTTTCATTATTTTTAATACTGTTATACTTACCGCCATAAAAATAAAGTATGTACCTATAATTACCGCTATTACCGCAAAGAAAAACATTACCGCTGCTTTTACAGGGTTAGTCACAGTTTGTGCAGTGTAGTATCCATAACCAATTAACCCTAAACCTATTAAAGCTAATAACCATCTAGCTTTAGGTTCTTTTTCCCCTTTGCTGCCTTCTTTTAGTAAAGCTACTATTTTTAATCTTGAAATTTTGATTATTGTATATATTAATAATAAGAAGTATACTCCACCAAATAGTAATGTTGTTACTATTATCGCTTTTGGTGTAATAACAAAGCCAAAACTAACACCAGTAGTGAATAATTTCAACAAAGCTAATAATGCTAATTTATCCAATACTATACCTAGCACTAATCCTAATCCTATAGTTACTACTGCGATATATATTGTTTCTAATACTAAAATACGCGCAATTTGTTTTTTAGTCATACCTAGTACCGAGTACAATCCAAACTCTTTTACCCTACGTTTTATTAAAAAACTATATGTATAAAAAAGGAATATTACAGAAAATATACCAATTACAATAACCCCTAATCCTAACACTTTTTTCACTACCGCCACACCTTGCGGAAGTTTATCTAAATTTCCACCATATGTTAGTGAACTTAGTATGTAAAAACAAATAATCGTGAAAATAGCTGACAACACATAAGGTACTAGAAATCTTTTATTTTTCAAAAGATTATTGAATGCAAATTTACTATAAAATAGATTCATTTTTACTCACCTGCCTGCATCAATGATAGTGTATCATTTATTTTTTGGAACATTTCATTTGTTGTCGCATTTCCTTTTCTTAATTCATGGAAAACTACTCCATCTTTGATAAATAATACTCGTTTAGCTCTTGCCGCTGTTTTCACAGAGTGTGTAACCATTATAATTGTTTGTCCAATTTCATTTAACTTATCAAAAACATTCAACAGTTGATCCGTTGATTTTGAATCAAGAGCCCCTGTTGGTTCATCTGCCAAAATTAACGATGGATTTGTTATTATCGCACGAGCTACGGCAACCCTTTGCTTTTGACCACCAGATATTTCATATGGATATTTATTGATAAGCTGATCTATACCTAATGGTTTTGTAACTTTATCTAATCTTGCTTCCATATCTTTATATTTCTTATTAGCTAGAACTAATGGTAAAAGAATATTGTCTTTTATTGAAAAATTATCTAATAAATTAAAATCTTGGAAAACAAATCCTAAATTATCACGACGAAAATCTGCCAATTCTTTATCTTTTAACTTACTTAAATCTAAATTGTTAAGTAACACACTACCTGAAGTTGCTTTATCAAATGTAGCTAGTATATTAAGTAGAGTCGTTTTCCCACTACCACTTTCTCCCATAATCGCTACATACTCACCATTGTCTACTGAGAAATTTACATTTTTTAACGCTTCTGTACTTTGTGTACTTAATCTTGTTGTATAAA
>CAUSKO010000119.1:0-2644 GCA_963532255.1 uncultured Gemella sp. | reverse complement strand
CATATCAAAAATTACAGTTCTCATACTCGTTAATTGGTAAGTTAATGGATTAAGTTTTGATATATAATATAGCACCTTAGAATTGTCTAAACTATAGAAAGTCGGTGCAGCAAAAATTATCGGTAGTAGTAATGTTCCTAAGATAAGGTCTCTGGTTCTATATGATACAGTCCCTAATGAAATAATAACTCCAAGAGAAAACCAAAATACTAGACTAATAATTACAATAATTAATACTTTTAGAAAAGGAACTATCTGTATTTTTATCCCTAAAAAGAACGATAAGAAGTAAATTAGTAATACTTGCACTATTGTGATTCCTAATGGAAATACTAATTTCCCTAAAAAATAAGAAATGGCTGATGTCCCTTTTATTCTTTTATACGCTAAAAGTCCCCATTTTTTATCTAAATTCACTCTATAAACCGACTGATTCATCTGAGAATTTAGTATTACTCCAATTATTCCAACGAAAATATATTCTATATAGCTAACATTTTCTCCTTTAAAAGCTAAACTTGAAAAAGAGTTCCCTATTCCAAATCCAAAGAATACAAAGTACAAAATTGGAACCATAAGCTGAGTATATATAATATGCTTATTATTTTCAATAGCCTTATATTCAATATACGATGTTGCCCAAAAATTCTTCATTACATTTTTCATATAATTACTCCTCCAATTCCAATATTCTCTTCAAGGTAATCTCTTCTTTCTGTAGATTTCCTATTGTAATATTTTCTGCCAATAATAATTTTAATACATTCGAAATTTCCTCTTCTTTTTCCAAGAAAATTTTTAAATTTTTATCATCAACGATTGTAATAGTATCTTTATATTTATCTACTATATCTTTACTTAATTCACCATTGTAAGAAATATTGTATACTATTTCTTTATTATATTCTCTTAAGAAAGTGCTCATTTCCCCAAAGTATAAACATTCCCCGTCGTTTATATAAATTATCTTATTACAATACTTTTCTATAAGATCTAAATCATGAGAAGATATAAATACAGCATGTTCTTTATTGTTATTTTTTATGTATTCTAATATATTTTTTGATAATACTACATCTAATCCTGTAGTAGGTTCATCTAAAAATAATATTTTTGAATCAGACACCAAACTTCTTGCTATTTGTACTCTCTGCAATTGTCCTCCAGATAATTCTGTTAGGTCAGATTTCTCCTTACCTTTTAAACCTAGAACAGCAATAATATCATCTACACTTTTCTTGCTAAGAGTATTTTGAGAATATAATACCCCCATATAAATATTATCGTATACATTTAAGTACCAATCTACTGATTGATTTTGCATACAGTAATCCACATCTCGAACAGACACTCCCTCATCGAAAGATACCTCTCCTTCAACATTTGAAAACAATCCTAATGTAGAATTAATTATCGTAGTTTTTCCTGAACCACTTTTACCTATAAGTGCAATCATATCTCCTTTTTCAGCAGAAAAAGAAATATTTTTAATCGCGTAATCACTAGAATTTTTATATTTATATGCTAAATCTTTTACTGTTAATAGTTTTACCATTTAACTCCCTCCTCTCGATATTACGTTTTACTTTTAATTACTTTCTAGAAAAGGTTGATTTGCAAATACAAATCAACCTTCAACTCTTTAATATGTAGTTTACATGTAGCTTACACAATAAAGTGCGTCTTCTTGAATGAGTGACTTTTTAATCAAGTGTCTACTTTAACAGATACTATAAAATCATTATCAACTTATAAAATAGCTGATTCCTCTCCTCTATCCAAATTATGATGAGAAACAACAATTTTTTAAGATCAATAAAAACTCAAAAAATAATGATGATTCTCTTTATTACTTTTTACATTTAAACTATAAAATTCCAATATCTAATACCATTTTTTTGTCCTCCTTATTTTATGAGGTATAAAGCTTTACAGTTTTATTGTAATATGAAAACGATATGAAAGCAATATGAAAAGAAAAAACGCTTTCTAAAATTATTAACTATTATTTATAGTTAATAAATGGGAGTGACTCAAAAATCATGATTTTTAAGTCACCCCCGTTTTTTTATTTTCCCCTATATATTCCAGCAACAACAGTACAACAATTATATTGAATACCTACATTCCAAATTAAAATTTTAAACTAAAAATTTCTATACTTTGAACAGTGTTTTCCTCCAGACTTTGTTCAAAAGTATAAACTTATGAGAATTTCTTATAAAAGTATAAATATCTCATTATAAATAGAAATGAAACTAACACAAATAGAAATGCAAACTTAACTAGATTATCTATAAATTGTAAATAGATAAATACTAGTAAAACTCCTGCTACTTCTACTAAGTATTCTATTACACTCGCTTTTTTCCAGTTGATTTTGTCATATAAATCAACCACATAATATTGAGCAATACCTAATATCATAAACGCCAATGCAGCTAAACTATATGCCTTAATATCTGTTTTATCTTGAGTGAAAGCTTCAGGTAAAAAGCTTGTAGTGTTAGTTAAATATTTATTCATCGCTATAAATAAGAAACCTACTACTTCAACTTGCAATACCAACAAACCTAAATCTTTAAGCTTATTCATTTTTCTCCTCCCTTTTAAAATTATTTTATTAACTAATACAATATAATTA
>CAUSKO010000118.1:0-2683 GCA_963532255.1 uncultured Gemella sp. | reverse complement strand
TATACTAATGATAATAAATAGTTATCGGTAGGAGAGATATATTTTGGATAGAAAAAATTTTATTACAAAAATAAGTGACTCTTTTAATGATGGAGAATTATCATTATTTTTAGGTGCAGGAAGTAGTTTAGATGCACATTTTCCAACTTGGAAAGAACTTCTAACCCCATGTGCCGAAAAATTAGGACTCGATATTAGTAGTATCACAGACTATTTTCAACTTGCTCAATATTTTATTAATGAGTATAGTGAGCGAGAATTATATTCACTAATAAATCATAAAATTAACAAATTTGATTATGAAAGCGAACTAATGAAAATAATTGTCCAAATTGGTTTCAAATCAATTTGGACAACTAATTTTGATAAAGTAATAGAGAAGAATTTTGAGTATCAAAAAATAAATATTAATAGTATTCATGATGAACAAGACTTAGGATCTGTTAGTTTGAAAAATAGAGTAAATATATTCAAGCTTAACGGAGATATAGGTAGTATTTCAAAAATTGTTATTTCAAAATCTGATATTGAAAACTATTACCTTAATCATGAGTTATTTTTAAGTTTTTTTCAAAGAGAGTTAGTTACTAATACTTTTTTATTTATTGGTTATAGTTTTACTGATGATATCGTTCTAAAATCTATTCAAAAGCTACACAGTTACATAGGTAAGAATAATAAAGCATTCTATACAATTATGATAGATAAGCCTGGGGATAAAAATTTTCAACTTTTTATAGATGATTTAGGAAAAAGGTACAACATAAAAGTTTTGTTGGTCCAAACTCCCGAAGACATTAAAGAAATTTTGAGGGAAATAAAAGAAAAAACAATTAGTAAAAATATTTATATCTCAGGTAGTTTAGATGATGCACTAGAGGAGACTAGAGCCTATAACCTTTCGAAATCTTTAGTTGAAAAACTAATTGACGGAGGATACAATATAGTTACTGGATTTGGAAAGAACATTGGCTATTACATTTCCGGTTCCAGCATACAAAAACTTTACTCAATTAATGAGGCTAATATTGAAAAACGTTTAATTATGCGACCATTCGCTCACGATATGAGTTTAGATGAGGATACGTCTTATAGACGAAATCTGATATCGGATACAAAGTTTACCATTGTTATGTATGGTCAGGCAATCAATAGTAAAGGTGACATTGTCACTTCTAGGGGTGTTTGGGAAGAAATTAAAATTTCGAAAGAACAAGGAAATTATATCATTCCAATTGCTAGCACTGGATTTGCTGCAGCAGAGTTAGGGGAGAAAATAAAATCAAGTATAACTGAATACCCTTATTTAGAAAATTATATTGAGAAATTATGTTCGGAAAATAGTCCAGACAAACTAGCGGAATTAGTATTACATATTATTGAAGAAATATCCTTCAATTTTATTGATTAATACCAGTATAATTGATTCCATACAAGCTATTTCTTTTAAAGTTGGCTGAATATTAAATTTAACTTTGTTAAAAATGAAGCTACTACTATAATATGAAATATTATCATTAATATTGTATTTTTCTAAACAATATAAAATCAATGTATACAGCATTGTGATTCTAATGCTAAAACAATTTTTATCAATATAATTATATTTATCAATAATAGCATTGATAAATTTATCTGTTGTTATATTTTCTAAAGTCAGTAGATTTTTTATTTCTACTGACTTTAATTGTTCGTATAGTAAACGTTTTAGTATATCAATTGATAAATCATAGGTTCCGCTAGAAATATCAAGTTTCATTTCTCCATATATATACTTAGAAATCCAATTGTATTTCTTAGGAATTTGGCTACTGGTTATCTCGCAAAGAATGGGAATGATTACTATTTCTTGATATTTATCAATTTTGGTTTTAATTGCATCTAATTCTAACATTGCTCCTGTACTTTGAAATAATTGTGTTGAAATAAAAAGTAAAAATATCTTAGATTGTTCTACTCCCTCTTCAATATTGACATAGTCACCGTCATCTCCTAGATACAGTTTTTCATAATCGTACCACACTTCAATTCCTAAATTTTTTAAATGAAAATTTAGAGACTGAGCATAAACTAATCTATCTTTACCTGAAAAACAAAAAAATACCCTATCTTCCAAAATATATCTCTCCTACCGATAACTATTTATTATCATTAGTATACCATAAATTCATCTTTAGTAGATTGATTTGTATAATGTTTTTTTTAGTTAAAATTAAATAGCAAACTATGATATTGATCAACGAGAGCCTAAAATACGATTTTTAAATCATATCTAATACTTTTGATTTAATTACAAACTTGAAACAATGGGGTATTTGTATAGGTTGAAGGAAATAAGTACAAATTTATTAGAAAATCAAGATTTCATAGAATTAGCACGAAAAATTTCAATTTTAGAATTGTATTCTCTAATGATTTTGAATCGGTCTTTTTATATGACTCTCAGTCCGTCTCGCTCCGTTAGGTGCGAGACAAAAAACCACCCACTATGCGGGTGCGCGTCGAAGGTTATACCAAAAAAACTCCAAACGCGATACAATAAAGGTGTTCAAGCCAATTGTAAAGCGAAAGGAGAAAAATATGGCACAAAAGGCTCATAGTTTATCGCACACAAAGTGGCACTGTAAGTATCACATTGTGTTCACCCCTAAGTATAGACGAAAAGTCATCTATAATCAATATC
>CAUSKO010000117.1:0-2707 GCA_963532255.1 uncultured Gemella sp. | reverse complement strand
GTGAAAAAGACGGAAAAGCGGATCTAACAAACCTAGTGGCAACAAAAGAAGTGACTATAAATCTACATAAAGAAACTAAGCAAATGGATATGAAACCAGGAGAAGATATGATGCAAAATAATACAGCTACTGGTTCAATGAATTCAAATGTAAGTGGAAAAGTAATGAATATGAGTAAATCTGATAGTATGTCTATGAAATCTAGTATGAATAAAGCTATGATGCCAGAAAATATGACTATGGATTCTCATATGAATAAAGATATGATGCAAGATAATATGGCTATGAATACTCATATAAGTAATGGAATGACGAAAAAAGGTATGCTACCAAAAACAAGTGCGGCACCTGAAGGAACAATGAGTTCAACAAATTCATCAAATACTGGAATACTAGGATTAATCATTGCAAGCTTCTTAGGTATATTAGGATTTAGAAGAAAAAATAATTAATAAATAAAATAAACTTGTATATTTTATCGAAATAGTGCTATACTTTTATTGTATAGTACTATTTTGATAAGAGGAGTTAAATATGGTTAATAAAATTTTATTAGTAGATGATGAAATAGAAATAACGGAGATAAATAAACGATATTTAGAGCAAGGTGGATATGATGTTGATATCGCTAATGATGGTAAAGAAGCTTTAGAGAAATACAAGAAAAATAAATATTCTTTAATAATTACAGATATAATGATGCCCAATATAGATGGCTATGATTTAATCAGCGAAGTACAGTATTTAGATGAGGAACAACCATTTTTATTCATAACAGCGAAAACAACAGAACCAGATAAAATCTACGCTTTAAGTTTGGGGGCAGATGACTATATAGTAAAACCATTTAGTCCAAGAGAATTAGTTTTAAGAGTTAGAAATATACTACGTAGAATCGAGAAAAATAGTAGTGAAAATATTTTAACTTTAGGTGATTTGAAAATTAACTATAATAGTAGAATTGCTATGGTAAATGATAGAGAATTAGAACTAACCGTGAAATCTTTTGAATTATTATGGCTACTGGCTAATAATCCGGATCGTGTTTTTTCTAAAACAGAATTGTATGAAAAAATTTGGCAAGGTGAATATGTAGAAGATGCAAACACGCTAAATGTGCATATACACTCATTAAGGAGAATCTTAACAAAATATTCAACAGAAAAAACACCGAGTATAAAAACGGTATGGGGTCTAGGATACAAAATGGAAAAACAAGTTTAAAAATGGAAAGGAAATATAGAATGAAATTAAGAGATTATATTATTGTTGGATATATTTTGTCATTTTTAATAACTATTATGGCTGTTTTTTGGGCTTCAAATTTAATGTTAATTGAAAAAAAAGATACATATTTTATAGTTGCGATTACAATAATTGCAGGACTAATTGGAGCTACGATTAGCATTATATTACTAAAAGGTGTATTTAAGTCATTACATGTATTAAAAAGACAAATGATTAGTATAAGTGAGAAAAATTTTGATTTTAGCAATACTGTAGAAGGTCCTACTGAGTTTAGAGAATTATCATTATCATTCAATGAAATGGCAAAGCATTTAAAAGAAAGTTTTGATTCATTAGAAGAAAGTGAAAAAGAAAAATCTCTTATGATAGCCCAGTTATCTCATGATATAAAAACTCCTATAACTTCAATTCAATCAACTGCGGAAGGAATGTTAGACGGAATAATAAAGGAAGAAGAATATAAATATTATCTAGAAACAATTTGTCGACAAACGACAAGATTGAATAAACTTGTTGAAGAATTAAATTATTTAACATTAAGTGTAAAAGATACTAGTGAAGATGATAAAAATGAAACAATATTTTTAGATAAATTATTGATTGACTGCATGTCAGAGTTTAAGTTGAGAGCAGAAAAAGAAAAAAGAGATATCTATATTAAAGTTATTCCTGAGAATGCTAAAATAGTAAGTAATTACAATAAAATTCAAAGAATTATCGTGAATTTAATAGGTAATGCATTTAAGTATTCACCAAGCGGGACAAAAATAGAAATAGTTGCCGAAATAAAAAATCAAGAATTATCTATTTCTATAATTGATGAAGGTTGCGGTATAAAAGAAGAAGAGATTGATAATATTTTTAAAAGATTATATCGTGTTGAAGCATCAAGAAATATGAAAACAGGTGGTTATGGCTTAGGTTTAGCAATAGCGAAACAGTTAGCCTTACAAATAAATGGAGACATATTAGTAGAAAGTGAATATGGTAAAGGAAGTAAATTTACTTTAAAAATTAATTGTTAATACACTGAGTATACAAGGAAATCTTTGAATCAGATTTATTATTTTGAAAGAATAATTGGAATTAGATTTTTAAGAATTTTCAATATAAAAACATAAAAATTTTTTAAATTTTGACAAAATAAATTTTTCACGGTATAATGAAAAAAAATCTACTGAGGAAAATAAATATGGCAAATTCAAAGTATATTACACGTCTTAAGCGCTCAGAAGGGCAACTAAGAGGGATTCAAAAAATGATAGAAGAAGAGAGAGATTGTATTGATATAATAACTCAATTAAGTGCAGTTCGTTCAAGTGTTGATCGTGTTATTGAGTTACTAATAACAGAAAATCTTATGGAATGTATTAATAATCCTCTAGAAAATCCTGTAGAACAGAAAGAAAAAATAGAAAAAGCTATAAAATATATAGTAAAGAGTAAATAGTTTAAAAAA
>CAUSKO010000116.1:0-2727 GCA_963532255.1 uncultured Gemella sp. | reverse complement strand
GATCTCAAACTCTTGAAGTTCAAATTCAGTTAGATACAGTCTAGTTTCATTATTTTCTTCACTTCTATCAATAAAATTCAATGTAATATTAGTAAACCTATGCTCTAAATAATTTCTAATAGTTTTTAATAGCTTTGCGTGTGGATTTGCTGTCAAAGAATTATTACCATTATCAAAATCTTTCGATATCCAAAATATAGATGATAGACCAATATTCTTATCCAACAACTTACCTAAATTGCTATCTGTTCTCCAAATTGAATGAAAATTTACTTGTCGAGTCTTAATTTTTAAAGAATAATATTCATTTATAAACATTCCTACTTTATCTAATAATGAATATAGTGTTTTAAAAGCTGCTTTTAATCCTTCTACTCGGATAGAATATTGTACGTATTCTAGACAATCAATAAGATCAACATTCTCATCAGCATAATGAACCGAATCAATTTCAATGCTATTAAAACAGAGATAACGCGCATAAACATATTCTTGCTTAATTTGATTAAACATAGAAATATATTTGTTTAAATCTTTATCCGATTGAAATAATAAACTTGGTAGTAAAAGATTATCATCATATCTATTTATATCGTCAGCTTGTAAGTCATTAAGTGGATTAAGATACAGCCCGTTGTTCCAACACCATTCGCGATACTTTTGTGAATTAGGATTATAATCGATGGTTTTACAAGAGCATTCATCTAAGTCTTTATAATTAAGATATTGTTCGTAAAGTTCAATAAATCGCTTTTCTGCATAATCAACTCTGTTTGGATCTGAAACAGTTATGCTTGTTTCTATTAAATTTTTAATTTTTTTAATAAAGTGGAGGTGTTCGTTATCATTCAAAAAATTACGATAATGATCTAGACAAATAGCCAAGTTACCACTAGCCATTGTGAATCTTGGATTGATTTGTATACATTTACAATACATCTTAATAGCTAACTGCTTTCTACCACAAGCATCTAATAAATTTGCGTAATTAGTGTAAAGTGAACATAATAATGGGAAAACAAACCTACTGTTCTCAGAATTTATATCAACGTTATTTGAAATTTCTATAGCTTTTCTAAAGTAATAAATTTGTTGAACTGTAAAATCGGTATCTATGTTGAAAACTAAGTTATCACTTAGTTCAAATATATCAGCGTATGCTGTCCCAATAGAATAAAATAATTGAATTTTGGAAATATCATCAATAGTGTTTTCCATATTTTTTCCAAATTCTATTAGTCTATAGATTTCCTCTATATTTTTATGTTTAAAAGCATTATCGAAATCCATTGACAATTTAAGTACACTATGATTAATTGGATTATTTGTTAACATCTTCACCCCAAACTAAATATTTCGATTTTAAATTTGATTTTCCTTTATTTTCCTGTTCTTCAACTAACATATCAGATAAAAACTCTTTTATCATGTCCCAATTAAAATTTTCTTTAAATCCTCTACTACCATCAGAAGGAACATTTAATGAAAATGTTGCAAATACAGTTTCACAAGTTCTTCTTGGAAATTTTGCTAAGTAAGAATCAAAAAATGAATTTGAATACCTATAATGATGGCTATGAATAAAGTCTTTCCATGTATTTAGCATAGTCGCCTCGTCTACAATATCTATTACAGAAACTTCTTCAAGTGGTCGGTCTTCAATATTTCCCCATGCTTTTTTCATTAAATTAACAGCATCTACATCGCTCTTAGGAGCACTGTATCCAAAAATAGTTAACATATATGAATGATCGACAAAGTAATCTAATGCTTTCCAACACCAATTTATGTATCCATCAGAAGAATAGTCTTTGTTTTTTACGGGATACAATAATTTTGTTGGATTTAATTTTTTATAACATGTTGGGCAATAGTAATCTACTGTTCCAAACTCAGTATGTTCTTCACAAAAACCGACAGCTACATTCCCATGTAAACAAAGAATTTGTGGCAGGTTCAGAGTAATTTTTGAACAGCGAACATAAGCTTGTATAAGTAAAGGGTCCCAATTAAACGTAGCTATGCAATCTTTATTAGTTAAACTTAATATTAAAAGATCATAAATTGTTGGTTCATCAGGTAACTCCAACGAAGCAAAATAATCATAGAGTCTTTCTTCTAGCTTCCTAACTATTTCAGAGCACTCTTCTCTCTCAAATAATTCTGAATAGATATCTTCCAAATTTTCGCTCTTTGTCTGTAATTCAATACCGGCAAGAATTTCTTCTAAATTAAGTTTTTTTAGCAATCCATTCATAACTGAAGAGCTTTTCCCATTTTTATCACCATCTGGAATTGCTGCAATAGTAGCACCAGCGCCTAGAATAACTGTATGCGATCTCATCTCATTTCTCCTGAAAGTCTTTTGACACTATTATACCACTGTATCTACTTTATCTATGCTTCAATACTATTATTATTACCATAAATATTTTAAATAAAATGTACAATTGAACCACCACTTCTTCTGCTACTACTTGAGTAAAAAATGTACAAATCAATTTCTTCGATTAGATAATATGATGTACTAGAAAACATACAAAATACCACTCCAGAATAATGTACAAAACAAAAATAAAGTACACTTTTTAAATAATGTACTTTATGCTTCTAATTCAGTTATATCAATGGTTTAGCTCTTGTTAAGTCAATTGTACATAAACTTTTAGTTTTAACCAAAAATTTTTTTAGTTTTTCTTTTAACTAATTTATTGTGATTAATGTTTT
>CAUSKO010000115.1:0-2728 GCA_963532255.1 uncultured Gemella sp. | reverse complement strand
ACAGAAAAACAATGGGGACGTAGTGCAACTGAACTACCACCATTTATTATTAAACGTCTTCCAGTACGTTTTACATTTGATAACAACTACTTCAACGATAGATACCAAGGTATTCCAATCGGTGGATATAATGTTATTATTGAAAACATGTTAAAAGATATTGAAGTAGAATTAAATGTAGACTTCTTCGAAAATCGTGAAGAGTTAGAAGCAAGTGCGAAAAAAGTTGTATTCACAGGAATGATTGATCAATACTTCGATTATAAACATGGAGAATTAGAATACAGAAGTCTTCGTTTTGAACATGAAGTACTAGATGAAGAAAACTACCAAGGTAATGCTGTAGTAAACTACACAGAACGTGAAGTTCCTTATACTCGTATTATCGAGCACAAACACTTCGAAAAAGGTACTCAAGAAAAAACAGTTATTACACGTGAATATTCAGTAGATTGGAAACGTGGAGATGAACCATACTACCCAATCAACGACGCTAAAAATAATGAAATGTATCAAAAATATTTAGAAGAAGCAAAAGGTAAAGATGTTATCTTCTGTGGTCGTCTTGCAGATTATAAATATTATGATATGCACGTAGTAATCGAAAGAGCTCTTAATGTAGTAAGAGAGGAATTAGGTAATAATGACTAAAAATAGAATAAACTGGATAGATTTTGGGAAAGGGTTCGCAATATTTCTAGTAGTCATAGGTCATGTGTTTACTGGTTTATTTGATTCTGGTAAATTTACAAGTGATGCCAAATGGTTATCCATAGTTATTGCATTTATATATATTTTCCATATTCCAGTATTCTTTGCTTTATCAGGATATTTTTTCAAATCTGTAGAGAATTTTAAAGAATATTATTATTATATGAAGAAGAAAACGATAGTATTAGGATTACCGTATATATTTTATTCTATAATTCATTATGTATTACAGAAAATAGCGGGAGGATCGGTACGTGTTCCTACTACATTGTTTAATTTGATAAATATTTATAAAGAACCATTAGGAGTTGTATGGTATTTGTATACATTATGGGCACTATATTTAGTATACGGATTTTTATCAATATTTATAAAGAACAAAAACTATCTTTTTATGATTAGTATACTCGGATATATAATTACATTAGTATATATGTCAGAAATATTTTTTATAAAAAAAGTTCTAGCATGGGGAGTAATTTTCATGTCGGGTTCTGTATTAAAAACAGTTAAATTTAATGATATTAGATTTAGAAACATAATTCTACTAGGAATCATATTTAATATCGTATATATTTATATAATGTATATTTTATTTAATGTAGATGGTAAAATAATAACGGACTATAACTATCCTAGATGGTGGATTATTGGATACACAGGTAATGTTATCTTATCATTTATAATTTTTCCAAAAATAGAAAAAATATCCCAAAATATTTTTAGGTATTTTAGTAAATATGGGGAAATTAGTATAGGGATTCTAATTTTCCATTCACCAATTTGTAGTATGATTCGGATTCTAATGTTAAAAATGGGAATTGGTTCTGTTTTTCTTCATATTGTTATTGGTATTGTCTTGGGCTGGTATTTATCAATACTTGCAACCAATGTATTGAAGAAAATTCCATTATTGAATATTGTTTTACTACCACAGAGATATATTAAACTAAAATAAAAATTCCTTGACTACTTAATGTAGTTGAGGTTTTTTGATATTATTCATATTTTTGCAGATGCAATGTTTAAAAAAATAATTTTAAAAAATTCTGAAAATTCTGTTGACAAGGTTTAAAAAAGGGTCTATAATGGATAGAAAAGCAAAGGAGAAGTTTATGAAAACGAGAAAAGTATTGGCACTCGCAGGAGTTACCTTACTAGCAGCGGGTGTTCTAGCTGCATGTTCTGGTGGGACAGCCTCAAAAGCTGAGAAAACCTTCGCATTTACCTATGAGACAGACCCAGATAATCTCAACTACTTAACGACTGGTAAGGCAGCGACTGCTGACATTACTAGTAATGTGATTGATGGATTGTTGGAGAGTGACCGCTATGGGAATTTGGTTCCATCAATGGCAGAGGACTGGTCAGTTTCTAAAGATGGCTTGACCTACACTTATAAGATTCGTCAGGATGCCAAATGGTACACATCAGAAGGAGAAGAATATGCTCCTGTCAAGGCTCAAGACTTTGTAACGGGTCTTAAATATGCGACAGACAAGAAATCTGAAGCTCTTTACTTGGTACAAGATTCGATTAAAGGTTTGGATGCCTATGCTAAAGGGGAAAATAAAGATTTCTCTCAAGTTGAAATTAAAGCCCTTGACGATCAAACAGTCCAATACACTTTGAACAAACCTGAAAGTTTTTGGAATTCTAAAACAACCATGGGTGTCTTGGCACCAGTTAATGAAGAGTTTTTGAATTCAAAAGGGGATGATTTTGCTAAAGCAACAGATCCAAGTAGTATCTTGTATAATGGTCCGTATTTGTTGAAATCCATTGTGACTAAATCTACTGTTGAATTTGCGAAGAATCCTAATTACTGGGATAAAGACAATGTCCATATTGACAAAGTTAAATTGTCATTCTGGGATGGTCAAGATACGAGTAAACCTGCAGAAAACTTTAAAGACGGTAGCTTTACAGCAGCTCGTCTCTATCCAACAAGTGCAAGTTTCGCAGAGCTTGAGAAAGAGATGAAGGACAATATTGTCTATACGCAACAGGACTCTAC
>CAUSKO010000114.1:0-2797 GCA_963532255.1 uncultured Gemella sp. | reverse complement strand
GGACATAGATACAAAAAACTATGGTGGTATTAAAATATTTAAAAATAAATAATTAATGGAGAAAAATATACAGGGAAAATTTTAAGTAAAGTTTATTTATAATATTAAGTTCAAATAAAGTAAACTTAGTATAATAAGAGTATAGAACAAAACTTTTAATAATATTTTTTTCATAATATATTGGCTCATCGCAAGACGAGCCTTTCTCCTTTTTTTACTAAAAAGAAAGATTTTAAGTTTACGTAAAGTTCAGGAAGTATAATAGTAATCAGAACAAACTTTAATAATATTTTTTCATAATATATTGGCTCATCAAAAGATGGGTCTTTCTCCATATATTAGGAAATATATATATAATTGTCAAAAAAGGTAAAACTATGTTATAATGTACCTAATAAAATATAAGGAGTTTAAAACTATGACAAACATTTATGATAAAGCAAATGAATTTGAAAGAGCATTAAGAGAAAGTGCAGAATATAAAGCATCTGTAGCAGCTTCAGAAGAATTATATGCTGATGAAGAAGCTAATGCGTTATATACTGAATTTGTAACAAAACAAAAAGAATTAATGGAAGGTGCTCAAGCAGGGAATGAACCTTCAGAAGAAGAATTAACAGTATTTGAAGAAATCCAACAAAAATTAATGGGGAATGCTAAATTCTTAGAGTTTGTACAAGCTCAACAAAAATTACAATTTTTAATTGAAGATTTAAATAAAGTAATGTATAAACCATTAGACGAACTTTTTGAAAAATACGGAAATAAATAATAATAAAAAAAAAGAAGTTGATTTTTTCAACTTCTTTTTTATGTTATTAAGAAGTAAGTTAACATTTATTTTGTTTTTATTTTTTCCACATAATCTATTAATTCAACAGTCAAATCAGCTCTTGTGAATGGAGTGATTAAATAGATTCCGTTAAAGTGCTGTATAGCAACATCAAGTAATTTTTTACTTTCTTCTAAAGCAACTTGTTGACAAAGATCTTTATCGTCTTTAACCTCTTCAAGTTTGGTTAGAAATTCTTCAGATAGCTTAATTCCTGGAACCTCATTATGTAAGAAAATAGCATTGTTATAGCTTGTAATTGGCATTATTCCTACAAAGAATGGAGTATCAGGATAATTTGAGGCTAATTCTGCTAATTTAACAATTTTTTCTTCTTCAAATACAGGCTGAGTGATAAAGTAATCAGCTCCAGATTTTATTTTTTTCTCAACTAAGCGTTTTGTTTTACTTATATCGCGAACATTTGGATTATAAGCTGCGGCAACAGTAAAGTTAGTAGTCTTTTTAAGTGACGCTCCATTATATCCAAGGCCCTCATTTAGTTGTTTTATAAATGGTATTAGTTTGAAACTTGTAACATCAAAAACACTTGTTGCACCTGGAAAATCTCCTATGGTACTAGGGTCACCAGTAACTGCTAAAATATTATTGATTCCTAATAGATCAAGTCCCATAAGTCGAGATTGTAACCCAATAAGGTTGTGATCACGACAAGCTAGATGTAATAAAGTAGGTGTAGTTATATGCTCTTTCAATAAAACGGCTGCTGTTAAATTACAAATTCGAGTATTTGCTAATGAATTATCAGCTAAAGTGATAGCTTCAATATTCTTTTTATCAATAGCTTTGGCAGCTTCAATAAATTTCTCAATATTTAAATGCTTCGGTGGATCTAATTCTGCTATTATTGTAACTTGTTTTTTTACTTTATCAACTATAGTAGGTTTATTAGACGCTACACGAATAAGTTCTTCTTCAGCAGGTAAAGGAGTTATTGTTTTTCTTTTTATCGGTTTTAAACCTTTTATCCCTTTTTTTATAGCACGAATATGTTCGGGTGTAGTTCCACAACAACCACCAATTAATCTTACTCCTTCTTCTACTAATAGTTTTGCACTTTGCTCAAAGTAAGATGAATTCTTTCTGAAACGATATTCGTTACCATTAATAGTCTGAGTTAGTTGCATTAAACTAGCATTAGGATATGCTGATAAATAGCTTTGAGCAAATAAAGGAACTTGTTTAAAACTTTTTATCATATGATAAGGGCCTAGGTGACAGTTTAAACCAACAATATCAGCACCTAAATTTACAAGAGCACTAAGTGCATCAGTTACTTTCTCCCCATTTTGAGTAATACCAGCTTCTAATAGTGAAATATTAGTAATAATCGGCAAATCAGTAAGTTTTCTTACTTCAGGTAAAACAGTACGAATCTCTTCTTGATCATAATAAGTTTCAAATAATAAACCATCAATTTTTTCTGTGGCTAAAAGAACCTTTACCTGATCAAGTGTTTCGTTAACAATAGCTTCTAAAGTTAACTCGCACTCACGAAGTCCTCTAACAGCTCCAATAGTACCTAGAACAAATGTTTTTTCTCCTGCAGCAGAACGTGCGATTTCAGCTGCGAGAATATTAATTTCTTCAAACTTATCTTCATATCCATAAGTTTTTAATTGACACTTTTTGGCAGCATAGGTATTAGTCTGAATTATATCAGCTCCAGCTTCGATATAAGCTCTATGAATTTCTTCTACAGCACTAGGATTTGAAATATTGTTATATTCATGACAACTTTCTAATCCATTACTGTAGAGAGTTGTACCCATAGCCCCATCGGCTACGAGTACATTATTTTCTAATCTCTCTAGTAGGTTTCTCATAAATCTCCCTCCAATACTATTTTTTTAGTTCAGAGCGGATTTCTTTTGTTACCTCAACTAAAACTTCTAGTGCTTCGATTGTTTCTTTTTCTGCACGTGTTTTTAGACCACAGTCAGG
>CAUSKO010000113.1:0-2832 GCA_963532255.1 uncultured Gemella sp. | reverse complement strand
CATACTAGACTTATCAATGAAAGCGAGGTAATCTCATGGAACAATTTTTAGATAACATCAAAGACCTTGAAGTCACTACAGTTGCGCGTGCGCAAGAAGCTCTTGATAAAAAAGAAACTGCAACCTTCTTTATCGGTCGCAAAACTTGCCCTTACTGCCGTAAATTTGCAGGTGCTTTGGCAGGTGTCGTAGCTGAAACCAAAGCTCACATCTACTTCATCAATAGTGAAGAACCAAGCCAACTCAATGAGTTGAAAGCATTCCGCTCACGCTACGGAATCCCAACTGTGCCAGGCTTTGTTCACGTTGCAGATGGTCAAATCAATGTCCGTTGCGACTCTTCAATGTCAGCACAAGAAATCAAAGATTTTGCTGGATTGTAAAAAATCAGCTAACAAGTCTTAAAATCACAAAAACGCATAATGTAAGGTACAAGTGTACTTGATATTATGCGTTTTATTATGAGAATATTTTCCAAATGTTGTCCTCAGAGTGTTTTTTGCCCAGTGTCTTGTATATATTAGTTTATATGTAGTAAGTCTGTTATTTTTCAAAAACAAATTCACACTATGTAAGCATCGTCTTGATATTTAATTATTACTGATTTGGCAAATTTTTATTATACAAACTTAAAGAGATGATTAAATCACCCTATTATATATATCTATTTATTTTTCTCTTTAATTTCCCTGAAAATTTCAATAAATTAGTTTCAAAAAGTATTCTACTAATGTTCAGTATAAATATTAAAATGACTACACTCTATTTTTTAAATAACTTATTACAATCCCTATATATACCTCCTTAGTAGGATTATGTTCATACTTTTCAATCATTCTTTTTATAGTATCTTTATTCATAGACTTATTTTTAAAACGATTATAAATTTTTTGCTTAAAGTCATCTAATACTTTTTTTCTGTTATTTTTTAGACTATTCAAATTTAGATTTAAAATTGTATGTAAATCATTGTGATAAGAGGTAGAGTTTATAGTTCCATCATTAGAATATGTAATGTTATTAATATGAGTTTTATTTAAGGGATTTATACTAATAATTCCATTTGATTTTTTTGTGTCACAAGTCTGATTTTGTGAACATTCTCCCTCATACCCTCGACAAACTGCTAATAAATTCGAGTATTCCAAAGCCTCACTTGGATATACAGATTGAGGAAGAAAATGCTCTATTTTCATTTTCTCTAAACTAATCCTAGACATACAATAAGCACACAGATACCCTTGTTCTTCTAATAAACTTTTTTTAAGATCATCTTTTACAGTACTAGGAATGTTAGCATAGCTAGCATCTTGAGTCAATCGGTACGTAGTAAAAGATCGGGGTTCACGATTTTTCAAGATATGAATCATTCCAACTCCTTAAAAAATTCTTCTAACTCTATAGAATTTCTAGCAGATATAACTTCCGAATCTGTCTCTCCAACTATATCTTTTAGATTGTCTAACAGCTTTTTTGCTTCATCGAATTCTCCATTATCAATATTCTGATTAATTTGGTTAATTAATTCCCTAACCTCTTCAGTTCTGTAATCTGTCTCCATAATGATATTCAGTATATCTTCTATTTCTCTATTAAAGTAAGCGGGTGGATGAATAATTTCGTTATTTTTTAGAATCCTTAAATACTCTGATTCAATACTGGAAATAACAATAGGGGAATGTGTTGTTGTTACAATCTGAACATTAGTAAAAGTTTCTAATAAACTAGTAATAATTCTACTCTGCCATGATGGGTGTAGGTGCATATCTATTTCATCTATCAGAATTACTCCTGGAGATTCTAAAACCTTATCGAGTAGTTGTGGATTTAATTTTGCCATTCGAGTAGCAATATCCGCAACCATGGTTAGAGTGATTCGAATTCCATCACTAAACATGTGTAGTGGTAATTTTTCGATTTTATTGTTTTTACGATATGATACTTCAATATCTTTTGATTTTACAGAATAATTAATAGACACATCCGAAACATCCCTGTTTCCAATTTCAAAACATTTTTCTATAGCAGTTTTAACTATTTTTAATTCTGGAATTTCACGATCTTCTTGAATTTTAATTAAAGTCATATCTTCAAACCAACGTAATAATTGTTTTTCATTAGTTCCTAAAGATAATGCATCTGTATACCCATCTAGTCTTGAACTTTTTTTTGTCCCTTCCTTAGAGCTCCTATTATTCTTTTTTTTATATAGTCTACCAGTTCCATAATATGCAATTATTGGAAGAATAGTATCTATATTACCATTCTGAATATTTTGCTGTTGTATATGACCAATCTTAATTAGGCTACTAGCGTTTTTCACTGTTGTCTTATTTTTTAAACCATTTATTTCACGTTCCCATTCTATATGCTCACCACACACAATTCCTTTTGTAGATATAACAACAGGAAATTGATACTCCGTACTAATGATACTTCCAGTTAAAAATGATTTTCTTAAAATATCTTCTTTTTGAATTGGGAGAGAGTAAGCAGTTGGTATTTTAGCAAAATAAGTTCCAATAGAAATTGCTAAAGCATCTAAAATTGTGGATTTTCCTGCACCATTAACTCCTACAATAACATTACATCTTTCATTAAGATCAATATCTAACTCTTCAAAGCATCTAAAATTTTTAAGTTTTATATTTTTTATTTTCATTGTAACTTCCTATTTTTGTTAATAAATTTTATTTCTACTATTTTTATTATAACAAAAAGAAAATCAAAAAGTATGATATTTCTTTGAAAACAACTTAAATCTTAAAAAATATAAAAAGGGTAACTTCTCAAAGTAACTTCCACTTGGCTAGCCGAAGTGGAAATTAGTCT
>CAUSKO010000112.1:0-2935 GCA_963532255.1 uncultured Gemella sp. | reverse complement strand
ATGCGCTCTTTTTATCTTCATTAGGCTTTGATGTTACTGCAGTAGATCAAAATATCCCTGGTCTTCAATACTTAAAAAATGTTGCAGAGGCTGAAAATCTAGATATAAAGGTTGCTCACTATGATATTAATACCGCTGCAATACGAAATACATATGACTTCATTTCTTCAACAGTCGTTCTAATGTTCTTAAATCCAGAATGCATTGATAATGTAATAACAAATATGCAAGAACAAACTAATATCGGCGGTTATAACCTTATTGTATCAGCAATGTCAACAGAAGATGCCCCATGTCCATTACCTTTTCCTTTTACACTAAAAGAAAATGAATTAAAAGAATATTATAAAGATTGGGAATTAGTAAAATATAATGAAGATTTTGGACACTTACATAAAACAGATGCTAATGGAAATAGAATTAAACTTAGATTTGCTACAATGTTAGCTAGAAAAGTACAATAATACTTTAATAATGATAAAACAAAAAACAGAAGTAGTTAAAATTAAAACTACTTCTGTTTTATCTATACTCAAAAACTATATTTAACTTATTGTTGTTCAAAAAAATTGGCGGGAATGTGTGGGAATCGAACCCACCCAAGAGGCTCTTAACCCCTCATACTAGTTTTGAAGACTAGAGAGCACACCAGAACTCATCCACTCCCATGAACAAGATTTATTATACAATAAATATCAAAAAAAAGCAATAGTAAGCAGATTTTTCCATCAGAATGAGAAATCAATCAAATTTACACTTGAAATATTAACCACTTACTTCTTTTCTATTACCACTTACTTAAAAACTATTAATTTTTATAACTAAATAGCGTATAATATAATTATAAATCAAAGAAAGGAGACAATATGAAAATTAATATCGAATTAGATTCTACACTTAATGAAATCGAACTCGTTATAAGAACTCCAGATTTAAATAACGATGTTACTCTCATTAAAGATTTAGTAGAAAAAGCATTAACCAAAAATCAAAAAATTGTATTTTACAAAGATGATACTGAATATTTTATTCCACTAAATAATATATTATTTTTTGAAACTGACGATAGTAAAGTTTATGCACATACTAAAGATAATTTCTTTGAAGTTAAGTTCAAACTTTATGAACTCGAAGATATTATTCCACATCATTATTGTCGAATTTCTAAAAGTGCAATAATTAATATTCGTGCTATTTATGCATTAGAAAAATCTTTTTCAGGTTCGGGTACAGCTTCCTTTTTGAATAGTAAAAAAGAAGTTCATATATCGCGACTTTATTATAAAATTTTAAAAGAAAAACTTAGAGAGATGAGGTAATTTTTATGAAAAGAACATTTATAGGATTATTTTTTATCCTACTAGCTTGTATGACAATTATAGGAGAATCTAATATTTTTCCACATGGTTCAGTATTTTTAGTAGTATGTACTCTATTTTTTGGGTATCTTGCTATAAAAGGTTTAAAAGATTTTGATAGTTTCGGTACTATTTTTCCTTTAGCAATTTTATTCTACTTCTATAATAGACACTACCACTTTACAAATATTTCTAGTTGGAAAATCTTTGTTGTAGCAGCATTATTGAGTATAGGTATATCAATGTTAATTCCTAGAAAAATTAAATACAAAGAATTAAAAAATCCAAGCAGATGGTCAAAATATAAAAAGACTACTAATGGTGTAGATTATGCTAATGTAGTTTTCGGGGAAAATGTCCAATATATAGATATTAGTAAAATAGACGCGTTTTCTTCAAACACAACATTTAGTACAACAACTATTTATTTCGAAAGATTAGATACTTATCCAATAAAAGACTTTGTTCTTGATGTATCTATTATATTCGGTGAGTTAAGATTATATATACCTAAAGAATGGGCTGTTGAAAATGATGTTCAGACTATCTTAGGTAAAGTCTCTGCTCCAATGAAAATACAAAAAAATAACGATACAAAAATAATTATTACAGGAACAGCCTTATTTGGTGAAGTAGAAATTATTAGTATATAATTTATAAAAAAAATCTGAAAACTAATTGCTTTCAGATTTTTTTTGTTGTTCTCTTTTTTCTACTAGTTTAGAAAGATAAATTGATCCTACTGTTAATAATATTACCAATACTGATGCTATTAAAAATTCTTTACTATATATGTTTGTAGCTGTTGCTCCAAAGTTTAAGAATACGATTGTCCCTGGAACAATACCTAATACACTGGCAATCATGTACTTAGTTAGGCTAATATTTGTTAAACCATAACCATAATTAATCATATTATAAGGAACTAATGGAATTAGTCTTAATATTACTAAACTTATCATTAATTTATCATCACTGACCCCAAAAATACGTTCATGTTGTTTCGGTTTCATTTTTCTTGCTAAATAATTCCTTACCCAGTCACGTCCAAAGCGTCTTGATATAACAAACATTATATAGCAATTTATAGACGCACCCAAAAATGTTAGTAAGCTACCCTCAACAAATCCAAACGCAACCCCTCCTGCTACCGCTAAAATAGGTACTGGAAAGAAAAACACCGGTAATAAAGCAAACATCAGTACATATATAATTGGTGCAAGAACACCAAAACTTTGAATAAACTCTGTCATAATATACTCCTTAATATACTACTCAAAATATTTTGAAATATTTTCTAAAAACTCATAACTCAGATATGATGAAATTTTATTAAATGTAAATTCATCCATTAAAAACTTAGTGCTTTCGCTATATTCACGATAAGCCATTGAGCACCATGTTACCCCTCTTAAGCAATTGAAAATTAAATATCTTTCAAATCGCTCTCTATTATAATTTCTATATTTAGTATACTGTTCTAAAAAACTATCTATTTCTTCTTTTGTTAAAATAATATCTGTTTTCCAAAATGTCGTTGTTGGAGCTAAGAAGTGTGCTAAGTCTTGCTCACACTC
>CAUSKO010000111.1:0-2967 GCA_963532255.1 uncultured Gemella sp. | reverse complement strand
CAAAAGCTGAAACAAAAGCAGCTACACCAGCTCCAGCAGCTCAAACAAAAGCAGCGGTAGCACCAAAAGCTGAAACAAAAGCAGCTACACCAGCTCCAGCAGCTCAAACAAAAGCAGCGGTAGCACCAAAAGCTGAAACAAAAGCAGCTACACCAGCTCCAGCAGCTCAAACAAAAGCAGCAACTCCAGCAACTCAAACAAAAGCAGCAGCTACACCAGCTGCTTCAGGAAGCAAAAATGCTGCGATCTACCAAGCAGCTTTAGCTCAAGTTGGTAGATACCAAGACTGTACAATGCTTGTAACAAATGCTCTTAAATCTGTAGGTATCAACTACCACGATTGGCCAGCAGGATACATGAAGTTAGGAACTCAAGTATCAGCTTCTCAAGCTCAAGCAGGAGACTTAATCTACTATGCAAATGGTGGAACAGGATTAGCTCACATCGCAGTATACGCTGGTAACGGTCAAGCAGTTCACGGTGGATGGTTAGGTAACCAAACAGTTGTTAACTCAGCAAACGTTGGTAGTGGACAAGTTTACATCCGTGTTAAATAATTAATATAGAATAAAATAAAGCACCTTGAATTAAGTTTCAAGGTGTTTTTTGTTTGAGATTAACTAGTCGCTAAAGAAATCCTTAGAATAATAATTCTAAGGATTTTTTATTCTTTCTATTAAAGTTGTAAAACATTCTTGTGCATCTTTAAAGTCTTTTTCGTCAGGATGAGTTTTAGACTCTTTTACCATATCCATAAGGTCTGGTGTTAGTTTGTGAATGAAGTTAGGGTCTCTCCAAGTTAGAATTTTAAAGACTATAAGTACTTTAGGGTCTATTTTACCTTGGCAAACAAAAGTCTTTAAGATGTTATTATTTCTTTCTTCCATAAACTTAATATAATTATTTATAGAATCTTCTGCATGATAATGTTCACGAGGAACTCCACAAGTTAGAAAGATAGCTACATCTTTATTATGGATATTTTGGTCATCAATAAATTTTTGCATATTTTTATTAGCGTTAGTTTTATCAGTCCAAGCTCCCAGTATGTATAAATCAAAATTTTCTTCTAATGGTTTTCTTTGTTTTTTTACATCAATTAATTTTACATCTGCTAAATTTTTTATTTCATCATAAATAGCCTCAGCTACTTTTTTTGTGTTTTTGGTTTTGCTTGAATAAGCTAGAAGAACTTTCATTATTTACCTCCTACTACATATAAATAGATTATATCAAAAAAAGAGAAGTTTTTACAATACTATTTCGAAAAAAATATTATAATTTTTCTATTAAAACTTGTTCAGAGTAGAGAAATATAGTATTATTAATGAGAAATAGTAAAAGGAGGACAAAGCGTGGCTACAATAGAACCAGAAAAAGTGAAGAATCTTGATAAAAATTTAGAAGTAACAAGTCATTGTTCTTATATAGTATATAGAATAGAATCTTTTACTAAAATAAATACACCTAAAAAAGCTATTTATAACTATATAGAATTAGAAAAAACAATAGGTAATTTTCCAAAAGAAATAGAGTTTATCACTTCTTTTTATGATGGAGAAACTGGAAGTAGCGGTGGTTTCTTTAAGAATAATGAAGAAAATAATTATATTTTAGCGTATACAGGAACAAATTTCTATTTTGATAGGGAAAAAGATATGAAAACAGATGTACTAGATGTTTGTCTAGGTCAAGGGAAACACTATAGTCCGTGTTATAAATTTTACAAAAGAATGGTAAAAAAATATGGGGATAATATTATACTAACAGGTCATTCTTTAGGTGGTAATATCGCCATGAGAGTAGCTTTAGAGTATAACGTTCAAAATACTGTAGTCTACAACGGGGCTCCACTTTACTTAACAGATGCTATTGATATATTTATGGATGAAAGTGTGGATCCAGAATTGTATAAAGAGCGAAAAGCAAGATATAAAAGAAATGCCAATAAAATAGCTAAAAAACAAGCTGAGTTTACAGGGGTAATAAAGAGAATTATCTCAGATAGGGATATTTTTACTAGAATATCAGAGCTTTTAGGGATAGGAAATTATGTAGGTGAAGAATATATTATAAGTGATGCAGGTCTACATAGCATGAAGAGTTTTCTAAATATTCATCAAGAAACTTTAAATGCAGTATTAGTAGATGATAATGACAAACATACAAATTTAACTAATGAGTATAAAGAATTTTCGTTAGAAGAGATTAAATTATTAAAAGGCTTTTCGAAAGAGACGTTAAGTTCATTAGAAAATCAGTTAGGCTCAACATTGATGAGCAATACTATAATGGATATATTAAATAATAATCCTTATAAAGTAGATTTTCAAAGGTTTATTTCAGCAGTGTTAGAAAAAATAGAACAACAAAAACAGAGAAAACTAGAGTAGAATTGCTCTAGTTTTTTGTTATATAGTACAATAGACGATAAAAGAAAGATAACGGAGCTTTTAGTTGTAAAATATTATTCGCAATATATAAATAGGTTAATTTTTTCTATAAAAACAGATTAAATAAGTATAAAAAATTGATAATTACTGAAAAAAATGAAAAAAAATGTTATAATATAAACAGTTCTTTGTAATAGTATACAATGCGATAAGTGTGCGTATTATCTATTATAAATGTGAAAACTGTATATTGAAATAAATAACATTTATTGTCTTATTATTTATTAAAATCAATATAAGAGTAAGGAGGAGTTGTAATGGCAGAATACAAGATATTAGTAGTAGATGACGAAGAGCCAATTGCAAAAATTTTAGACTTTAATTTAAGGAAAGAAGGCTATGATGTAATAGTAGCTAATGATGGAGAAAAAGCGGTAGAATTAGCGTTTAGTGAAGATCCAGATTTGATTTTATTAGACCTTATGTTACCAAAAAAAGATGGTATGGAAGTATGTAGAGAAGTACGTGCTCAAAAAAATATTCCTATTATTATGTTAACAGCAAAAAATAGTGA
>CAUSKO010000110.1:0-3033 GCA_963532255.1 uncultured Gemella sp. | reverse complement strand
AAGATTTAAATGTTAAAAAAATTATGATGGAATAAAAATAACAACTCCTTGTATACATTTATACAGGGAGTTGTTTTTAGAAGTAATTATTTAGCTAATCCTTCAGCAATTTTATCTAAATTCCATTTCATCATATTGTAATAGCTATCTCCGTTTTGTCCTGGTTCAGCAATTGAATCAGTAAAGATTTTAGTGAAAATTGGAATATTAGTATCTTTAGATACAGTTTGCATTGGACGTTCATCAACACTACTTTCTACAAACAGAGAAGGTACTTTTGTTTTACGTAGTTTTTCAACTAATGTTTTTATTTGATCAGGTGTTCCTTCTTCTTCAGTATTGATTTCCCAAATGTAAGCTGATGGTACGTTGTAAGCTTTAGAGAAGTACTTGAAGCAACCTTCACTTGTTACAATCATTTTCTTCTCTGTAGGTATATTGTTGAATTTTTCTTTTGCTTCTTTATCTAATTGAGTTAATTTTTCTAGATAAGTTTTAAGATTTGCTTCATAAAATTCCTTATTTTTAGGATCTTTTTCACTCAATTGTTTAGCTATATTTTTAGCATAAATCATACCATTTTCAAGATTTAACCAAGCATGAGGATCTTCTTTACCTTTTTCATTCTCTCCTTCAAGATAAATCACATCAACACCTTCGCTAACTGCATAATAGTCTTTATTTTCTTGTTTATTAGCATTTTGAACTAGTTTAGTAAACCATGCGTTGCCACCAGTTTCCAAGTTAATACCATTATAGAAAATAAGATCAGCTTGTGATGTTTTCTTAACATCATCAGGTAGAGGTTCATATTCATGTGGATCTTGTCCAACAGGCACGATACTATGTAAATCTATTTTATCGCCAGCTATATTTTTTGTGATATCAGCAATAATAGAGTTTGTAGCAACAACTTTAAGTTTAGTGTTTCCACTTGAATTAGAATCTTGTTTAGCGTTAGAACAAGCGAATAATCCAACGGCTAACATAAATATTAAAGATATAAAACCTAATTTTTTCATATTGAAGGTCTCCTTTATTTTGTTTAATAAAAATTTTTTCATATAAAATACTAAATAAATATATCGAGATAATGGTAATTATTATCAATTAATATTGTAAACAAAATCTTTAAGAATAAATTTTCCGGGAGTTAATATGAGCATGTTCTTAAAGAGATTATTTATTAATTAATTTATATTTATTTAGTATTTTATGTTATGAAACATAAATTATTTTTGTTTATGCTTAATAAAGCGTTGTTTTGGTGCAATGAAAAAGCTTATTGCAAATACAACTGCTGATGTTAAGACAATACTAGATCCTGCTGCTATATTGAATGAATATCCTATAAATAAACCTAATACAGAGCATACTGCACCGATAGTAGAAGATAAGAATATCATAGTTTTTAAACTATTTGCATAAAGATATGCAGTAGCGGCAGGTGTAATAAGCATTGCAACAATAAGTATAGTTCCAACACTTTGCATAGCTGTAACAGAAACAAGAGTTAATAATATCATAAGTAAATAGTGATAAAAGTTAACTTTCATTCCCATAGCTTTTGCAAGAAGTTCGTCAAATGATGTCAGAAGTAGCTCTTTAAAGAATAATTTAATAACTAAAAGGACGAATATTCCAACACCTATAGTAATATACATATCTATATCTTGAACTGCAAGAATATTACCGAAAAGAATATGGAATAGGTCTGTAGAGCTTTTTGCAACACCAATAAGAATAACCCCAAGAGCTAAGAATGAACTAAATGTTATACCTATAGCTGTATCACTTTTTATAATAGAATTACCTTTAATAAATGTAATGATAACTGAAGCTAGCAAGCCAAATGCAATTGCACCTATAAAGAAATCAATTCCAAGAATATATGAAATTGCGACTCCAGGAAGTACCGCATGTGAGATAGCATCACCCATTAAACTCATTCCTCGAAGAACTATAAAGCAACCAACAGCTCCAGCAACAATTCCAATTACAATCGCTGTTATTAGTGCATTTTGTAAAAAATGAAAATTATAAAGTCCGTTAATAAATTCTTTAATCACTAGAACCACCTCCCATAAAGAATAAATCTGTACCATAGGTATTAGTTAGATTTTCTCTGGTAAATGTTTCTTTTGTACTTCCGTAAGAAACAAGTTTTTTATTAAGTAATAATACTTCATCAAAGTAAGCATGAACTTTTCTTAAATCATGATGAACAATTAGAATAGTATGTCCGTTATCTCTTAATTTTCTAATTGTGTCCATTATAATCTCTTCGCTGACAGAATCAATTCCAATAAATGGTTCATCTAAAAAAATGTATTTTGCTTCTTGTACTAAGCAGCGTGCAATTAATACACGTTGGAATTGTCCACCAGAAAGTTCACTAATTTGTCGATTAGAATATTCTTCTAATCCAACTAATTTAAGAGCATCATCAACTTTTTTCCAATCCTCTTTTTTAAGTTTTTTAAATAAACCAATTTTTGGGTATATACCTAAAGAAACACATTCTCTAACTTTAATAGGGAAGGTATAATCTATTTTTATTTTTTGTTCAACATAAGCAACATTACTTAATTGTTCTTTAGAAACTTTATCATCAATTGTTATAATACCTTTAGAGGGGATTATGTTTAAAACAGCTTTTATTAGAGTAGATTTTCCTGCTCCATTAGGTCCAACAATTCCAATAATTTTAGATTTAGATAGTTTAACGTTAATATTTTCTAGAGCAGGTGTATCTTTATAAGTAACTGTTAAATTTTTAATATCAATCATAACGCACACCCTTTCATTTCCTTCCTACATAAAAGTTTACCTTAGGAAACATGAAATGTCAAGTGGGAAGTTGCAAAAGGTGAAGAAAATGAGTAAAAGTGAAGTTATGTAAATATAATTGAATTGTGCATTAAAAAAGTTTGAATGAGGTGAAAAAATTAATTATTCCATAAATTTTATAGATTTTCAAAAAAAACCTACCTTACAAAAAATATTGTAAGGTAGAAATAAGGGAGTAAATAT
>CAUSKO010000109.1:0-3090 GCA_963532255.1 uncultured Gemella sp. | reverse complement strand
ATCCTTGGCTGATATTCACTGTAGGAACTAAGAATTTCTTCATCCTTTTGTCTTCAAAATTCAAGTTCCTTTTGCATACGTTATACGTAATTATTTTCCTTATTACTATTAACAACGCTGCAGTTTCGTTAATCAGTCAACGCAGCAGTCAGAACTAGGAATTTCTTCATCCTTTTGTCTTCGAAATTCAAGTTCTTTTTGCATACGTTGTACGTAAGTATTTCTTCGTGTCTTCTACACTCGAAATACTAACGTACAACGCAAAAAAGCATCGCCAAAGCGATGCTTTAAGTACTTATATATTATGCAGAAAGAACTTTTCTTCCTTTAGCTCTACGTCTTGCTAATACATTTCTTCCGTTTTTAGTGCTCATTCTAGCTCTAAATCCGTGTACTTTTGAATGTTTTCTTTTATTTGGTTGATACGTACGTTTCATTTTATCCTCCTCGAGTTTTCTTTAATTCTTAATAGATAGATGTAATAACTGATTTAGTTTACCACATCTAATCTAATTAATCAAGAATAAACCATTAAAAATTTTTAAAAAACATATAAAAATAGGCGTTCTTTATTAAAAAATTTTTAACAAATAAAAAAATATATATTTAAAAGTTATTCACAGTTTTAGTTAATTTTTCTTATAAAGCTTGTTAAAAAGTTATGAATATGTGGAAAATATATTTTCAAAACTAACTGTTTTTCCACAGAATTTTATCTTTTTTCACAATTTCACTTAATAAAGTTTTCCACAACTGTGAATTATGTGTGAAAAAATATATAATTACTTTTCTTATAATATTCACAACTGTTAAAAACTTGTTGAATTTCTTCTATTTTTTTTCTTTTTTTATACTTTTTTATCATTTTTCACAGATAATTTCTTTTCTTTTTTCATAGTTATTAAAAGTTTTTCCACAGACTGTGAATAACTTTAATTTTTTAGTTGGTTTATCTCTTTTTTTATGATATAATTTAGTGTACATTTTTTTAAGGAGGGATTTTTTTGAGTAATTCTAATTTCTTATGGGAGATTATTCTTAAAGAATTAAAAGCAGAACTTCCTGATCAAGTTTTTGAAACTTGGTTTTTAGGTGCCTCTATTGATAAAGTTGATTTTACTAATAAAATTATAGTTATTACTAGTAAAGAAGCACTAGTATCTCAATTTATTCATGGAGCTTATGATGCTCGTTTAAAAGAAATATTAAAGAAGACTACTGGTTTCGACTTTAATATTGAATATGATTCTCTTGATAATGATTTTGAAATACCTATTAGAGATGAAAAAATAAATAAATCAGTACCTGCTGCAGAAGATATTATTAGACAAAATTTTCTTCAAGGAAATAAACCTTCTGGAGCTCAACACTTTTATCAAAAACAAAGTTTACCTTTAGATGAATATAAAAAACCTGTTGCATCTAGCAACTCTTTTAACAGCAAAAAGAATCCAACGCTAAATAAAAACTATACGTTTGATAATTTTGTCGTTGGTGCTGGTAATATATATGCTCATAATGTAGCATATAACGTTGCAGACTCACCTGGTGGCATCTACAATCCATTATTTATATATGGTGGTGCTGGATTAGGTAAAACACACCTTCTTCATGCTATAGGTAACGAAATGGAAAAGAATTTTCCTGATTTTAAAATAGAATGTATTTCTTCGGAAAAATTCTTAAATGAGTTTTTAGCTTCTATTAAACCTATGAAAAATAAAAATGATAATGCTGATGAAGATTTCAGACGTAAATATCGTGATATAGATGCCTTACTAATAGATGATATTCAATTTTTATCTGGAAAAACAGAGACACAAAATGCATTTTTCCATACATTTAATGAGCTACAAATGAATCAAAAACAAATAGTTCTTATAAGTGATAAGTCACCTTCTCAACTTAATGATCTAGAAGATCGTCTTGTTACTCGTTTCGAACAAGGTGTTACTACAGATATTACACCTCCTGACTTTGAAACTCGTATGGCTATATTAAAATATAAATGTAATCAATTTGATATTGAGTTAGATGAAGAAACTCTTATATATATTTCTAACAATGTTTCGTCTAATATAAGAGAATTAGAAGGTGTTTTAAAGAGTATTAAATCAATGTCATCTACTATTAATAAAAAACCTTCTCTTCAGATTGCAGAAGAAATATTAAAAGATGTGAGAAAAGCTCCACGTAAAAATATTTCTCCTGACCACATTATTAATGCTTGTTCTGATTTTTACGCTATTAGAAAAGATGATATTCTTTCTTCTACTAGAAAAAAAGAAGTTGTTCAAGCTAGAAATATTGCAATTTACTTATGTCGTGAACTTACTAATCTATCGTTTCCTGCGATAGGTCAGCATTTTAACAAAGACCATACTTCTATTCTTTATTCATTTAATAAGATAGCTAAATTAAATGAAGATGAATTCCCTGATATTTTTGAAAATATTTCTGTGATTAAAGATAAGTTAGGTCAAATTTAATAGCTGTTAATAAGTATTGACTTTTTATTGTAGTTATTAACAAGTTATTAACAGTGAAGTTTTCAATTTACTTTTAATTTGGGTGGAGTTTTCCACAGTGTTAACAGCCCTTATTATTATTATTTTATTTAATATATATTATATATAAGGAGACAAAATGAAATTTACTATAGAAAAAACTGATTTTTTAGAAGGACTTAATCATGTTGCTAGAGTTATTGCTCCTAATTCTCTTTTTGAAATTTTAAAAGGAATTAAATTAGAACTTTCTTCTAACAACTTAGTATTAAAAGCAAGTGACTCTTTAGTATCTGTTGAATTTATAATAGATGCTTATAAAGAAGATAAAGAAATTATAACTATAGAAGAAGAAGGTCAAGTAGTACTACCTTCTCGTAACTTTATAGAAATAATTAGAAAAGCACCTACTAATCTTATTGAATTTGAAAGTACAGATTCATTTATTAAAATTCATTCAGGTAAGAGTGAGTTTAATATTAAAGGTTATGATGCAATGGAATATCCTGAATTTCCTGTAATATCTAGAGAAAATAGTCTTAAATTAGAAGCTAATGTTTTCAATGATATTATAAGAGAAACA
>CAUSKO010000108.1:0-3111 GCA_963532255.1 uncultured Gemella sp. | reverse complement strand
GGAAGAAGTTCTCATTCAGGTGGACATAATTCGAATGCTGGAAGAAGTTCAAGCTCAAGAGGTAGTAGTGTAAGTACTGGAAGAAGTTCAAGCTCAAGAGGAAGTAACGTAAGTACTGGAAGAAGTTCAGGTTCAAAAGGAAGCAATGTAAGTACTGGAAGAAGCTCAAGTTCAAAAGGAAGTAATGTAAGTACTGGAAGAAGCTCAAGTTCAAAAGGACATAGCTCAACTGCAGGAAGAAGTTCAAGTTCAAAAGGAAGTAACGTAAGTGCTGTAAGAAATTCAGGTTCAAAAGGACATAGTGCAACTGCAGGAAAAAATTCAAATCCCAAAGGACATACTGCAGTAATAGGAAGAAATTCAAATTCAAAAACTAATAATGCAGCTACAAAGGGGAAAAATGTTAACACAAAAAACGTAGCTAATTCTAGAAATAGTGCCACTTCTCTAGTTGCTAATCATAATAAAGCTTATAATAAAAAATATAACAATCCAACTAACTCTAAAAATATAGCAATTTCACATTTAGATGCTTTAGTTGCAGGACATAACAAAGCTTTCACAAAAAAATCAACAAAGCCAACTAACTCTAAAAATATAGCAAATTCTCATTTAGATGCTATAGTTACAGGGCATAACAAAGCTTTTACAAAAAAATCAACAAAGCCAACTAACTCTAAAAATATAGCAAATTCTCATTTAGATACTTTAGTTGCAGGGCATAACAAAGCTTTTACAAAAAAATCAACAAAACCAACTAACTCTAAAAATATAGCAATTTCACATTTAGATACTATAGTTGCAGAACATGACAAAGCTTTTATAACAAAAACATCAAATTCTAAAACTATATCTACTAAAAAAAATGAAGATAAAAATGCGAAAAAAGTTAATTTAGTAAATAAAGCAAAAACGGTAGATCCAAAACAGAAAGCTAATAAGACTGTTGTTGATACTAAAAAATATAAAACTAAAGAAGAAATTAGTAAATTATCTACCAGACAATTAATAAAGGATATAGTTGCGAAAAGGGATGGTAAAAAAATTAATCAATTACATGGTTGCTATTGTGGACCAGGGCATGGTGATACAAAAAATGGACCTAAACCTAAAGATTATTTAGATAGATTATGCAGGGCACATGATAAAGCATATGAGAAGTATGGCTATTTTAGTAGAAAAGCCAATAATGAATTTATAGCAGGGGTTGATAAGTACGCCCCTCTAATGACACCAGCAGAAAGAGAAAAAGCCTATTATTTTGCTGAAGGATTTAAACGTATGAATAAAACACCTTTACAAGAAATAGCTAAAGTTGGGAGTATAATAAGTGCTCCATTTAGAGCTGTAGGAAACTTAATTACAGGAGGAGTTAAAGCTGTAGGAAGTCTTTTTAACAAAAATACTAACGTTGCTGCAGTTACCGCAACAGGTAGAAGTTTAGATATGCGTAGTGATAATAGAAACAATGGAAAACTTCTACTACTGAAAAAAAATCAACCAAGAAGAGCTCGTTAGATTGTAATTTTATTAACTATATAATTTTTAAAATATAATAATTAAATATATGAAAAATAAAAAGCTTTGATTCTAAGTAAAAATAGAAACAAAGCTTTTTAAAATTTATGATAATAAAGGTGCTTTTGGCTAATGGGTAAGAATAATTTTAATAGATAAATAACAGTATTTATAGTATAATAGAAAATGGTTTATTATGACGTGAAACAGGATATTGTATTTGCGTATAGGATTGTAGTTTTAAAAAATCTTTAATTAAGGATTATTAAAGAAGTGTAAAAGTAATTTAAAGGAGATTATTAATGTTACCAAAGTCATTTGAACAATATAAATTTAATGAATTTGTAAATAATGCAATAATAGATTTAGGATTTTCAAATCCTACAAAGATTCAAGAGAGAGTGTTCTCTCCTGTTATAAAAGGTAAAAACATTGTAGCTAAATCACAAACAGGAAGTGGGAAAAGTCATTCATTCTTACTACCAATATTTAGTAAATTAGATTTAAGTAAAAAGAAAACACAAAGTATTATTTTAGCGCCAACACGTGAACTATCACGTCAACTTTATGATATGGCTTTACAAATCGCAGAATTTAGCAAAGAAGATATAAAAATAACACTTTGTATAGGGGGACAAGATTTAAATCGAGATATAGAAAGAGTATCTAATGCTCCTCATATTATTATAGGAACTCCTACTCGTGTATTAGAGTTAGATAGAGCTAGTGCATTAGCTATAAAAGAAGTAGAAACTCTAGTAATTGATGAATGTGATATGATGATCGATCTTGGATTTATGGAAGATGTAGATAAGATTTCGAAAAGAGCTGCAGAAAATTGTCAATTCCTAGTATTCTCAGCAACAATTCCAACCCAGATGAGTCATTTCTTAAAAAAATATTTGAAAAATGCTCAATATATAGAAGTTGATAATGCAAAATTTGGGAAAATTGAATATATTTTAATTCCAGAAAAAAGTTCTACTAGATTGGAAAAATTATATGAGATAACAACAGTTATTAATCCATATTTGGCACTTATTTTTGCTAATAAAAAAACAGAAGTAGAAGAAGTTAGTCGTTATTTGATTTCTCAAGGTCTTAATGTAGGTGTTCTACATGGTGATTTAACACCGCGTGAAAGAAAACAAATGCAACGTAGAATCAATAATTTAGATTTTACTTATGTTGTCGCAAGTGATTTAATGAGTCGTGGAATTGATATTGAGGGTGTAAGTCACGTTATTAACTTTAATATCCCTAATGATTTAGATTTCTTTGTTCACCGTGCAGGAAGAACTGGGCGTGCTGGATTAAGTGGTGATTGTATTACAATTTATAATAATAAAGATGAAGAAAAGCTTCAAGCACTAGAAAATCGAGGTATAGAGTTTAACCATCAAGATATCCGAAATGGAGAATTTGTTGAAGCAAAAGATAGAAATAAACGTCAAAGTAGAAAGAAAGTTGTAGCAGATCATAACTTAACTGAAAAATTAAAATCTAAAGTTAGAGTATCTAAAAAAGTTAAGCCAGGATATAAGAAAAAATATAAATATAAAATGGATAAACTTAAACAAAAAGAAAGAAGAA
>CAUSKO010000107.1:0-3111 GCA_963532255.1 uncultured Gemella sp. | reverse complement strand
TAAACATCTTCCACTATGATGTATTAGAATTTTTAGATACTAAAAAAGTTAATGCTGATGAGGAATTACGTTTACCAACTATTTCTACTGGTATTATAGTACCATCATTATTCTTTGATTTAGCTCGTGAGAATAAAGACTTCTATATGTTTGGACCGCACTCAATTTATGAAGAATATGGTTTAGTATTAGATGATATAGATTTAGCAAAATACTATGACGAATTTGTAGCTAACGAGAATATTATGAAACGTAAATATAGCGCTCGTGATATGCTAAACTTAATAGCTCAAACACAATTACAATCAGGATACCCATACTTAATGTTTAAAGATAATGCTAATAAAAATCATGCACTTCGTGAAATTGGTCAAGTTAAGATGAGTAACCTATGTACAGAGATTTTCCAATTACAAGAAACTTCAGTAATTAAAGATTATGGTGAAGGAGATATTATTAAACGTGATATTTCTTGTAACTTAGCATCATTAAACATTGTAAATGTAATGGAAAGTAAAAAAGTTAAAGAATCTATTTACTCAGGTATGGATGCTTTAACATTCGTAAGTGATTCAACTAAAATTAAAAATGCACCAGGTGTAGTTAAAGCTAATGAAGAGTTCCACTCAGTAGGACTTGGAGCTATGAACTTAAATGGATATTTAGCTAAAAACTTTATAGCGTATGATAGTGAAGAAGCAAAAGATTTTGCTAATGTCTTCTTTATGATGATGAACTATTATACTTTAGAACGTTCAATGCAAATAGCAAAACAAAGAGGACAAAGCTTTAAAGACTTTGAAAAATCTGATTACTATAACGGAAGTTACTTTGCTAAATATATAGAAAAAGACTACTTACCAAAATCAGAAAAAGTAAAAGAATTATTTGAAGGAATTTATGTTCCTACAAAAGAAGATTGGCACAGTTTAAAAAATAGAATTAAAGAAAATGGATTATACCATGCTTATAGAATGGCTATAGCTCCAACTCAAAGTATTTCTTATGTTCAAAACTCAACATCAAGTGTACTACCAATAGTTGATAAAATCGAACGTAGAACTTATGGAAATGCTGAAACATTCTATCCAATGCCATACTTAAGTCCAAAAACTCAATGGTACTACAAATCTGCATTTACTATGGATCAAATGAAACTTATTGATTTAATGTCAGTAATTCAAGAGCACGTAGACCAAGGTATCTCTGTAATTTTATATGTAAATTCAGACGTTACTACTAGAGAACTTGCAAGATATTATATTTATGCACATCACAAAGGATTAAAATCACTATATTATACTCGAAACAAACTTCTTTCAGTAGAAGAGTGTACTTCATGTGCGATATAGAAAAGAGAGGAAATTTTATAAAAAATGAAAGCAGTAAACTGGAATAAACAAGATGACTTAACATTTATGTATTGGCGTCAAAACATTGCTCAGTTTTGGGTTGATACAGAGTTTAAAGTTTCTAAAGACATTAAAAGTTGGAATGAAGATTTAAATGATAAAGAGCGAGATGCTTATAAAAAGGTATTAGCTGGATTAACAGGTCTTGATACTCAACAAGGTGACAAAGGTATGCCTTTAGTATCTCTACACACTGAAGATATGAGAAAACAGGCTGTATATAGCTTTATGGGTATGATGGAACAAATGCATGCTAAAAGTTATTCAACAATTTTCACATCATTAATTCCAAGTAAAGAAACAGACTATTTACTAGATGAGTGGGTTCCAAATAATAAGGAATTACAATATAAAGCGCAACTTATTGAAAGTTACTACATGAGATTATTTAAGCCAGAAGTTAGAACTTACGATTTATACATGGCAAGAGTAGCATCAGTATTCTTAGAAAGTTATATTTTCTATAGTGGATTCTTCTATCCATTATATTTAGCTGGACAAGGAAAAGTAACAACTTCAGGTGAGATTATTCGTAAAATTTTATTAGATGAAACTATTCACGGAAGCTTTACGGGATTTGATGCACAAGAAATCTTCAAAACATTAACAAAAACAGAGCAAGAAAAAGCTAAAAAAGAAATGTATAAACTATTATTAGATTTATATGAAAATGAGCTTAAATATACACAAGATATTTATGGAGAAATAGGGTTATACGAAGAAGTTAAAGATTATGTAGAATATAATGCTAACCGTGCTTTAGCTAACTTAGGTTACCCAGGATATTTCGAAGATAAAGAAATTAACCCAATTATTGAAAATGCTATGAATACATCTACTAAAAACCATGACTTCTTTAGTGTTAAAGGAGATGGATATGTAGTTAGTATGAATGTTGAATCTATTGAGGATGAAGATTTTATTTTTGAATAGGATAATATAATGAAAATATTATTAGTAAGACATGGTGAAACGGATTTTAATAAGAATAAAAAAATTCAAGGACATACTGATATCCCGTTAAATGAAACAGGAGAGAATCAAGCGATAAATGCAGGGGCAAAGATAACACAATATAATGTTGATGCTGCATTTAGCAGTCCTTTAATAAGAGCTAGGCAAACTGCTAGATTAATGCTAGATAACTCTAAAAATAGCGGCAATAAAGAATTAGAAATTATTACTGATGATAGATTAATAGAAAAATACTTTGGAGATTTTGAAGGAAGTACTTTTGAAGAATATTTTTCGGCATTAGAATCAGGAGAAGGATTAGAAACTGTTGAACTTGAGGAGAGGGTATATAAAAGAGCGTCTGAGTTTTTTATTAATCAATATGATGAATACAAAGGAAAAACAATTTTTGTAGTTTGTCATGGGGCGCTGATTCGTATATTTTTACGAACTTTAGGATTATATCCACATAATGAAATGATAAATAATACATCATTAAATGTTGTAAACTTTAATGGTCAGGAATTTACATTAGAAGAATTTAATATTTAACAGAGGTTAAGTAAAGGTTTCAGTACACGTCAATAGATGTTAAAATATTGATTTTAAGCGATTTTTGATTTTTTGAAACTCATTATATCGCACTACAAATCAATAAAAACTCTACCTTTTTTAGATAAATATATCATCTGGATATTGAAGTTAAGCCCTGCTATCATTTTGATGGCAGGGCTTTTTAATATTT
>CAUSKO010000106.1:0-3194 GCA_963532255.1 uncultured Gemella sp. | reverse complement strand
AATGGACTAATTGCTCCGTAAAGTGCAGCGTCATTACCTAATGCAGCCGCTAGAAACTTAGTTTTGTTAATTTTAATTGGGTGAAGTTCACGAACTTTTGCTTCTAATTTATTTAATAAATAATCACCTTGTGCAGATACAGCTCCACCGATAATAATGTATTTTGGATCTAAAATACATAATAGATTAACTATACCGCGAGCAACTTCGTATAACCATTCATCAAGTATTTTAAGTGCATTAGAGTCATCTCGTTTGCAAAGGTCAAAGAATTCAATAACACTTAAACCTTCGTACATTTCAGCTTTAATTTTACGGTCTAGTGCTATAGTAGATGCACGTTGTTCATATGTAGTGTCAGTATCTGCGTCATAAACAGATTGACCGATTTCTCCTACACCAAAGTTTGAACCGAAAGGCAAGCTAGTTAAGTAATAAGCTCCTCCAATACCAGTTCCAAGAGCCATACAAAATACCTCATCAAGATCTTTAGCTCCACCTAACCATTGCTCCCCAAGTAGTGCACAGTTAACGTCGTTATCAACGTAAACGTCGACACCTAAACGGTCACCGAAATCTTTTTTAAAGTTTGTCCCTACATAATTTTTAATAGTTGGAGCAGCACGGATAACTTCCATATTTACGTTATCAATTACTCCAGCCGCAGAAATTCCAGCCGCAGTAAAGTTATAACTTTCGTGAATTTTACTAGCGATTCTGAACATTTCATCTGTGATTTTTGTTGTTACGTTGTCTGGTGTTTTACAAGTTTCATAGTGAATAATTTTATAGTTATCATCAATAACTGCAAACTTTATACTAGTACCACCGATATCTATTCCTAAAAACATATATATATACCTGCCTTATTATTTATTAAATTCATAAGTTGGATAAAATCATCAACTTATGAAGATGCTGTCAAGGTTATGTTATCATAAAAGAGTATTTTTGAAAATAGTTTCTGAAAAATTTTTTTGAAAATATACTTGAATAAACCTTCTAATTTTATTATAAAAAGTTATATACGATATGATATAATGGTGTGGTAAGTAATAACAACTATAAAAAATTTTTAATTGATAAATAATAGTATTGCATAGGAGAATGAAATGGATAAAATAGTATTTTTAGAACCGGTATTTTGTGAAAGAATTTGGGGAGGAAGAAACTTAGAAAGCTTCAATTTTGATATACCTGAAGGAAATATAGGAGAAGCGTGGGTTGTTGCGGCTCATGATAATGGTAGTTCAAAAATAGTTAACGGAGAACTAGCAGGCTTAACATTAAAAGAAGCTTACGCTAAAAATCCACAATTATTTACAGAGAGAAAATATGATAAATATCCTTTATTAATTAAAATTTTAGATGCTAGCGATAATTTATCAGTACAAGTTCACCCAGAAGATGATTACGCACGTGTTAATGAAAATGGTGAGCTAGGTAAGACAGAATGTTGGTACGTACTAGAGGCTAAAAAAGATTCAAAACTAATATATGGACATACTGCTAAAACAAAAGAAGAGTTTGATGCAGCGATCGATAATGAAGAGTGGGATAAGCTATTTATAGAGGAAGGTGTAAAAAAAGGTGATTTCTTCTATATTCCAGCGGGAACATTACACGCTATTGGAGAAGGTATATTAATATATGAAGTGCAACAAAATTCTGATACAACATATAGGGTTTACGACTATAATCGTATAGATAAAGATGGTAATAAGCGTGAACTTCATATTGAAAAAACTAAAGATGTAACAAAAGTTCCATTTGAAAAAATGGCTACGGCTAGAGAAGTAGAAAACAAAGAAGAGGCTACTATTACGCATTTAGCTGATGAAAGATATTTTGCTGTTTATAAAGTAGATGTTTCAGGAAAGGTAACACTAGAGAAAAACAAAACAGGAAACTTATTTACTGTACTAGAAGGTAGTGGAGTGGTAAGAGTAGCTGGAGATAGCTTTGATGTAAAAAAAGGAGATAGTTTTATCTTAACAACAGCTTGCGATAATTTTGAGTTAGAAGGTTCAATGTTCTTAATCGGAAGCTACGATAAATAATTACACAATAACTAAAAATAAAAGGAATTCAAAAACTAGGATTAACTATAGTTTTTGAGTTTCTTTTTTTGTTTTTAAAATACATAATGTGTTAAATAAATTTTAGTTATCTATACAAGTATAATTTAATTTATTTTGTTGTTTTCTTTAAACAACCATAACGAAACACCCATATATCAACGTTTACAGGGGGTAAAATATTTTGTGGAATTTAAGCGTTTTCTATTGACAAAATAAAGAAAACGTTTTAAAATGAAAGTGTATTAAAATTTAATGTGTTAAATTATTTTAAATAACGGAGGACAGAAAAATGAAAGATTTAAAAGGTATTTATTCAGCGTTACTTATTCCTTTTGATGAAAAAGGTGAAGTAAAAGAAGATGGATTACGCCAAGTAATTGAACACAATATTAATGTATGCGGTGTTGATGGTTTATACGTTAATGGAAGTAGCGGAGAGAACTTTCTGTTAAACACAACACAAAAAAAACAAATTTTCAAATTTGTTAAAGAAGTAGTGGGAGACAGAGTAAAACTTATCGCACAAATAGGGGCTTTAGATTTAAATGAAGCGGTAGAATTAGCAAAATACGCAACTGAGTTAGGATATGATTCATTATCTGCAGTTACACCATTTTACTATCCTTTATCATTTAAAGAAATCAAAGATTACTACGAAACAATTATTAACGCAACAGATAACAGCATGATTCTTTACTACATTCCAACATTAACTGGGGTAAAAATTAGCTTAGAACAATTCTCTGAATTACTAGATAATGAAAAAGTTATCGGTGTTAAATACACTGCAGCAGACTTCTATCAATTAGAAAGATTCAGAAGAAGATTCCCAGATAAATTAATTTGGTCTGGATTTGATGAAATGTTAGTTCAAGCTGCTATATCTGGAGTAGATGGAGCTATCGGTTCTACATATAACGTTAATGGTAAAACAAGCAAAAAAATCTTTGAACTTGCTAAAGAAGGTAAGGTAGAAGAAGCTTATGAATTACAACATAAAGCAAATGATGTAATTGAAAAAGTATTAGAACTTGGTTTATATCAAACATTAAAAGAAATCTTAAAAGTAAAAGGTATAGATGCAGGATATTGTAAAAAACCTATGAAAGTTTT
>CAUSKO010000105.1:0-3282 GCA_963532255.1 uncultured Gemella sp. | reverse complement strand
AGACCACAATCTAAAAGAAATAAAGAATTAAAACTTCTTCAAGACTCTTTAAAAGAAGGAGATAGAATTGTAACTTTTGCAGGAATCTATGGTGATATCGTAGAAGTAGGAACTTTAACAGTAAAAGTAAGAATAGCACCTAAAGTAGAAATCGAATTAGACAGAAATGCAATTCGTAGCTTAGCGACTAAATAATGAAAAGCAGATTGATATTTTCAATCTGCTTTTTTAATTTTTTTTAAAAAAATAAGGAGTTTTTATAAATCTATTAGTAAATAAATATTTTAGATATTTAATATACTGATATATTAAGTAGAATTGATTTAAGTTTAATGAATAGTTAATCAGAGATAAAAGATGTAGTTTATATGTATTGTATAAAAGAAAATTATAAAAAGATATATTTTTTTCTTAATTATAATGAAAATATATTTCCATAATTAGTTTGTAAAAAGTTTTAGATTTAGGTATAATAGTAAAAGTTATTTGTAATAATATATAAATATAATATTTTAAAATAACAGTATACAAAAAATGATTAATTAAAGAAGATATATGTTAAGGAGAAATATATGTTTAAAAAAGATAGATTAATGAAGTATTCGATTAAAAAATTCACGGTAGGTATAGCATCTGTAGCAATAGGATCAATATTATTCTTAGGATCAAATGCACAAGCTAGTGATAAAGTAGAAGAGAATAAAGCAGAAATAGTAGCAACAACTACTACAGTAGCTAAAACTCAACCAACAGCTGATAATGTTCCTACAAATAAAGTAGCAGTTGAAACTAATAAACAACAAACTTCTAAAGAAAGTAATGTATCGGCACAAGTAAGTAAAGTAGAAGAGAATAGGGTAGAAGCTACACCATCAACTAATACTGATAAAAAAGTTGAAGTAGCTAAAAAAGATAATTTAAATAAAACAGAAGTAGAAACTAACAAAAATAATAAATCTACAACTACTGAACTTAATGTCTTAGATAAACGTACTACTGATAGTAGTAATATAAAAGAATTATTAACTAATATAATTAAGAAAAATGAACAAGATAATGCTAAACAAACTACAAATAAAGTAGAGGTAGAAGCTGAAAATGTCGAAAAAGGTGTTCAAATTATTTCGAAATTAACACCTGAGTATGCAGAAGCTATTTCTAAAGGATACATTGGTTTAGAAGGCGGAAAATACGATAATCTATTATATAAAAATGCAGTTTTAAATCCTGATGGAGATGATGATGGGGATGGTATTTTAAATAAGGATGAATTATATATTTATAAAAAAGATGGTAGAACATATTTAGGATATAATGTTCATCCAAAACTTGCTGATACTGATGGAGATGGTATTGCAGATAATGAAGATAAAGATAAACTTCTTTGGAATGTTTCTGCCCGAGATATGGCAATGTTTATGAGTTTAGTTTATGAAAAAGATAATAACATTGAAAATATTCTAACAAAAGATATTCCTGAAGGTGTATTAAAATCTAATCTTCATAAAATGATGAATAATGAGCTTGCTCCATTTTGGACTCTTAAAAAAACATATCACCAAGATAATGGTTTAGATGCAGCTTTATTTGAAACAAAAAATAACCTTCCATTTTTAAATGGAGAAAAAATTCAGGTTTTAGCTATTGCGGGTACTAATGTAACTCAAGCAGGGGATTTAAAAGCGGATGCTGCATTAGTTTTAGGAAATGAATCAAATCAGAGTATCGCAACAAAAGATTTAATTAATGCTTTGAGAAACGATAAGAGTATTACTAATCTATATATTACTGGACACTCATTAGGGGGATATTTAACTTTACGTGCAACAGCTGAAGCAAAACAAAACAACTTTGCTGCTTATAGAGGGACTTATACATTTAACGCACCAAGAATATATACAGGATTATTTAATTTCTTCGGTGGAGGATCAATGGCTAAAGCTAGTGATTTAACTGATAAGATGACTTTAAATAAAGAAATAACAAACTATTACACAGATAATGATAATGTTATTCCTAAATTCTTACAACCTAAGTATAAAATTAGTATTGGTAATAGTTTTGGAGCTCATGCAAATAGTTCATATTTTGAAAGTAGAATGAATAACCATAAAGACTTTAACTTTGGAAAACGTCAAGGAATGAGTGGAGTCGGTTATATAGATCCATTGGAGAAAAAACTAAAATTAGTATCTGCCGAAAAAGGTACGTTAAGTGCTACATTTTTACCTACATTAGTTGATAATAAACCATTGTCAGTAATGTATGGAAATACAGTCACTGATAATGAAATTTTAAAACGCGTTGATACTTCAAAACTTCCGGTGAATGTTAAATTATCAATTTTATCTAAAGATGATTTATTGTCAGGATTAGGATCTAAACAAGCTATTGTTAAAGTACTATATCTAGATGATAATACTACAAATAATATAGTTGTTCCTATATTAGTGAATGAAGCGAATAAATTACAATTAACATCTGTAGTTAATGCAGTAACAAAATTAGTTAATGCAACTGTAGACTTAAATGGGAAAAATCAAGAGACGACTAAAACTTATACTCAAAATAAAGAAACTATTTTAAAAGTTTTAGATGAAGCTAATAGTGTATTAGAAAATAAATTAGCTTTCCAAAATACAGTAAATGAAGTGACAAATAAATTAGCTAAACTTGGAATTAATTTAATAGATAGTAGAGTAGCTTTAAAAGAGGTAGAGACTGTTGCTGTTGAAGATAATAAAGAAACAACTCCTACTGTAGCTGAAGAAACAACAAAACCAACAAAAGGAAATAATCAAGAACAACAAAAACCTCAAGAAGAAACAACTAAACCTGTAGAAGATAAAAAAGTAGAGCAAACAAATGCTCAAGATGAAAAAGCAAAACAAGCTGAAGAAAGAAGAAAGAAAAGATATAAAAAACGTGTTAAAAGATCTGAGCTAGCTGAAACTAAAGTTAATAAGAGCGATAAGCTATCAGATATTTTAGCAACAATTTTAATAAGAAGAGGATATGGAGATTTACTATAAGATATAGTAAGTTTTATGAAGGAAATATAACTATTGAAGAGGTCGTATTGTAAGGGAGTTAAGAGATTACCTTACATAAAGAAATTATAAAATTTCTATTTTCAAAAAAAGAAATAAAATATGTAAATATGAAAGTAAAAACTCTGATAGTACGGAGAAGTTTATAAAGTTAAAAATAACACCTAGTATATATGAACTAGGTGTTATTTTTATATTATTTACTAAATACATTCTTCCATTCAGAGCGTTT
>CAUSKO010000104.1:0-3288 GCA_963532255.1 uncultured Gemella sp. | reverse complement strand
AGTAGATATGATATAATATAGTAAAGAAGAGAGTATAAAAGGGTAGTAGTTTAAATAAAAGTGAATAAAATATGAAAAGGTAGGGATAAAGATATGAGTAGAAAAAATTTTCTAATATTAGCGGTAATAGAAACTTTATTAATGACAGTGACATTTATACTAGAATCAGTATTTAATAATAAACTATGGTATATTGCGGGTATAATAATAATGATTTTTATATTTCTTCATACTTCTTATCTATTGATAGTTAAAAAGAGCATAAATCTTTTAGCTGGAATGACAGAGGAAGAAGCAATAGAAATAAGAAAAGACCCAGATAAATTAAAAAAACATGAAAAAATTGCCCAAGCAATAGGAATTGTATTCTTATTAAGTATTTTTTTCTTAATATATCTAATTTATGAGATACTGGGATAATTATATTAAATATGTGTAAAACTAACTTAGAGATTCTATACAAAATAGAACACTTTGGGTTAGTTTTTTTATTATGGAATAATAATTAAAATTTTGATATAATATTGAGAATATATAGTCAAGAAATAATTAAATACTCTTGTATAATTAGATATATGGAAGGATACTTTATATGTATAAATTAATAGTTACAGAAATAACAACGTAAAATAGAATACAATTAAACGTTATAAAAAGCTTTATATTAAGGGATTTGAATGGAATTTGTTGTTGAAAAGAGCAGGTAGAAATATTTTTGGTACAGTATGTGATTTGAGTATTCTTCATAGAAAATTTTAATCGTTTAAAAGTTTGGTAATCGAATGTAGTAATGCCAATTTATAATAATATAATCAAACCAGTATATAATAAAGTAGCCAAACCTTTTGTAGAGCCTATTTATAACAATGTTATTAAGCCAGCAAGTAATTGGATATCAGGTAAATATAATAAAGCAAAAAACTGGATAAAAAAATGGTTTTAAGAAAGGAAACGAGCAAAATGATAAAAAAAATTATACTAGTGATATTGGCGTTAGCAACAATTTATTTTATAGGGGATACAAATTTAAAAGGTAATTCAGTGTATTATGCAAAACATTCACCAAGTAGTAATGTCAGAGATTTAGAATTGATGATGTTTACAGAGAATTTAGATATTCTTGGTAAGAAAGATGGATTTAAATATAAACATAAAATTCAAGAAGAAAAGTCAGTTCAAAATGTCAAAAAAAATGTTTATTTCGGATGTAGTATGCATGATGATGGGAAAGAATATGTATATATAAGTAATGAAAGACAAAATTATTATTTTAATGATTTGTTTATGTTAGAAGATATAATAGATTTTGGTAATGGAATGAAACATATAGATATATCAACAGTAGATGAAAATAAACTTAAAGAAGAAATATATGAGGATTTTAAACCAATATTGGAAGAACTAGAAAATAACGAACCAGATATAAATCTTCAATGGATATTCAATAAGGTGTATAGAGATAGAATAAAGTAAGTTATAACTATAAAATAGTGAATTAAAGATATTTATTTTTGTTATGAGAGAATAATAGTGTAATTATATCTGTAAATAAGTATATATAGAAAGGAGAAGATAATTATGGATCCTATGATTGAAAAAATATTTAATGATAATTTATTAAATTTTAAAATTATTGTTGAACTAGTAGATTATTTAAGGGTTAAGCACGGTGAAGAACCGTCATTTACATTTGCTTGTTTTAAAAATGGGTTAAATACAGAGCAAACTGAAGATTTGCTTATGTTCTATTCAGACATTACTAATGAAATAGCAATAGAGGATATACATTTATTAGATAGAAATCTAGTAATAGAAAAAACTAAAGAAAAAATTCCAAATTTGACAGATGATAACAAAATTGGAGAAATAGTAGACAGTTATATTAATTGTTACTTTTTGTTAAAAGATGAATAAATTATAGTATAAGATTAGTTTATTGCAGAATCAAGATTCTATTTTTTGAAATTAATGGGAGAATAAAGTGAGGAAGAATAGATTCAATACTTTAAAATTAGTGCATATGTTGTTAACTATGAAGAAGGATGATTAGAAATTATGAAACCAAAGAAAGATTTTTTGAAAAATTATTAATTTATACATTTCCGATTATTATAGTAGTAGATATTATAAATAGATATTTAATTAATAATTACATGCTGTATATTTTAAACAATATTATGTATATAGGATATTTTATACTGATTTTTGTGTTTCTTTTCAATAAAAATAAGAAGAAAAAAAGGGAAAAAAGAGGGAACGCACATATTAATTAAATTAAAAATGATAGGATAAATGCTATTTTTTATACTATATAGTATTTTGAGGTGTCAAAAGAAAAAAGATGGTGAGGATATTTTACTATTCTATAGTACTAGTGGATATAATAATATAATCAAACCAATTTACAATAATGTAGTCAAACCTTTTGTAGAACCTATTTATAACAAAGTTATTAAGCCAGCAGGTAATTGGATATCAGGTAAATATAATAAAGCAAAATATTGGTTGAAAAGATAGTTTTAAGAAAGGAAACGAGCAAAATGATAAAAAAAATTATACTAGTGATATTGGCGTTAGCAACAATTTATTTTATAGGGGATACAAATTTAAAAGGTAATTCAGTGTATTATGCGAAACATTCATCAAGTAGTAATACTAGGGATTTAGAAATAATGATGTTGGTAGAAAATATACAGAAAAGTGCTGATAGTGAAGGGTTTAGTTATAGAGTTGACGGAGATAAAACTATACAAAATACTACAAAAAATGTATATCTATCATATGGATACAGTGTAAATGCTGCTAACTATGAATATGTATATATAAGTAATGAAAGACAAAATTATTATTTTGATGAAAATTTTAAATTAAAGAAAGTTGTAGATTTTGGCAATAATATGCAACGTATAGATATATCAACAGTAGATGAAAATAAAATAAAAGAAGAAATTTATGAGAATTTCAAACCTATATTAAAAGAATTAGAAGAAGAGAAGCCATTTATTAATTTGCAGTGGATTTTCAACTGGGTATACAGAGATAGAATAAAGTAAGTTATAACTATAAAATACTAATATAAAAAGTTTAAAAATGTAGTAAGACCAATTAATAATATAATCAAACCAGTATATAATAAAGTAGCCAAACCTTTTGTAGAGCCTATTTATAACAAAGTTATTAAGCCAACAAGTAATTGGATATCAGGTAAATATAATATAGCGAAAAGTTGGTTAAAAAAATGGTTTTAAGAAAGGAAATGAGCAAAATGATAAAAAAAATTATACTAGT
>CAUSKO010000103.1:0-3318 GCA_963532255.1 uncultured Gemella sp. | reverse complement strand
TGCTATTATCTATTATAGAGAGAAATGAAAGGAGTTAAAAAATGAAATTTTTTATAGATACAGCAAATGTTGACGACATTCGCCTTGCTAATGATTTAGGAGTTATTTGTGGGGTTACTACAAATCCTTCTCTAATCGCAAAAGAAGGGAGAAACTTTGAAGAGGTAATTAAGGAAATTACAGAAATAGTTGATGGACCTATTAGTGGAGAAGTTAAAGCAACTACTACTAATTGGGATGATATGGTTTCTGAAGCACGTGAAATTGCTAAAATCCATCCTAACATGGTTGTTAAAATCCCGATGACAGAAGATGGTTTACGTGCAGTTAAAATTCTTAAACAAGAAGGGATAAAAACAAATGTTACACTAATTTTTAGTGCTAACCAAGCATTACTTGCAGCTCGTGCTGGAGCTACTTATGTATCTCCATTCTTAGGTAGACTAGATGATATTTCTCATAATGGATTAATCCTTATTGAAGAAATCGTTGAAATATTTGCTAACAATGATCTTGATACAGAAATTATCGCAGCAAGTGTTAGAAATCCTATCCACGTTGCTGAATGTGCAAAAATGGGATGTGATATAGCTACAGTTCCTTATAGCGTTATTAAACAAATGATTAAACACCCACTTACTGATATTGGTATTGAAAAATTCAAACAAGACTATTATAAAGTTTTCGGAGAATAACTTTTTATTTATATTTTCTCAGGAATAACCTAATTAGGTTATTCCTTTTTTATACTAAATTGTATATTACTAATATTGTTAGTGATTACAAAATAAATCAATATAAATTTCTATTAAAAAAGTTAAAAAACTTTAACTTTTCACTGGAAATATCTATTGACTAGTGGTATAATATATTTTGTTGTATGAAAAAGTTGTTAAGATTAAATTTTATAGGAGGTTATATTAATGCGCGTAAATGTAACATTAGCTTGTACTGAATGTGGTGATAGAAACTACATTACTAAAAAGAACAAAAGAAATAATCCAGACCGTATTGAACTTAAAAAATACTGTCCAAGATTAAAAAAAGTGACTTTACACAGAGAAACTAAATAATAAAGTTAGAAAAGCCTTAAAGTATCTACGTTTAAGGCTTTTTGTTTTGTCATTTAACCCATATTTGACCCACACATTAGAAATTTACGCATTTTACGAACTTATTCTCATTATAAATTAATACAAAATAATAAAAAAGCTCTATAATCTTCATAACAGATTTACTTGTTAAAAAGATTGATAGAGCTTATTTTAGTGAAAGGAAAATCAATTATTTATTAAAATTATTCTTCATCTTTTTTGATAGCTTTTTTAACACCATCAACTGCACCTTCTACAGCATCTTTAGCATCTTTAGCTACTTCTTTAACTTTAGAAACTACTTTTTCTGCAGTTCCTTCTTTTTCTGTTTTTTCATCTCCAGTTATTTTCCCAAGACCTTCTTTAATTGAACCTTTTACTTGTTCTAATTTTTCTTCTAGTGACATAATAGTCCCCCCTAATTTAATTAGATTATTTTTCGTTGTAATCAAATATTTCTTTTACATCTTCTACAACATCTTTTACTGCTTCTCTAGTATCATCGGCAATTTCTTTAATCTCTTTATCTGATTTTTTTTCATCAACTTCTTCCACAGCTTTAGAGATATTTTTCTTTTCTTCTGCCGGTACACTAACTCCACCTTCTAACGTCATAATAACACCTCCCTATAATTATTTATTAGATATTTACTTTATTTGTCCCTATTTTTAAAATATCATGCAAATATCTATCTAATTATTACTATATATGAATAAATGATATTAATCAACGAAAACGCTCACAATATTATTTTATCAATATTTCTTATCTTTATATACTATTATTATTTTGAAAACCAAGAAAATATTTATAGTTGTTATTTTAGATAAATACTTAAAAATTTTCTTTCCTTAAGTTATTTGAAACTATAAACATTAAATAATTCGAGAAATTTTTTATATATAAATTTTCTAATAATAAAAAATATATCTTAGTTATAGAATATATTAAATTTAAGAATAAACTTTAATTTTTTTATCTAACACTATCGGTGTTAATTGATTTCACTTATCATTTATAGCTAATTATTTCTTTATTTACCGAAAATATTAATACGATAATAATTTATTAAAATACTTTTTAAATCTATATTTAGTGTTTTATAAAGATTAAACATATCCAGTTTTTATTAATATATCTGATAACGTCACTTATCCCCCTATTTAAATAAAATTGATAGACTGAAACATATCATTTCTTCATTTATTAAAAGTCAATTAGAATTACTGCTCTTTATTTCTTATATTATATATGTCGTAGCTACTCCACAATAAAAAAACTCTATAATTCTTATAGTTATATTATCAACTACAAAAATTATAGAGCTCCTTATTATTAAATATTAGTCTTTTTTAAATAGGTTTTTTACGCTATCAATAGCACCTTCAACGTTACCTTTTGCGTCTTCAGCTACTTCTTTAGCTTTTGAAACTACATTTTCTAATTCGATGTTTTCATCTCCAGTTATTTTTTCTAAACCTTCTTTTAAAGTATCTTTAGCTTGGTTAATTTTATCTTCTAATGACATAGTAATACCTCCAAATTTTTTACTACTATCACTTTATACTACAAAGGTTTCTTAGTCAATTAACTAGCTCATATAATTTCGGTATTTACTGAACATACTTTTATCTATTTTTATAAATTCAGTATCTTATTATTAAAGCAGCGCACAATTTGTTTTTTAAAAAAATATATGATAGAATAACACTATATTAGGAGGCAGAAAATGAAGAAGTTTTTAGAAAAAGTACCTTATTTAATTTTTTCTTTCTTTTTATTTATAATACTTCCTCTATGTTCTTATTTTATATCAAATAGATCAGGGATGATAATATGGTTACTTCTTTTCTTATATCCAATTGTCAATTTCATTATATCTTTTCTATATGCATATAATAAAGAGGATTTTAGCTACTTATTTTCTATTCTCGTAGGAGCCTTTTATCTACTATCTTGTCTAATTATATTAAATTTCGATATTCTAATTTACGGAATATTATATATATTCTTTAGTTTATGTGGACAAGGTATTGGTTTTCTAGTAAGACAACTTCGTAAAAATAAAAAAAGTACTAAAAAGGTTAGTAAAAAGTAAGTTTACATAAAAAGATGTGATTTAATTATTAAATCACATCTTTTTTATTATATTTCATATCCTAAAAGTATTCCGCCTTCTTCTCCGTAAAAACTACAGATTCCAGAAGTTGGTACTGAGATAAA
>CAUSKO010000102.1:0-3321 GCA_963532255.1 uncultured Gemella sp. | reverse complement strand
TATAATCCGTCGATTCCGTAGTGTCCATCACAGTATCCACTTACTGCAAGCTCAACGTTTTCGTCACGTAAGATAGCTTTTACGATTGTGAATAATGCAATACCGATTGCGTAGTAAGTAGCACGTTTACGGTTGATAACTTCGTATGCTGCACGCATAACTTTTTCTTCTACATCTGCAAAGTCTTCTTTTGTGAAGTCAGAAGTTTCTAAGAATCTATCGAATTTTTTACCGTATACGAAAACATTACTCCAAGCTGCAAGTTGAGTATCTCCGTGTTCTCCGATGATATATCCACGAACACTGCTTGGTGCTAAGTTTAATCTTTCTCCTAACATGTAACGGAATCTTGAAGTATCAAGAGTTGTACCTGATCCAACGATTCTGTGTCTTGGGAATCCAGTGAATTTTTGTAAAGCATTAGTTAATACGTCTACTGGGTTAGATGCGATAACGATAACTCCATCGAATCCAGATGCAACGATTTGTTCTGACATTTCTTTAACAACTTTAATGTTTTTGTCAACTAGGTCTAAACGAGTTTCACCTGGTTTTTGTGGAAGTCCACCAGCAATTACGATAACATCTGCATCAGCACATTGCTCATATCCACCAGAAGTTACTTTAATAGGTGGTACTAAAGCTCCCCCGTGGTTTAAGTCCATTGCTTCCCCTTCAGCTTTTTCTGCGAAGAAGTCGATTAATCCTAACTCTTCACAAACTCCACTTGAATATAGTTGATAAGCAAAGCTCATCCCTACCATTCCTGCTCCTATTAAAACAACTTTTCTATTTTTCGCTTTCATAAGAAAACCTCCATTAATTTGTATAATTTTAGATATTTTAATTTTTTACTGTTTTCTAAATAAAATATAGTTCAGATAACTATTTTTATTCATAACACTCTGAATTATAGCATAGCTTTTGCAAAAAAGAAAGTGTTTTTATAACATTAATTTTCATATTAAATTAATTATTTTCTTTTAATTTATATATATTTTGAAAGTGTTATCTTAAAAAAATAAAACGCTTTATTTATATTTATATTTAACTCATCTACATAAAACCTTTTTATATTAACTTTAAAAGAGTTTCTAATTTGTTAAACTTAATACATTATTTTATTGATTGAATTCCAAATATTTTAATATTAATTTTTTATAGAATTTTTGATAGTTTTTTCTTCATTTTCATTTTAATATTTTATTTATCTCTTAGTATAACAGCATTGAGTTACTTAAAATAAAAAAATATCAAGTATTATTTTACTTGATATTTTTTATTTTTTAATCTTCTATAATATTTCCATCTGAACTACAGTGTACTAATGTAACTAACAATGCTACTGATGTTATTATTAGTATGTATATTGCCACATCCCAGTTTGATATATCTCTTATATATCCTAATAGTGGAGGGAATATTGCAGCAAGTAAATAACCACCTGACTGAGCTAATCCTGAAATATTAGCTGATTCTTTTTCATTTCTAGCTTTTACTGAGAATAGATACATTACATAAGAGAATGATCCTCCTCCCGCTAAAGCAAATATAATTACTAAGATAGCCATTAATGTAAAGTTACCATGTACATAAACCATTCCTAATAATGACCCGGTGTACCCAACTACTATAATAACAGGGATTATAAGTTTATTTTTTAACTTATCTGCAAATATCGGTACTAAGAATGTTGAAGGAAACTGTGCAAATTGACTTATTGATAATAGTAATCCAGCCGCTTCTGGAGAGAACCCTTTACTTATCATTATTTCAGAAAACCATGAAACACTACAATAGAATAATGCTGATTGAAATCCCATACTTAAAGTTAAAGTCCACATTTTTAAACTACCTAAGTAATGTCTAATACCTTCAGATTTTTCTGTTACTACACCTTCTGTAGTTGATTTATTAGCAATGTATAAGTAAACTACCGCATTTAGTGCAGCAACAATAATCCAAATATTAACAGCTAGTCCTATAGAAAACTCAGGACCACCTATATTAGAACTTGCTATTGGATAACTTATTCCAGCAGCTAAAGCAGCACTTACGTTCATTACAACAGCATAAAAACCAGTCATAACTCCAAGATTTTCTGGGAAATATTTTTTTGCTATACCTGGCAATAATACGTTACCTACTGTTATACCTACACCTACAATAAATGTAGCGAAGAAAAACATATAAGTGTTTAGATAGAATCTTAATCCTAAACCTATAGCAATAATTAACGCAGAATAAAATACTGTTTTTTCTAAACCTAACTTTCCAGAAAATTTACTAACAACCGGACTACATAAAGCGAATGCTATTAGTGGAATTGTTGTTATTAAACCAACTACTGTGTTATTTATATTTAAGATACCTTTTAATGGTCCAGATATTGCCCCTACAGAAGTAATAGGCGATCTAAGTATCATGCCTAATAAAACTATACCTAATATAATAATTACTTTATTTATATTTTTTGTCATTATATATCCTTTCTCAAATCTTCTCACAAAAAAGAAGATAGAATAAACAATTAATAACTATTCATTCTACTTCTATTTTATTTTTTTATACTAATAAGTTCTTACTGGTAGAATAAGTTCAATAATATCTCTATGATAATCACTTGGTTGAACTATAAACGCAGTTAATTCACCTGAGAACTTAATTACGATTTCCTCAGAAGCAATAGCTGAAACAGCATCTTTTAAATATTTTCCTGATACTGATATTTCAAAACTATCATCTTCTAATTTAGAATTAACTTGTAATTCTTCAACAGCACTACCTAAATCTTTAGCCTGTGAAGAAATCTCTAAGTTACCTTCAGTTACAACTAATTTAATAATATCATCTTTGTCTTCTCTGCTCATAAGTGAAATTCTATCAACAGCATTGTAAAACTCTCTACTATTAGCAGTAAATGAACATTCAAACATAGTTGGAATAAGTTTTTCTGTATTTGGATAATTACCACTTATTAATAAAACAGTATAAACTACATTTTGGTAGTAAAGAACTATTCTATTATTTTCATAGAAAATTTCAACTTCATCTCCACCAGTTTCTATCATTCTTTGGAAGTATGTTAGAGCTTTACGTGGAATAATAAGATTAAATTCTTTTTCTGCATTTTCATCAGTTAAAACTATTTGTCTTCTACTTAGACGATAAGAGTCTGTTGCTGTTGCAGTTAAAATTTTATTTTTTAATGAAAAGTTTACACCTTCTAAAATAGGTCTTTGATCATTAGGTGCTGTACAGAATACTGTTTCTCTTATAATATCATTGAAAACATTAGCTTCTAATTTAAGACTATTTTCT
>CAUSKO010000101.1:0-3327 GCA_963532255.1 uncultured Gemella sp. | reverse complement strand
TAGGATACAATGAGTTTCCAAAATCTAATGAAGAAGTATTAAAACAATATCGTCAGACAATGATAGACTTTGCCGAAGCTCGTGAAACTAAAACATGGACTAAGAAATTCGCAGACTTTTATGCGCAACCTTCTGGTATAGAAAAAGTAACTAAAGAATTATTAGAGAAAAATGGATTTGTAGGTAAGAAGGAATAGAAAAGAAAATTTAATATTAAAAAACGCTTATGTGGTTGTATACTAGATAAGCGTTATTTTTATAACAAGATAATAACAAAGATGACTATTTACGAAAAAAAGTGTACCAATTGATACATTTTTAATTGACAAAAGTCATGGTTTTAGTTATGATGATAGTACAAAGAGGTGATTTTATGAACCCTAATTATAATCAAAATTATACAAAGGAAGATATAGAAAATATTCTATGTATAATAAAAAAATGTATAGAATACAATAAATACACGATTTCACTTAATCAAAATAGGCAAGAAAATATCGCATTTGTTAACGATTATAATATTAGAAGTGATAAGCAAAAAAGAATATTATTAAATATTAAAGTTGATGATTTTTGTCACTCTCTACAGAATACAAATGTTGGATATGAACATGAAGTGTTGTATGTTTTTGTACCTCAAGTAAGTTTATATAATATAGATGATGTAGAAGAAGTCGTAGATATTTATACAAAGTTTAATATAATTGATTATGGAGAGACAAATCGAACAATAGTAATTTCCTTTCATAAATGCAATAAAGAAATAGATTATGCATTTAGATAGTCTAATTATATAGATGATGTATATTTTAAAATAGGTAAATGTAAGTGAGGAATGCTGATATGGAAAAAGTTTTTTGTGAAAATTGTAGAAATGATGTTGGGTATAGTGTAATTGAAGAGCAAATGATAGGAACTATAAAGGGTGAGACTTATACTTACACAGGTAAAGTTGCTAAATGTAAAGAATGTAAATCTGATATCTTTGTGAATAGTATAAATGATTATAATCTAAAGGCTTTATATGATGTATATAGAGAAAAGAATGGTATTATCTCTTTAGAGAAAATATTAGAAATATGTGAAAAGTATAATATATCTAAGCGTCCGTTATCATTGTTATTAGGATGGGGTGAACAAACTTATTCACGTTACTGTAATGGAGACATTCCTAGTAAACAGTATTCAGATATACTAAATAAAATTTATGAAAGTCCAGTGTTTTATAGTGAACTTTTAGAAAATAATAAGGAAAAATTACCTTCAGAAATTGCGTATAAAAAAAGTAAAGAAGCAGTTGATAAAATTCTTGAAGGAAATTTAAATGAAGAGTCAAAAATAAATAGGGTTATTAATTATATCTTAAATCGTTGCGAAGATATTACGCCTTTAGCGTTACAAAAATCATTGTACTATGTCCAAGGATTTTATTATGCATTTAATAATGAATTCCTGTTTGAAGAGGATTGCCAAGCATGGGCACATGGTCCGGTATATCCCGAGGTTTATTTTAAATATAAACATTATAAATTCGATCCTATTAAATCAAAAATAGAAGTTTCAGATACTATATTTACATCATCAGAATTGATAATTATGGAAAATGTCGTAAAACATTTTTGTTGCTATAGCGGTAAAGTATTAGAAAAATTTACACATTCTGAATACCCTTGGTTACAAACTAGAGGCAAAATTCCAGAATTGGACTCATCTACTATGATAATAAAAAAAGAGTATATTGGAAAATATTTCAAAGATGTTATAGAAAAATACAATATGATAAATCCTAATGATATAGAATCATATGCAAAAAAAATGTTTGATTGTATGTAAAATATTATCCTACTAATTTGAAAATAGTGCCGCTTGCTGATGGAGCGGGATGAAAGTAATTCAGTTCGAAAATAGTGTTGCTCGCTGATGATATGGAATAAAAATAATTCAGTTTTAAAATTCTGTTTAGATGTATATACGCATAAATAATTGCCACATATGTATTTTAATAATATATATGTGGTGTTTTTTGCATGATAAGTAATAAAATAAAGTGCAACAGTTAAATAAAAACACCTATGTAATTCTATAAGAGTTTGTAGAACTGTATTCGAGAAAGTTATCAATTGAGCATATATTTTTAGATTTATAAGATAGTATTATGTGTATTATGCATGATAAAACCTATAAAGATAATAGTTTTATAGCTGTTTTTATTTTTTTAAATTTTTTTTAAAAAAACTATTGTCAAAAAAGGTCAAACATGCTATAATTTATTTAAGGTCAAAATAGGTCAAAGATAATTTGACATTAAAAAATAAATTTGACGGGTATAGACCTACTAAAAATAAAAAGGAGATTTACAATGGATATTAATAGTTTTACAAATAGTGTGAAAGAAATCTTAGCGAAATCTTCCGAATTTGCAATTGAGAAAAAAAGTCAAAGTATTACGAGTGAGATGTTTATAAAAGCAGCACTTACTGGTAGTAACTTATATAGTGATATTTTAGGAAGAATTAATATTGATAAGGAAAATTTACTTCGTGAGTTAGATCACGAAATATCAAAAGTAAGTGGGGTAGAAGGGGATAATATAAATTATGCTAGCTATCTTAGTAATGATTTAAATGCCTTATTAATAGAAGCTAATAAATATAAAGATAAATATGAAGATAAATTTATATCTTGTGAACATATAGTTCTAGCAAGTTATGTAAAAAATAGTATAGTAAAAAAATATGTCGATAAAGTTGCTACACTTAAACAAGTAACTGAAGTTATCGATGGTATAAGAGGAGGTAAGAAAGTTATGAATGAAAATCCAGAAAACAACTACGAAGTATTAGAAAAATACGGACGTGACTTAGTAGAAGCTGCACGTAGTGGTAAAATCGATCCAGTAATTGGTCGTGATGAAGAAATAAGAAATGTAATTAGAATATTATCTAGAAAAACAAAAAATAACCCAGTATTAATCGGGGAACCTGGTGTAGGTAAAACTGCGATTGTTGAAGCTTTAGCTCAACGTATCGTTCGTGGTGACGTACCAGAAAGCTTAAAAGACAAAACAGTATTCGAATTAGACCTTACTAGTTTAGTCGCAGGTGCTAAATATCGTGGTGAATTTGAAGAAAGATTAAAAGCTGTATTAAAAGAAGTTAAAGAACAAGAAGGTAAAATAATTCTATTTATTGACGAAATTCACATGTTAGTTGGTGCAGGTAAAACTGATGGTGCAATGGATGCAGGTAATATCTTAAAACCAATGCTTGCTCGTGGTGAACTACACTGTATCGGTGCTACAACACTTAATGAATATCGTCAATATAT
>CAUSKO010000100.1:0-3382 GCA_963532255.1 uncultured Gemella sp. | reverse complement strand
TGCTGTTGTAAATGCAGGTATAAGAACGTATTTTAATCTGTTATTTTTCATTTTAGACTCCTTGAATTTGTATAGAAATATTTTCTAGTAGTATTATACTCTTGAAAAATCATGCAATCAAGGAAAATGTTTTCAAAAAATAATTCTAAATTAAATATAATTTTAAAAATTGATATTCAATTTAGTAGAAATAAGATAATATACAATTTAGATAAAATAAAAACAAAAAAATATTTTAATATAAAAATTCTATAAAAGAAAGAAAGTTAGGTTTTATATGCACAGTATTAACAAATTTCAAATTATAACATTTATATAATTTTATATTTTTTAAATGCTTATATCATAAAAATATGTAATTTAAGTTTTAAAACATTGAAAATAATATTTTGGTATGCTATACTGAATTTAGGTGTTTTGAAACGCTTACTATAGGTTTACTTATAGAATGTACATTATGAATTTAAATAAAATTAAAAAGTTTATTTTACTATAGAACTATGATTTAATCAAAATGAATTTTTAAAGAAACTTATAGTAATAAAATAAATTTTTAGGGGGAAAAAACACATGACAATAAAAGTTGCTATTAATGGTTTTGGTCGTATTGGGAGATTAGTCTTGAGACAGATACAAGCACAGCATGCAGATGATATCGAAGTTGTTGCAGTAAACAGATCAAGAGTAAGACCGATTAATCAGATAGTATATTTATTAAAATATGATACAACTCAAGGAGCATTTCCAGGAACTGTAGAGGAGGGAGAAGGAGCATTTATAGTTAATGGAAAAGAAATCAAGGTGTTCGGTGAACCAGATCCAGAAAACTTACCTTGGAAAGAATTAGGTGTTGATATTGTATTAGAATGTAGTGGTAGATTTAATAGTAAAGAAAAAGCAGAAGCTCACATAAGAGCTGGTGCTAAGAAAGTACTATTATCTGCTCCTGGCGGAAGTGACGTTAAAACTATAGTTTATAATGTTAACCACGATACACTTACAGGGGAAGAAACAGTTATTTCAGGAGCTTCTTGTACAACTAACTGTTTAGCTCCGATGGCTAAAGTATTACATGATAACTTTGGAATAGTTCAAGGACTAATGACTACTATTCACGGTTATACAGGAGATCAACATACTTTAGATGGATCTAACAATAAAGGAGACTTTAGAAGAGGTCGTGCTGCAGCAGAAAATATTGTACCTAATACTACAGGTGCAGCAAAAGCGATAGGCTTAGTAATTCCAGAATTAAATGGAAAACTAGATGGAGCAGCACAACGTGTACCTGTTCCTACAGGATCATTAACAGAGTTATTTGCTAATGTTGAGAAAAAAGTAACAGTAGAAGAAATTAACGAAGTTATGAAAAAAGCAACAAATGAATCATATGGTTATACAGAAGATCCAATTGTATCATCAGATATAATTGGTATGAGTTATGGATCATTATTTGATGCTACTCAAACAAAAGTTGTAGGATTAGGAGATAAGCAATTAGTTAAAGTAGTTGCATGGTATGATAATGAAATGTCATATACAGCACAGCTAATAAGAACATTAAAACATTTTGTAAAATTAGTTAAATAATAAAACATTTTATAGTGAATGATAATCTAATTTTAATAGATTATCATTCTTTTTTTGAAAAAAATTAATGATAATGGAAATATATTATTTATAATGGAATTATTAACATAATAAAATAAAAAAGCAATATAAGTTATTTTACTAACTTATATTGCTTTTTTAATTATCTAAACTAATCAGTCTTAATACTCTATCGAAATAAGTATTATTATTTTTTAGTTTTTCTTTTGTTTCTTTTACTTGAATTGGTTCATCAGTTATTATACCATTTGCTGGACTTTGTAAATACTTAGTAATTAAGTTAGATTCATTTATAGTCCAAACATAAACAAACTTATTTTGAGCTTTTGCCTGTTCTACTAGGCTGTTACTAAATGAAAAGTCTTCTATTGCGAAAAAGTCAACATTATTATTAGAAAATTTCCCAAATTGGAATGGGATGATATATCCAGTTTCAAGTTGAGGGGCTTTAGATTCTAGTTCTTCCATAATTTTTAAATCTAAAGACATAAATTTATAATCTTTTTCGATTCCTAATTCTTTTACTTTTTCTATAAATATATCAATATAGTTGTTTGGTTCACTTCCATGTGGCTTTAATTCCACTACAAGTTTTATATTAAGCTCTTTAGCCCTTTTTACATATTCCTCAAAAGATGGTATCTTACTTGTATGGCCAGATTGAGAAATAGGTAACCCTACTAATTCGTCATATGTCATATCTTGAACTTTTTTATTTATACCAGCAAGACGTTTTAGGTTGTAATCATGCATTACTATAAACTTATTATCTTTTGTCATAAGAATATCCATCTCAACATAATCGACACCAGCTTCCGCTGCAGCTTCCAATGCTTCAATAGAGTTTTCTACTCCTTTTTCAACATAACCTCTATGGGCGATTGTTTTTATATTATCGTTAACTCCATTAGAGTATAAAGTGAATCCATTGAAAACCATTATTCCTAAAACTAAAACTGTTGATAAGAAAAGAAGAGCTCTCGATTTTTTCTTATCTTCTTTTTTATTTATAATTAATTCTTTAGATATTTGATTTTCCTCTATTAACACTGTAATAATTGCCGTAATACTAGTTACTTTAGAAAGTGCTCCAAAGAAAAAGATAGTTGCACTTAGGATAGTAAAGAATAATGTTTCTATAATAAAGTTATTGCCCTTAGGATCAATAAAAGCTAAGAATGATATTGTTAAGCTTAAAGTAATAAATGAAATAGTAGCGTAAATTAATTCAAATATACCTATAGTAATAAAGAATTTTAATTTACCTTTTTTAGTAAGTCGCCAACTTTCTTTTATACTATCTAAAATTTTCTTATCTCCTATAGCTGTAATAGGTAGTGTGAATATTAACCTAATATAAATATATGTAGCTAATATAACGATAACCATTAAAATTAAACTTCCTGAACTAGATTTTGAAAGTTCATCTGTAATAAATTTTGGAATATAAAAATTTTCTGAAAGTACTGATTTTATACCAATATTTGCAACAGGGATAGATAAAATAAAATATCCAATAAAAAATATAATCTGGATACCGATTAAATTCTTCATCTTTTCCCATGCATTACTAGCGATATTGCGAATAGAATAGGTGCTTTCTACTAATTGTCCATAAATTGTAAAGGTAAGAGTAGAAAATTCTATAAACATAAAAAAAGCCGCGGTTAGAATCATAATAATAAGTAGTATAAAACTGATAGGGCTTGAAATGATATGGTAAATATTATTTTTATCTAAATTATCCTCTCCTGCAAAATTTAAAGCTAAA
>CAUSKO010000099.1:0-3403 GCA_963532255.1 uncultured Gemella sp. | reverse complement strand
TCATCTATTTGAATAGAGAATTTTACTTCTGCCAAGTTATATGTTAATGAATAGTTTATTACTTGATTAATAGAACCATTTGGAATAAAGTATATCTCTCCATTTCCTGAACGAATTTTAGTTGAACGTAGTCCTAAAGACATTACACTTCCACCAGCTATAAAGGCTGCTTGATTATATAATTTTACTTCATCACCTACGTCAAATTGACCTTCTAGAATAATGAAAAATCCTGATATTATATCTTTTACTAAACTTTGAGCCCCGAATCCTATCGCTACAGAAGCTATACCTGCACTTGCCACTATACTAGTAGTATTTATACCAAGTGTTGATAAAATTTGAAAAAATGCAATAAAATAGATTGTGTATCTAATTGCACTTCTAATTAATTTATGAAGTGTTTCTGATCTTTTCTCATTAGATTTAAGTTTAAATTTTTTATTCGCATTGTCTTTTGTCAGCATAATATAATCAACTAGTTTATTACAAAGCTTGACACTAATTGAAGCTATAATAATAATTAGAATTATAATTATTAACTTCTCTAAAATTTGATACCCTAGTTCGGAATTATAAAATATTTTTGAAAATTTTTCTTTGATTATATCCATATTCTAATCCTTAAATAACTCTAAAATTCTTTCGAACTCATCATTATCTTTAAATTCAATCTCTATTTTTCCTTTTTTATTTCTACCTTGTTTAATCGTAACTACAGTACCTAAACGTTTTTTTAATATATTTTCTTGTTCTTCTATAAATATATCTTTTGGCTTTGGCTTTTTAACTTCTTTTGGTTTTAAAAGTTTTGCTACATATTCTTCTAATTCACGTACAGACATTTTTCTGTCAATTACTCTTTCACACACTTCTATCATTGCTTTTTTAGTTTTTAAAGAAAGCAATGTTCTTGCATGAGCTGCACTTAATTCACCACTCAAAAGTTTATTTTTAATTTCTGCCGGAAGTTTTAAAAGTCGAAGACTATTAGCTATATATGGGCGACTCTTACCAAGTTTTTTAGCCAACTCTTCTTGAGTCAGTTCCATCTTATCCATTAAATTTTTGTAACTTTCTGCTTCTTCTAATGCTGATAGGTCTTCACGCTGTAAGTTCTCTAATACACTGAAAACCATCATTTCTTCATCAGTCAACTCTTTCACAATAGCGGGGATTGTTTCTTTACCTAATAGTTCAAATGCTCTAAAACGTCGTTCTCCAGCTATAATATAATATCCTTTTACAGCTTTTTTTACTACTATAGGTTGTAATAAACCATTTTTTTCAATAGATTCTTTTAGTTCTTCTAACTTTTCTTCATTAAAAATAGTTCGTGGTTGATATGGATTCTTTTTAATCTCTTCTAACGAGATTTCTAAAACTTTGTCATTATCTGTTACTAACTCTACATTTTCCGTAGCAAAGATTGCGTCTAAGCCACGACCTAATCCTTTACTTGCTTTTTTAGCCACGTTCAATCACCTCTTTAGCTAATGATAAGTATTGTTTTGCACCATTTGAATTTTTAGCATACTCAATTATAGGTTCTCCAAAACTTGGTGCTTCACTTAATCTTACTGTTCTTGCTATAACAGTATTGAATGCTTTACCTTTAAAATGTTCTCTTACTTGTTCTCCAACTTGATTAGAAATATTAGTTCTACTATCAGTCATAGTTAGTAAAACTCCAAAAATATCAAGTTTAGAATTAAGATGTTTCTTTACAATATTGAATGTATTCATTAATTGGCTTAATCCCTCTAACGCATAGTACTCCGTTTGCACTGGAATAATCACACCATTCGCTGCAGTTAGTGAATTCAATGTTATTAACCCTAATGATGGAGGACAATCAATTACTATATAATCATACTTCCCAGATATTTCTGAAATAGCATTTTTCAAACGTTGTTCTCTGCTAATCGCCGAAACTAATTCAACTTCTGCACCTGCTAAAGCTATGCTAGAAGGTACAATATCTAAATTTTCATATGATGTTTTTGTAATTACTTCATTAATATCAACTTCATCAACTAGAATATCATAAACTGATTGTTCTACCGTTGCTTTATCTACTCCTACTCCACTAGTAGCATTCGCTTGTGGATCAGTATCTATTAAAAGAACTTTCTTCTTTAAATGTGCTAAAGATGCAGCTAAATTAATAGCTGTAGTAGTTTTTCCTACCCCACCTTTTTGATTACATATCGCTAAAATCTTCATTATTTACCTCTCTTTAAATGTATCTAGGTACTGTTACTTTTACAACAATACTTTCCATTCCTTCTTCTTCTTCTTTATTTAAACTTACTCCATACTTTTCTTCAAGTTTAGCTATATCTTTTGTTAATCTTGCTAATATTTTTTGAGCATCATAATTAGCTTTTGTCGAGTCACTATTCTTATTTTCATTTTTTATACGCAAATAAGTATCTATTCTTTCCTCAGTTTGAGAAACATTTAAACTCTGTGTTAGTATCTGATTTAAAATCTTTTCTTGTGCATTTGGATCTAATTTAACCATCGCACGTCCATGACGTTCAGTAATCTTTTTAGAATTTATTGCATCGATTACTTTACTACTTAATTTAAGTAGTCTTAATTTATTCGCAACAGTAGCTTGAGTTTTTCCAAGTGATTTTGCTAATTCATCTTGTGTTAAATTATTAATACTTAATAATTCTTGATAAGCATATGCTTCTTCAATTGGTGTTAATTCTTCCCTTTGAATATTTTCTATTAATGCTAATGTTGCCATTTGTTCATTAGTAAGTTCTTTTACAATAGCTTTAGTTTTAGGATAATTAAGATACTTAATAGCACGAAGACGCCGTTCCCCTGCTATTAACTCATAAAAACCATTGCCCATATCTCTAACAGTTATGGATTGCAATAAACCATTCTGCTTTATTGATTCTGCTAATTCTTTAATTTTTTCTTCAGTAAACTCCCTACGAGGTTGGTACTTATTAGGTACAATCTTTTCTATTTCTATTTCTCTAAGTACATCATCATCTGATATACCAACTTTTTCTGCCCTCTGAGTTAAATCATATAATTTACTAAAGGGTTTTACACTTTCAGTCATATATTACCTCCTGTAATCCAAACACAATACTACAATAACATATTTTAAGCATATTGTCAAAAATATTTCCCAATAATAATTAGACTAAAAAGATGAATTTAAAGCATTACTAGAAATATATTTCCTAAAACAAACTTAAAATATATTCAAAAAGATTTTTAGGAAATAAAAAAAAGCATATCCTAAGATATACTTCATTGTACAGGGACGGCAGGAATCGAACCCACACCAAAGGTTTTGGAGACCTTTGTTCTACCGTTAAACTACGTCCCTAAGAATGGTGGGAAGAAGTGGATTCGAACCACTGAACCC
>CAUSKO010000098.1:0-3668 GCA_963532255.1 uncultured Gemella sp. | reverse complement strand
ATAAAAAATTATTATAATGAAGCAGATATTAAATTAATAATAAAAGATAAGGATGTTGTTTTAACTAATACATTCGATGCTAACAAACTATATGAAGCAGATTTTAAGCGTTCAGGGTATAAAAGACATAAAAATTTAGAAGATTTCAAAAAAAGTAATGCCTATATGTTTAATCTTGCTAAACCAAAATTAGAACACACGGAAGCTTCTATTGAAAATAGTGTCATTAATGTTAAAGTAAAAGATGGTGTTTTAGATACTGAGAATAAAACTATATCATTTCCTGAAACTCCAAGAATTGATGATTTATATCTTTTAGGAATATATACTGACAAAAGAGAAATAAATCCTGTAACATTTAATTATAAATTGGAAAATAATGAATTAATTTTAACTGTGACAGGGGAAAATAGATACAAAAAAGAACAAACAGTAGTAGTCAAATTTACAAAAGAAAAATAATAACAAAAGGTAGTTTAACAATAAAAGTTAAATTACCTTTTTTGCATACAAAAAGTTGAAAAAAAGGCTATATAGGTATATAATTAAGTGTTAGCAAAATTTTATATTTAAAGAGGATAGCATGAAAAATTTAATAACGAAAATGCTGGATCTTTACAAACAACCTAAGTATAAAAGTATAGTTAACTATATTTTCTTTGGGGTTTGTACAACATTAGTTAACGTAGTAACATACTTTATTTTGTATTACTATGGGATGGGAGTAAGACCAGCTAACTTAATATCAATAACATTATCAATTTTATTTGCTTACTTTGTTAATGCGAGATATGTATTTAATTCTAAAGCTGCAGGATTTAGAAAAGTTTTTTATGAACTAGCGAAATTCTTCACAGCGAGATTATCTACACTAGTTATAGAAGTATTCGGGGTTGAATTCTTCATTTACTTAGGTATGAATGCATACTTATCTAAATTTATTATTCAATTCGTAGTGCTGGTTGCTAATTATGTAATTAGTAAATTCTTAGTTTTTACGAAGGAGAAAAATAACTAATGAAATGGTTTATAACTGATATGGATGGTACTTTCTTAAATGATAATAAAGAAGTAGCTCCAAACGCTCGCGATGTAATAGTAAAATTACAAGATAAAGGGAGTAAATTTATAATTGCAACAGGAAGACCAGATATAGCAATAAAACATTATTACTATAATCTAGGTATGAATGATGTAGTAATATCAAATAATGGTAGTTTAATAAGAAATCTTACAACAGGGGAGATTGTTTATCAAAAAAGCTTTAATATAGAAGAAGTTGAAACAATCTTTAATATGTTTAAAGAGCTAAATGATGATAGTATAGAATTTCATGTGTATACACTAAATTACATATACTGTGATAGATTATCGTTTAGTATGGCTAGAATGAAACGTATAGAAAAGGATATGCCTGAAGAATTAAAAACGCCTATGTATATTCATGAAGATATAATAGGGGAAATCAAAAAAAATAATGAAAGTTGTCAAAAAATTATGATGATTGCAAAAGATCATGATAAGATAGAAAAATTCTATAAAGAAGTAGCAAAAGTGCTACCTGTTGATGGGACTTTTTCAGCAACTGATTTCTTTGATATTATGCCAAAAGGTTGTAACAAAGGAACAGCTATTCAAAAACTTGCAGAACACTATAATATTCCTATAGAAGAATGTGTAGTATTCGGAGATAACTTTAATGATAAAGAGATGTTCGATGTAGCAGGTTGGAGTGTTTGTCCTGATAATTCTAGTCAAGCAATCCAAGACATGTGTGATGAAGTTATAGGTAATAACAATGACTTCTCAGTTATAGAATATGTTGAAAAATATTATGAAAAAATCAAATAACCCTCTTGCTAACTTTGGGAAAATTTGGTAAATTAAAGGGTAGCGTATTAATTTTAAAGATAGTAAAATTAGGATAGATTAATAATTTTGCTATATATTGTACAATGAAAAATAAAATAAAGGAGAAACTTTCATGAGAGGAAGAAAACAAGGAAAACGAAAGTTTAGTCGTATTCTTGCTTTCTTATCATTAGTAGTTATTGTTTTAACTTCAATAGGTTTAACAGCACAAACTAATGCGAAGAAAGTAAATTTAGGACTAGATCTTCAAGGTGGTTTTGAGGTTCTTTATCAAGTAGAACCACTTAGAGAAGGACAAAATATAGATGAAGCGGCTGTAAAAGCAACTGCAGATACTATCAGTAGACGTATTAATATCTTGGGTGTTAGTGAACCGGTTATTACTGTTGAAGCAGGTAATAGAATTAGAGTTGAATTAGCAGGAGTTAAAGACCAAGAAACTGCTCGTAAAGTATTATCAACACAAGCTAACTTAACAATACGTGATACAGATGATAATGTTCTTTTAGACGGATCTGATTTACAAGAAAATGGAGCATCTCAAGGTTATGATCAAAACTCTAAACCTGATGTTAAATTAAAACTAAAAGATGCTGAAAAATTCGGTAAAATTACTTCAGATATAAGTAAAAAAACTGGTGGTCAAAACTTAATGGTAATTTGGATGGACTTTAGCGATGGTGATTCATTTAAAGCTGAAGCTGCCAAAGAAAAACCAAAATACATTTCAGCACCACAAGTTAACCAAACGATTAACTCAAATGATGTTCAAATTACAGGTGATTTTTCAGTAAAAGAAGCTAAAGAGATGGCAGCATTACTTAACTCTGGGGCCTTACCAGTAAAACTTACTGAAATCTATTCTAACTCTGTAGGAGCTCAGTTTGGAGCTGATGCATTATACCAAACAGTATTAGCTGGTGCAATAGCACTTGGTATTATCTGTGCATTTATGTTATTAGTTTATAGATTACCTGGATTTGTAGCCAGCGTAATGATGGTTGCATACGTATATCTAACTGTAATATTCTTTAATATGATATCCGGAGTTCTAACTCTACCAGGTATAGCAGCCCTAATCTTAGGGGTAGGTATGGCAGTCGATGCTAATATTATCATGTATGAAAGAATTAAAGAAGAAGTTCGTGCAGGATATCCACTGCAAAAAGCTTACTTAGATGGTGCTAAACAATCACTATGGACAATCTTTGACTCGCAATTCACAACAGTAATTGCTGCTGTAGTACTATTTATCTTTGGTACAAGTAGTGTTAAAGGTTTCGCGACTATGTTATTACTATCTATCCTAGTCAGCTTTATAACTGCGGTATTTGGTACTAGATTATTACTTGGTCTATTAGTAAGATCTAACTTCTTTAATAATCATCCTGGATACTTCGGTGTAAGTAAAAAATCAATTCACGATACTAAGTTTGGTATTAACTCATTAAACTTACCAACTAAATTTGAATGGTTAAGTTTTACTAAACATATGAAGAAATTCTTTGCATTAAGTATTGCTATTATGATAGCAGGATCTATCTCACTAGGTATCAATAAACTTAACTTAGGAATAGACTTCTCAAGTGGTACTCGTATTGACATAGCAGCAAATACAGAGTTAACTACTGATCAAGTTAAACAAGATATAGGTTCACTAAATGTAAAAGAAGAAAAAATAGTTTTATCACAAGATAAAAAACAAGCAACTGTATATTCAAAAGACAGTTTTGCACAAGACAAATCAATAGAAATAAAAGAATACTTTGCTAAAAAATATGAAAAAGATGCGAACT
>CAUSKO010000097.1:0-3716 GCA_963532255.1 uncultured Gemella sp. | reverse complement strand
TGCCTAGGAGAAATCTCTCAACCACTGATTTCTTTTCTGTATCCTACGGTACGCAAGAACTCTTACTTATCGGCTCATCGCATATATTTTATAATTAAAATATGTTTAATATATTATCATATATTCTAACAATAATCAAGTACTTTATAGTAAATCATTATAAGAAAAGTGAGTACTATCAATACTCACTTTAGTTAAAATTATTTAAGTATAAATACCTTTGATTTTATTTTAATAAGCTTGTTACTAAATTATAAGCTAAAGTATAACCAATATACGCACCTACTGCAGCAGCTCCAATAGCTAAAACAAATTGAACTCCTTTTGGTAAACTATTAAACTTATCATTAAATTTCTTTAACATAACAAACACCTCTACATTATTAATAGTAATATTATTATACTAATTATAATAATAGACGTCAATTAATAACCTAAATCTAAGGTGTTTTGAATGTTTTAATAAATTAAAATTCAATTATTATTTTCTACAATATATTAAAAAAGTAGTTTAATATATAAACTACTTTTCCTAATATTATTTTTCTTTCTTATTTTTCCATGCTGTTGCATTATTAATTTTTATCGGTAAATTATCTAAATAGAACTCTGGATCTTTTCCTTGTTTATGCTGTTTCACATAGTCTTTTAGTACCACATAAACTACACCTGATAAACCTATAATAGCTATTAAGTTTAGTAAACTCATTATTCCCATTGTAACATCAGCAAATCCCCAAACTATATCTAAGTCCATAACACTACCAACATAAACAAATATACAAACTATCACTCTATAAACATTAACCGCCCATTTTTTAGGTAGTAAGTATTGAATATTTGTTTCACCGTAGTAGTAGTTACCAATAACTGAACTATATCCAAATAAGAAAATAGCTACAATCAAGAAAATAGTACCTATACTACCTATTTGTGAAGTTAATGCTGCTTGAGTTAATTGGATACCTTGCAGTTTACCTGCACCATACTCTACACCAGGATATAGTAAAATTAAAAATGCTGTAGCTGTACAAACCAAGCATGTATCAAAGTATACTCCTAAAGTTTGAATAAAACCTTGTTTTGCAGGGTGTGTACTATCCGCAGTCGCTGCCGCATTAGGTGTTGACCCTAGTCCAGCTTCATTGGTAAACATACCACGTTTAATACCTAGTAATATAGATGTTCCCATCCCTATTACTCCACCACCAACTTGTTCAAGTCCAAAAGCAGATTTTACTATTAATCCTAAAATTCCAGGTAATTTTTCAAAATTCAATACCATAATAACAAAGACTATAAATAAATATATAACTGCCATTACAGGAACTAACCATTGAGTAATTTTTACTACTTTAGTTACACCACCAAATACTACAAATACTGTTAATACTAATAGTGCAATACCTGCTACTCTTGGATTTATATCATAAACTTGTAAAGCCTGAGCTATCGTATTTGTTTGAACAGAGTTAAATGCTACTCCGTAAGTTATCGAAATAACAATCGCAAATAAAATACCCATCCATTTTTGACCTAGACCTTTTTCCATATAGTATGCTGGTCCACCACGATAAACACCTTTTCTATCACGCACTTTATATACTTGGGCTAATGTAGACTCGGCAAATGATGATGCTCCTCCAAATAAAGCCATAACCCACATCCAAAACACTGAACCTGGTCCACCCATAGCAATCGCAATTGCTACTCCGGCAATAGTCCCCGTTCCAACACGAGACGCTGCTGATATTGTAAATGCTTGGAATGCAGACACACCTTTTTGTTCTCCATCTTTTCCTACTTTAGGCTTTTCCATTATTAACCTAAACATTTCTTTTATATACGTAAATTGTACAAACTTGGTACTAAATGTAAAATATATACCAGTAACTATAACTAACCCTATTAAAAAATATGTCCACATAAAATCATTTAGGTTAGTTAATAATTCTAAAAATCTATCCATATAATTAAAACCCCTTTTTATAAAAACTATTTTTCAATTATACTTGAAAATGTAATTTTAAATAAATTTATGTTAGATTTTTTCTCATATCGTGGATATTTTATAGATTTTTTGCTTTGTTTATACAAAAATTTATTGATATACGCTATTATACTTGAGCAAAACAATAGATAATCTAACAATACTCTATATAAAAATAAACACTGGTCTATAAACTAGAAAAAATTTGTAATAAATAATAACAAAAAAATCTAGGAAAAATTCAAACATCATGTTAAAATTTCCCAGATTCATTATATTAACTTAGCCATATTAGACTTATATTTTTCATTCCTCTTTATTCTATATTTTTCTTTATTATACTAAAAACTGTTATAAATTTATAATATATTATTTATGATAACTAGCACCTGTTATTATACGATAAGCTCTATACACTTGTTCTAACAGTACTACTCTCATCATTTGATGAGGAAAAGTCATTTTACTGAAAGATAATGCATAATCACTTCTTTTCTTAACACTATCTGAAAGTCCGTAACTTCCACCAATTACTAATACAACATCACTTTTACCCGTTAACATTAAATTATCTATCTTAGCAGCAAATTGCTCACTAGAAATACTTTTACCTAATATTTCTAGTGTAATAACATACTGTGTATCTTTAATTTTTGAAAGAATATTGTTACCTTCTTTTTCCATAGCTAATGCTATCTCAGAATCATTTTCTACTTTTACTTTCTCATCATTTATTTCAATTGTATTTAGTTTAATATATGCTCCTAAACGTTTTTCATATTCTTTAATAGCATCTCGATAAAATTTTTCCTTAACTTTACCAACACATATTAATGTAACTTTCATTGTTATCCTCTTTCTAAAGAAAGGATGCTTACCAGCTCCCTACTCTATTTATTTAATACAAACTTCTCAATTGCATACGCAAAACCATCTTCATCATTACTTTTTGAAATAAAATCTGCCGCTTCTTTTAAAATACTATTACCATTTTCTACAGCAACACCTAATCCAGCAAACTCAATCATACTAAGATCATTAAGCCCATCTCCAAGAGCCATAACATTTTCGTTAGTTAATCCTAATTTTTTACATAATGAATCTAAAGATGCACCCTTAGAAATACCTTTATCATTAACTTCGATAAAGAATGGTTTAGACATAGCTACCTCATATTCATCACCTAACTCTTTAGCCAACTTATCTTTGATTTTCGCTGCTTCATCAGGATGTTTTAAAATTATAACTTTAGCTGCACCTTCTTTTATTTCTTCTTTCATATTTTCAGAAATTACAAGTTTCGCATCCACTAAACCAGTTTCTATTCTAGCATATTCATTATCACGATTTGTAATGACATTTCCATTTTGATATGTAAGAATATCACAGTCATTTTCTAATGCAACATCTATTAAAAATTTTATTCTCTCTGGAGATAAGAATTTTTCATAAACAACTTCTCCAGTTTTTAAGTTAGCTATTCTAGCTCCATTAAATGATAGTAAATAATTATCATAACTATCTAATTTTAAGTCTTCAACAATTTTCATCATACCAAAATCTGGTCGACCAGATGCTAAAATGACTTTTATATCTTGTTCTTTACATTTTTCAATAATCTCTCTATTTTTTTGAGAAATCTCATTATTACTATTTACCAGTGTATCATCTATATCTGTAACAACTAATTTTATCATACAAAAGCTCCTTTTTTTATCACTAGGGG
>CAUSKO010000096.1:0-3723 GCA_963532255.1 uncultured Gemella sp. | reverse complement strand
AAATTATCTTCTTAATCCTAGAGCTTTAATTAATTCACGGTATCTTTGGATATCTTTCTTAATTAAGTAGTCTAGTAAGTGACGACGACGGAAAACTTTTTTAAGTAATCCACGACGACCTGCGTGATCTTTTTTGTGAGTGTTTAAGTGCTCAGTTAAAGCATCGATTTCTGCAGTTAATACTGCAATTTGTACTTCTGGAGAACCAGTATCTGATTCATGAGTACGGAATTTAGCGATAATTTCTTGTTTTCTTTCTTGACTAATTGCTGCCATTGCAATTTCCTCCATATAATTTTATTTTGCGACCTTAATCCTAGTGAAGAATCTGGAGTGTTTCTATACCACGAATAAGGAACATATGTTATTTTACACTATTTTAAAAAATAATTCAAGAAAAATAAAGGTAATATTATATTTTTTTGTAAAATTATATATCTTTCTCTTCACATTTCTGTTTATCTTTTTGTAATTGCTCTTTTAAATGATTAAAACTTTCAAATTTTTGCTCTTTTCTTAAAAACTCATAGAAAAATACTTCTATCTTTTCATCATAAATATCTTCATCGAAGTCTAGAATATGTGTTTCTATAAACTTCTTATCTTTTCCATCTGATACTGTAGGATTGTACCCAATATTAGTGATTGACTTATAAATTTTCCCTTTTACTTTTGTTTTAGTTATATAAACTCCGTTTGTATCAGGCAATAAATATTTTTCATCTAATTTTAAATTAGCAGTCGGAAAATTAATAGTTCTTCCTAATTGTCTTCCTTTTATTACTATACCAGAGATTGAGTAATGTCTGTTTGAAAGATTATAATATTCTGTGAAGTTCCCTTCTTGAACTGATTTTTTTAAAGCAGTTGTTGAAATTTTACCATCATTTAACTCTTTTTTTTCAAGAATATCAACTTCTATTCCACTATCTTTTATCAATTGTGGTGTCCCTATTCCTTTATTACCAAATCTGTAGTCATAACCACAAAATACTTTTTCTACATTTAATTTTTTTAAGATATTATTAATAAAATCTTCTGCAGATAATGTTTGTAATTTTTCATTAAACTCCAAATAATAAACTTCATCTACACCTAACTCTTCTAATAACTCAGATTTTTTATTTATTGGTGTTATTGCTTCTTCTGTTGTTTTTCCAAAGTACTCTTTTGGACTTTTATCGAATGTAATAACTATCGATAAAGCATCATTCTGCGATTTATCGATTGCACCTTTAATTATTTCTTGATGCGCTGTATGTAAGCCATCAAAAAAACCTAAGGCAGCTATTCTTCTCTTGCTATCTTTTTCTATTTCATTTATTTTAGAAATATTAAAAATTCTCATCGTTTTCTCTTACCTACTACTCTAATATTTTAGGAAATGTTGTTTTTACTGACAACAATTCATCATCCTTATCTTTTAAATAATAAATTGCTATTGCTTCATTATTATATGTAAAAACTATTCCATTCGAAAAATCATAATCTGGAAATTGATTTCTTCTAAACCTTAATCCATTCATGACCTGCTTTGCTCTAAATAATGGAACCTCCACAAATTGATATTCTTCTAATGCATATTCTTTCTTTAGTATTTTATCTTCTAAAGTATTTTCTTCAAGGCATTTTTCTACATCAGCTAGCTTCAAGCAATGATCTATTGTTATTTTACCACTACTTGTTCGTGTTAGCTTACTCATAGTGCTTGGTATATTTAATTTTTCACCTATAGTAGTTGCTATTGTTCTAACATAAGTTCCTTTACCACAATGTATATCTAAAGAAAAATAAAATTTATCATCCTTATAGTACTCACTATTTTCTATAAATTCAATACTATAAATATTCACTTTCCTTGTGGGGATTTCTACATCAAACTGGCCACGGCGAGCATATTCATACAGTTTTCTTCCATTAACTTTAACTGCTGAATAAATTGGTGGTGTTTGTTCTATTTCTCCAATCATAGTTTTTAAAATAGACTTTATCTGAGATAAATCAATATTATCTATAGCTTTTTCTTCGAGTATTTCTCCTGTTAAATCTTCTGTTGTAGTCTTTATTCCTAAACAAACTTCTGCTCGATAACTTTTGCCTAAATCCATAGCATAATCACTTACCTTAGTTGCTCCACCTAAGAGCAACAATAATACTCCATCAACCTCTGGATCAAGAGTTCCTGAATGACCAATCTTTTTCATTTTAAGTATTTTTCTTGCTTTAAAAACAACATCATGACTAGTCATGCCACGTTCTTTGTATATTGGCAATATTCCATCAAACATTATTTAGATTCCTCTTTTCTTAAACAATCTGGACATAAACCATAAACCTCAAATTTATGACCATCTATTCTATATCCTTCTAATTCTTCAATTTCTAAATTATCACATACATGAACATGAATAATTTTGGCTTTCCCACAATTTAAGCAAATATGATGGTGATGATGGTCAGTCTCTAGGCATCCTATTTTGAAATATTTTTCTCCCTTAATCTCTGTAGTCTCTAAAATACCTAACTCTTCATAAGTACTTAGATTTCTATAGATTGTATCAAAACTTAATCCTGGATAAACTTTATTAAGTGTTTCAGACACATATCTAGCGTTTATATATCTATCCTCAGTCACTAGTAGCTCTACCATTGATTTTCGTTTATCGGTATATTTATAACCTTCTTCTTTTAAGAGTTTCATTATTCTATCAACTTTTTCTTCGATTAATTTCATAAACAACCTCCTAGATTATTAATTTTTAAAATCTACAAATTCCCCTTTTCTTAACATTGCTATTTCATCTTTATATGGTGCAATATCTTTTTTCTCACCATACCATGGTGTTTCTAAAATCTTAGGTATATCAGCAAATTCTTTAAGGTGTACTATGCGATTAATAGCCTCAAAACCTATTCCACCATAACCTATATTTTCATGACGGTCTTTGTGTGCTCCTAAAGTATTTTTGCTATCATTAATATGTAACACTTGAATTCTATCTAAACCAACTATTTTATCAAATTCTGTTAGAACACCATCCAAATCATTAACGATATCATAACCACCTTCAAACACGTGACAAGTATCAAATGTAACGGTTAATTTTTCATTTAATTTCACACCATCTATTATTTGTGCTATCTCATCAAAAGTTCTACCACACTCACTACCTTTTCCTGCCATAACTTCTAGTGCAATATTAGGTTTCATATCTTTCGTTAGTACTTCATTTAATCCTTTAACAATACTAGCAATCCCTACATCTGCTCCTGCTTTAACATGAGAACCAGGGTGTAGCACAATATTTTTAGCGCCAATTTTTTCTGTTCTTTCTATCTCTAAACGTAAGAAATCTACGGCTAGTTGATAAATTTCAGGTTTTATAGTGTTGGCTAAATTAATAATATATGGTGCATGCACTACTATATCACTAATATTGCTTTCATCCATAAGTTTATGAGCCTCTTCAATACGTAATTCATCTATTGGTTTTCTACGTGTATTTTGTGGTGCACCTGTATAAATCATAAATGTATCACTATTATAGCTAGCCGCTTCTTTTACTGAACCTAGCATCATGTCTTTTCCTGACATTGATACATGCGATCCTATTTTTAAATTTTTCATTACTTACCTCTATTTGCTCTATTAGTACGCTTAGCAAATTTTCTTCTTTCTTTTTGTTTAAGTTTATCCATTTTATATTTATATTTTTTCTTATA
>CAUSKO010000095.1:0-3795 GCA_963532255.1 uncultured Gemella sp. | reverse complement strand
CAAGAAATCAAAAATAGATACCAAATTTATCAAAAAGATGAAGAAATGGTTGCTACATACTACGATCAATTAAGTAATCTTTTAGATATAAAACATGATATTGATGTTTATATTAATAATCAACCAAAATTGAATTATAAAGATTTAAAAGAAAAAGTTGAACAACTAGGTGAAGATCTTGAAAAAATCGAAGAAGATCAAACAAATTACTCTAGATATCTGAAAAGTTTACGAGAAGAAGAAAGTCATGCTCGTGAAAAATTAATCTATATAAATCAAGAAAAAGAAGTTATTAAGAGAAAACTTGATAACTCTCGAGTACCAGGATTTAGTGATAGATTCATAGTTCTTTATAAAGATGTTACGGATAGTTACAGATATGCTTTAGAAGAGCTTAAAAAAGAACCTATTAATATAGACCTACTAAAACGTTCAGTAGCGGAAGCTGAAGAGTCGTTAGAAATATACGAATCTGAAGTTAACAATATTCTTACGGATATAGAACTAATTGAAAAATTAATTAGATATGCAAATAGATATAGAAAAGATAACATTGAGTTCCATCAACAACTAACAGTTGCTGAACAATATTACAGAGAGTATAGATATAATAAGACTTTAGAAATTATAAGAAATGCTCTTGATAAAGTAGAACCGGGAGCTTATGAAAGAATTAGAAATTCAGTAAAAGCTAACTAATAAAAAAACAATCTTGAACATTACGTTCAAGATTGTTTTTTTATTTCTTAAGATTAAAGTATCCTAAGCTTAAAAAATAGAATAACGCTTCAATACTAGCAATAAAAAATGTAGTAGGTAGGGAAGTATAATACGATAATGCAATCCCTGCCCAAGTTCCAATAAGAGCAAATGAAATAGAGATAGCTATCATTGGACCTACTTTATTAGTTATATATCTAGCTGCACTGGCAGGGACAGTAAGTAACACAAACATTAATAATGCCCCAACTACTGGAACTGTAATACTTGTAGCAACTGATAATAAAACTAAAAAGAATATTGAAATAAATTTACCATTTAATCCAAGAGCTTTTGCTCCTATTGGATCAAATGAATCAAATTTAATTTTTCTATAAAATAGTGATAGTAATATAATTACTGTTAAAGCTAAAGTAAATATTAATTTTACATCATCTTTAGTTATTGAAACAACACTACCGAATAAAATACTATTAACATAACTTGTACTTTTAGGTGTAAGAGATAAGAAAAGTAATCCTAACCCTAAAAATATTCCTAGCATAACACTAACTGTTGCTTCTCGTCTAAAAGCTTTGACACTTAAATGGCCAACTAAATACGACATTGTAATTGTAAATATAAGTAGACCATAAATAGGGTTAATTCCTAAAAAAACTGCGAAAGCTGCTCCTGCAAATCCAACATGAGAAAGTGTATGTGAAATAAATGACATATTTCTAGCCATTACAAAAACACCAATATAGCCAGCCATAATTGCTACTATTGTACCAGCAATAAATGCATTCTGCATAAAATCATAATTAAGCATAACTGTCGTCTCCTACGTAATGTTTACAAAGTTTTAAATTATCTTTTTCATTATTAAAGTCCTTAATACTAATGAATTTAAAACAATCCTCATCTAAGTATAAAATTTTATCAATGTATAATTCATCTATTAAAGAAAGTTCATGAGTAATGCAAAGAGTTATAATATTTTCATTTTTTGTTATATCACGAACTAAAGACATACATTCTACTTCACTAGTTTTATCAAGATTAGAAGTGAACTCATCTAAGAGTAATAAATTAGGTTTGTTAACCAATGCTTGTGATAAAAATGCACGTTGTTTTTCTCCACCAGATAAGGTACCAATTGATTTTTTCTTTTGTTTTTGTGAATTTGTTAATTCTAGTACTTCATTGATTCTTTGTTTTTCTTTTTTACTAAACCAAGGAAGTATTTTATTTGATAAGGGTAGTGCAACAAAATCTTCAACAGATAAAGGTAATTCATCATCAATTTGACGAAATTGGGGAACATAACCTAAATTTGCTTTTTCGTCAAGTTGAATACTATCAGTTTTATTTATTTTTTCTAATATATTATTAAGTAATGTTGTTTTTCCTACACCATTTTTTCCAACAATTGCAATTACTTCTCCAGAATTACAATCAAATGAAATATTGTTTAAAATTGTTTTATCTCCAATTCGATATGAGAGATTTCGTATATTAAGTTTAGTCATAAAAACTCCTAAGTTAAAAGATTTATTATTATATACTAATAAATGTATATAATAACATTTTATATGCTAAAAAAGAAGAGATACGATTTAGAATCTCTTCTTTATATTATACTACATATTTTCTATAAGTGAAGACTATTTTTTATCTTCATCCTTATGATCCTTATGATCGTGGTCACTGTGATTATGATTATGTCCTTCATGAGAATGAGAATGCCCTTCGTGTGAATGGCTATGTCCTTCGTCAGCGCCTTCTACGTGGTATGCTTTTTCACCAGAACCACCATTTAAAATTTCCTCTAGTTTGTTATATTGATCTAGCATCCATTCGATATATGTTTTACCGTCTGGTTGAGTTTCTGTTACATTTAGAACTGGAATTTTATTTTCTTCAGCAAGTGTTATTAGACCTTCAACTGTTTTATTAGTTGTTTGTACATTATTGATAACTAAAGAAATCTTTTTAGACTTAAGTTGTTCTTGAATATTTTTTAAATCTTGTGGAGAAGGGTCGTTTCCTTCTTCAGTAGCTTTTGCTAATTTTTTAACTTCATCAGATGTTTTAAATCCTAGTGAAGTTACTGCATATTCAAATACAGGTTCAGTAGTCAGTACTTGTTTACCATTTGCTTTATCTTTTAAAGATTTAATTTTATCCGTTATTTTTGATAATTCTTTTTTATAGTTATCTCTATTTTTTTCATAGTATTCTCTATTTGTAGAATCCTTTTCAGAAAGAACTTTAGTAAGATCATCTGCTATTTTCGACATTACTTCAGGATTATACCAAATATGTTCATTTTCACCATCTTTTAAGTTAAGTAATTTTGCACCATCAATTTTAGTAATATTCTTATTATTATCAGTTAGTTTTTCAAACCATGAATCATAACCACCACCATTTAATATTGCAATATTAGAATCAGAAACTTTTTTTGCATCTTGAGCAGTAGGTTCAAAATCATGTGGATCAATAGAAGAAGAACTGATAATAGACGAAACATCTGCTTTATCTCCAGCAATACTTTTTGCTACTTCTGCATAAAAGTTAACTGAAGTTACTATTTTAATTTTATCTCCAGAAGTAGAGTTATTAGAATTTGATTTACTAGAGCATCCTACTAATACTAGTATAAAAGTAGATAGAATAGCTAGTAATTTTATAAGTTTATTCATAAGAAAATATCCTCCTTTATTTCGTAATAATTACGGTCTACTAAATTATAATACTAAAATAAAAAAAAATCAATATCTTAATCGAAACAATTTTGATTAGCGTTTGATTACTATATAATTTTATAAATGAAAAAGAAAGTATATTACTATAATTTATTAGGAAAAAAAGCTATAAAACTCTTGATTTTTACTTGGTAATACTATATAATTAATAAAGTTGAGTAAAAATCAACAAAAAATAAAACACACGACATTTGAGTAGCTGCTCGGTGCATTTATGTTTGCAGTAGTCTTTGAGAATGTCGGAGGAAAAAACCAAGGAGGAAAATAACTTATGGCAGTTATTTCAATGAAACAATTATTAGAAGCTGGTGTACACTTCGGTCAC
>CAUSKO010000094.1:0-3820 GCA_963532255.1 uncultured Gemella sp. | reverse complement strand
GAACGTCAACGTATCGAAAAAGAAAAAGCTGAAAAACGTGAACAAGAGCGTCTAGAACGCGAACGTATTGCTCAAGAGAAAAAACTAGAGCAAGAACGTCTAGAACGTGAGCAAGCAGAAAAAAGAAGAAGAGAATTTGAAGAAAAAGAAAAAGCTCAAAAATTAGCCGACGAGAAAAAGAAAGTAGAATTACTCGAAAAAGAAAATCAAAAAAGAGAACACGAAAATAATCTACTAAACCTTCAAACTTCATTACTTGTAACAGAAGGCAAGATAGAAGAACAAAAAATGCTGTTACAACGATTAAGACGTCAAGATGCAGATGAAGAAAAAATTCAATCAACAAAAGATGAGTTAGCATCTCTAACTTCTGAAAAGCAACAACTCACTAAAGATATTTCTAATGAAAAAAAACAAATTGAGAAAATCCAAAAACAAATTGGTTTAGAACAAAAATTAGTTGGATTTAAGAAAGAAATTAATAGCATCAAAAAAGAAGTTGTTAATGAAGACGAAACTATATTTAAAGTCAAGGATTCTAATAATAATCTTCAAAATATTTTTGTCGCTGCTTTTATCGGTATTAAATCATTTATTTGGAAACATATCTTACGAAAAGATGTAGAGAATTATGATAATATCAAAAAAACTAGAAGTAATATAAAAGTTAAGATTGCTACATCATTAATCTTAGCAACTCTTCTGTCTATTTTCTTCTTAGTTACGCTAAAATTTGTTTCTTCTGCTCAGGAACATTATGTTAGTTTTGATGAATTACAAACTACAGAAGTAGATTCAACAGAAGATATGAAAAAACAAAAAGAAGCTGAAGAAAAAGCAAAAGTACTAGAAGCTCAAGAAAAGGCTAATGCTGCTCGTATTGATTCTGAAGCACAAGATGAAGAAATCACAGCAAAACTTGCTGGTACTTTCGTTTCTTATTCATTTGATGTTAACCGTGAGGTAACAGTAGAAAAGAAAATCCATTCATTTAAATCAGCTAACTGGTCTGATGTAGGAGAGGTGATTGAAGCAGGAACGAAATTAAAAGTAGATAAATTAGTTTCACCAGCAGGTTATATGATGTATCGAATTTCATCAGGAGATCATTCTGGTAAATATATTACTGCTAACGAAAAATTCGTTAAAGTTGAGAAAAAAGAAGATCAACTTTCTAATCCTATCTCAAGACCAGTAGCTATTAAACTTCTAGCTTCACAAAACATTTATACAGACGAATCACTAAGTAAAGTGCGAGTTACAATGAGTAACGGGGCTGTATTAAATATTAATGGTTATGGAATTTCTAAAAATAATCGATTAATATATTATATTTCTGATGGGTCATATGCACCGGTTAATCCAGTGCGTATAACTGAAGTAAGCCGTGAATCTGCTAACTCTAAGGATATCAACAAGGAGAACAATAGCAATTCAAGTAATAAAGAGAACAACTCTACTTCAAATACTAAAAAGAATAGCACTACACAAAATACTACTAAGAAAAAAAATAACTAGATAAAAAGACCTTTCTTTCTGAAAGGTCTTTTTGAATATACATATTTATTACTTTCTACTATAAAAATCCCTAAAGATAAACTCTAAGGATTTTTATTAATAATTATCTAATCTCTGCTCCATTTGGTATGTCTGCATTAATTTCTATAACACGTAAAATACCATCTTTTTCTGCTGATAAAATCATACCTTCACTTAGTTCTCCACAAAGTTTAACAGGTTTTAAGTTAGCTACTACGGCTACTTTTTTCCCTATTAACTCAGACGGATCATAATATTTAGCAATTCCAGAAACTATTTGTCTTTGGTGATTACCTAAATCTAATTTGAATTTAAGAAGTTTAGAACTTTTCTTAACTTTTTCACATTCTAATACTTCAGCTACTCTTAGTGATGTTTCGAAGAATTTATCAATTGAAATCTCTTCTGCTAATTCAACATATGAATCATCTTTTTCTTCTTTTGATTCAGTTTCAAGATTTGCTAATGCTTTTGGAGACATTTGCTCTTTAATATATTCTACTTCAACATCTTTATCGAATCTTGGGAAGATTGGAGTCGGTTTTTCTACAACTTTCACAGTTCCATCGAATACACCAAATGTTTTAGCTGTTTCAAACGTTAATAGCTCTTCGCTAATTCCTAACTGTTTAGCTATTTCTTTGGGGGCATTTGTTAAAGCTGGTGATATTAAAATTGTAGCTATACGTAAACTTTCTGCTAGATAGTTCATTACCTTATCTAACTCTGGTTGATTAGCTTCATCTTTAGCTAAAATCCAAGGTGTTGTTTGGTCTATATATTTATTAGTTCTAGATATAAATTTCCATACAGACTCTAATGCTTTAGAAAACTGCATATTTTCCATAAATTCTTCATACTCTGCAATAACTTCTTTTGATAAATCTATTAATTCATTATCAAATTCGGTTGTTGGTTCGACAAATTTTGGAATTATCCCACCACAATATTTATTAATCATAGAAACTGTTCTATTTAGTAAGTTTCCTAAATCATTTGAAAGGTCTGAGTTAATTCTATCGATGAAACTCTCAGGCGTGAATATTCCATCTTGTCCGAATGGAACTTCACGTAGTAAGTAATAACGAGCCGCATCTAATCCATAGCGTTCTATTAACATATAAGGATCTACTACATTCCCTTTAGATTTACTCATTTTCCCATCTTTCATTAATAACCAACCATGTGCGAAAACTTTTTTAGGAAGTGGTAAGTCTAATGCCATTAATAAAATTGGCCAATAAATAACATGGAAACGAACGATTTCTTTACCTACCACTTGTACATCTGCAGGCCAGTATTTATTGAATAGTTCTTCACTTTCTCCAGTAGCATATCCTAGAGCAGTGATATAGTTTACTAATGCATCAATCCATACGTAAACAACGTGTTTAGGGTTAGATTTTACTTTTACACCCCAGTCAAAAGTTGTACGTGTTACAGCTAAGTCTTCTAAACCTGGTTTAATAAAGTTATTTAACATTTCATTCTTTCTGCTTTCAGGAAGAATAAATTCCGGGTGTTCATCGTAATATTTAACTAAACGATCTGCGTATTTACTCATTTTGAAGAAGTAACATTCTTCACTTACAAGCTTAACTTCATTTCCACTTGGTGCAATACCACCAATCATATTTCCTTCTTCATCACGGAAAACTTCTTGTAATTGAGTTTCTGTAAAGTACTCTTCATCACTTATAGAATACCAACCTTGATATTCACCTAAGTAAATGTCACCTTTTTCTACAAGGCGCTCAAAAATTTCAGCAACAGCTCTTTCGTGATAATCGTCAGTTGTTCTGATAAATTTGCTATAGTCTATGTCCATAGCTTTCCATAATTTTTTAATGTCTTTAATCATACCATCAACATAAGCTTGTTCACTAATTCCTTTTTCTTGAGCTTTTTGTTGAATCTTTTGTCCATGTTCATCTGTTCCAGTTAGGAAAAATGTATCATATCCACTTAATTTTTTATATCTAGTTAGTGCATCACATGCTACTGTTGTGTAGGCATGACCGATATGTAAATTACCACTTGGATAATAAATCGGTGTTGTTACGTAAAATGTTTTCTTAGTCATTTCACATACCCCTCTCTATATTTATTCATTATTTATACAGTAACTATTTTATCATATATTTCGCTTTGTTGCACCGTTTTTCTCTATATTTTTTAATATTTTTAAGAAATTTAAAGTACAAATTAAAACTAGACTAGATATACATCTGAAAACTCAAAACTCAATTTCAGAAAATAATCTAGTCTAGTCATTGTATTT
>CAUSKO010000093.1:0-3855 GCA_963532255.1 uncultured Gemella sp. | reverse complement strand
TTTCTCCTTTTATGTAAGTTGCATTGTCTGATGGTTTTAATGCCTCTACTACTAACGGTATTTCTTTACCTACAGTTTCGCTTATAAACGTATAAATTACTTTTTGTTCTTTTTCCCAACCCGCATAAGCTGTTACACTTTCTTTAGCTATTGGAGAAACTATTTGATCTCCTGTTACTCCAAATGACTCTTTTGATAATGTGAATTTATCATTTTGATTATCTTTTGTTGTAAACCATCCTTTAAATCTATACCCCTCTCTTGTTGGTATCTGAGTAGTTTTTTGTATATTTAAATCTGGTTTATATAAAGTTATTACTTCTTCAATAACTTTATTTCCATCTGCAAATTTAGCATCATCTGCATTTACATCATAAACAACTTTTGCTCTTTGACCTAATACTATTGTGTTATTTTCTGGATTAAGTACATAATCCCATTTAGCTAACGAGTTATGATCCGAATAATCACTTACACCTACTGTATCTCTTGTGAAGTAATGTAATAATTTAGCATCTTCTTTTGTTGGTGTATATGTTCCATCTCCTTTCGCCACTAAATATCCTACTTGGCGTTTAGGTAGTTCTTTATTCTCTCCACCTTCTTGTTCGCTGATAGAAACATTGATTTTGTTAGTTAATGCTCCTTTCAACACTAGAGCTGATTCTTGATCTAATACTCTGATATCTTTTTCATCAAATTGTGCTTTAGGTGTGATTGTTACATCTTTTTTAGCATAAATACTAGCACCAGCATATTCTTTTACTTTTCCGCTATTTTCTTCATCACCCGCTGTACCATCGCTAACTTTAGAGTTGTTTACAAAGCTTGCTGTATCCACTAATAAACTTCCATTATTATAGATACCTCCTCCATATTTATAAGATGTGTTATTCGCAATAGATGTTTCTGTTCCACCTGATACTTCTACAACTCCATCATTATAAATGGCTCCTCCTTTAACTGAGAATCCATTTTTTATAGATCCTCCTTCTACTTTTAGTGTATTTCCTTTACCTACGTAAATCCCTCCACCACGCGTATCTTTCCACGCAAATCGAGTTCTTGTATTAATAATATCTGTATTACGAAGTGTTAGATTTACAGAACCTTCTTCATCCTTTCTAGTAGATAGTGTAATTGCTCCTCCATTTTCATCTGTAGTTACATCTTTAATAGTAGTATTTTCTATAATAGCTGTTGATGTTCCTTTTGATTCAAAAGCAATTGCTCCTCCAAAAGTAGCAATTGATGGTCCATTCCACCAAGATCCTGCTCCTGTTAACGTTGAGTTAGTTAATGAAAACTTCCCAGAACCTACTATATCTATAAATCCTCCTGCAAATGTTAATTTTGAACCAGTTGCAGTAAATGTTGATGAATCAACTTTAAGATCACTATCACTACTTACTATTGCTCCTCCGCTTATACCATATGCATCACCTAAATTATTGATGTCGAATTTAGTATTTTTAATTGTCGCTGTTGCGTGGCGCATCGCTATGGCTCCACCTGTATTAAATGATTTAGCTACATTAAATGTAGAATCAGAAACTTCTAATTTTGTTCCATTATCTACAAATAATGCTCCACCTTCATTAGCTTCATCTTTCACAGCAAATGCATGGTTTCCAGAAAAAGTGGTGTCAGAAATTTTAACTTTAGAGTCTTTAGTCGCATGAATACCACCACCATTACCATGTCCATCTACTAAAGTATTATTTAAAACTTCAGATTTATTTTCTAATGTAAGTTCAGCATTATATGCATATATCCCTCCACCATCTGGACGAACATCATCAGGTGTTCCTGCTTTTTTCACAGCTTTTGAATCTTGAACTGAGGTATTATCTAGTTTTAATTTAGAATCTCTAACAAACACACCCCCACCTTGACTTTGATTACCTGTATTACCTCTTTGAATAGTTGATTTCTTAAGTGTAACGTCTGAATTATTACTAATAGCAAGTGGTCTTCCAATATCACCACCATCTAATGTAACACTATCAAATGTAACATTACCCCCATTTACAGAAACCATATCTATGTTAGGTGTTACCAATTTTAAAGTATATCCATTACCATGAATTTTCCCATTAAAAGCACTAGAAATATTTATCGTATTTTTAATATTTATATTATTACTTAATACCAAATTTTGTGCATTACTTTTAATTCTAGCATTTAACTCTTGTTCTGTGCTGATATTTCCTTGTAAACCTGTTTCAGCACTAACATTTGATGCCATAGCAATAGTTTTATTTAAAATTGCGGGTTGGGTTAAAGCCAAACCTACAGATAATGGTACTACTCCTATAGCTAGTTTTCTTATTGGAAATTTTATTTTTTTTATATTTTTTTCCATAATATATTAAACCTCTCCTTTTCTATTATTATCTATACTCTTTTTATAAATTTATTCATCTTACTTTTATAATTAGTAGTATAATATAATAAAATTTAATAATATTGTAATTTTACGCCATAATTATATCAAATATATTTAAAATTGTAAATCTAAAACTTAAATATACTTAAAATTTTTTTGTTTTTTTTTATTAGCGTTACTTTTTTCTTGTTTCCTATATTTTTTACAGTTATTTTTATAAAAAAATACTAGTATTTTTATAGAATATTATATTTTATGTTTTTTATTTTTTAGAATTTAATTATTTTTATTAACAATCAAAATTTGTCAGTTTATATAGTTTATATACATTAAACATTTACATTAATTTATTATTAGGTTAGTCGTACTTAAAAATCATTAATATTACAATAAATACATTTTTTTCTTTTATCACTGGTGTTAAATCTAGCTTTTAAACTTAAATTTATTATTTTTACATAAAACCTAGAAACTTAATATATTATAATTTCAGTATTTTATATATATGATTTATATTATCAATACTATTTATTACCCTATTAATTTTAGTATTTTAAATTTTATCAAAATCGGAGAAAATACCAACAAATAAATCTTTTATTTTGTACTTATTTATTATTTTTTTTAACTAAATTCTCTGATTTTTGATTTATTATATCTATTTTTGACAAAAATACTTTGATAATATATAATAGTAATTGTAATTAATATTATATTTTTAAGTTTTATTTTAAATATATTATGAAAAAATAAAGGAGAATATTATGATAAATAAAAATAACAATTTTTCGATTAGAAAATACACATTTGGTACTGTTTCTGTTGCTCTAGGTGTTTTCTTCGCCTTAGCTCTTAACGGCACTAGCGCTTATGCAGTAGAAGACAATCCTCCTGCTGCTGTAGTAGAAGGTACACTTCCTACCACAGAACCAACCACACCTGATGTTAGTATTTCTGGAGTAGACGTAACTACAAATACAAATGGAAATGACAGTGCGGTATTACCAGCTGTTCCTACTCCAGTCTTACCTGGTTTCTACGCTGATCAGAAAGAAGCACCTGCAGTTGTAGCTGATCCAGAAAACCTTGAAATAAATCAAGAGGTTTACTACTCTAAATTAGGTAAGATTAAATATGTTGATAAAGCTACTGGTAAAACTATAATAGAAAAAGTATATGCAAATGATAAAACAGATGCTACAAAAGCAGCAGATACAATTTTACCTGATTTACCTTCAGGTTATGAGTTTATTTCTAAAGTACTTACATTACAAAATGCTACTATAGAAAAAGTTACTAATACTAAGGGAGACAAAGCTAATAAAATAGAAACACAAGATGTTACTACTCCATTAACTGAGTCTAATGGTAAATTAGTCTTCTCTCCTATTAACGATATTGTATCTGCAATTAAGGATGGTGTCCCTTATAGTTATAGTCAAGGTAATAATATAGTGTTCTACCTT
>CAUSKO010000092.1:0-3874 GCA_963532255.1 uncultured Gemella sp. | reverse complement strand
ATAACAATAATCTAATTCCTGCGGTAAGAAATATCGGTGGTTTAGGTATTATAGCTGACACAGGTGTTTTAAATTTTTCTTTAATTATGAATATAAATCCAAGTACATTTTCTCTAAATGCTGGTTATAACCTTATGACTGATTTTATTAAGGCAATATTCCCAGAAGCATCAAGTAAGATACAAGCAGTAGAAATTAGTAACTCATATTGTCCTGGCGATTTTGACTTAAGCATAGGTGGTAAAAAGTTCGCAGGTATTGCCCAAAGAAAAGTAAAAGATAATGTAGTCGTTTCTATTTATCTTAGCTTATTTGGTAATCAACAAAATCGTACTAAAATAATGAAAGAATACTATGAAATTGGAATTAAAGATCAACAGCTAAAATACAAATATCCAAAAATAGATATTAACTGTATGGATACGCTTCAGAATCTACTTAATAAGACTCTAACTACAAAAGAACTATTAGAAAGAATGCTTAAAGTACTTCACTCTTTAAACTGTAAAATAGAAAAGGGAAATTATTCTAATAAAATGATAGAAGATTATGAGGAAATATTTAAACAAACAAAACAAAGAAACAATAAATTACTACACGGTGAATAAAACAAAAAAGCTAGTATAGAATTAAAATCTATACTAGTTTTCTTTTAATTAAACATAGGTAAAAAAGCGAAAATTACAGCTATTATAATTGCAGGTAACATATTAGCAACTTTCAACCTCAAGTTCCAAACTAGGTTTGCACCTACACAAAATATTAATACCGAACCTACCATTGATAAATTAGTCAATGCTGCCGGTGTCATTATTGGCTCTATAAATTTTGCTAAAACCGTTATTCCTCCTTGGAATATAATAAGTGGCACAACAGAAAAAATACTTCCTCGACCGTTAGCTGCCGTAAATATTAATATTGTTACAAAATCAAGTACTGCCTTCGCAGTTAAAATTGAATAATCATTGAACAAAGCATCTTGGATAGCACCTAAAATTGACATTGCTCCTATACAAATAGTTAGCGAAGCTAAAATAAATGAATCAACGAATCTATTATCTCCACTACTATTAGTCACCCTTTTTAAATAAATCCCTAAGTCTTCAAAAAGTTTTTCAATATTTAATACTTCTCCTACTAAAGTACCTAATGTCATACTAACTACTAGCACCATAGCTCCGCTAGAAACTATTTTACCATCATTAATTTTTAATGCATTTTCACAAGCCCCAATTATCCCTAAAAATACAACAGCTATCCCTGCTGATTTCATAATAGCTTGTTGGATGTTCTTTGATATTCTATGACCTATTAAAACACCAAGAGCTCCACCAAGCAGAACCCCTACTGCGTTTATTAATGTACCTATTCCCATTTTTTATCCTTTCATATTTACAATAAATGTATAATTATATTAACCCAAAACCAACTAAATGGCATAACTAAAATCATTGCTGGTATCATATCCACTACAGGAAACATTTTTAACTTTAGTATTCTAAATCCTGCTGCAACCATTAAGAAACCACCACAAGCTTTAAAATCAGCAATCATATCCGGTGTTGTTAATGGAACGATAAAACTAGCAGATAAGAATAATGTCGTAAAAATAACAAACTGTGGAACAGCAATTAGTGAAACGATATACCCTAAGTTACACGCAAATATCGCTGCAGTAAAGAAATCCAAAATAGACTTAGTTATAAGCAAACTAGAATCCCCAGTCATACCTTCACTTAAACTACCATATATTCCCATACCACTAGAACAAAATAGCACTATTACCGTAATTAAAATAGCTAAAAATTCTGTTTCTAACATATTTGTTTCTTTTTTAGGAACAATACGCACCATTACTCTTTGTAATTTTGAACAAAGTTCATATACTTTATCCCCTAAGTTAAATACTAATCCTACTATAGTTCCTATAATAAGAGCGAAAACAACCGCAGGCATATATTTCATTAAAACTATCGATGATATACCCATCCCCATAGAACATAGACCAAATATAAGATTTAGCTGTTCTTTATACTTCTCTGGTAACTTATTTCCTAAAAGAGCTCCAGCTATACCACCTAGAAATATTGCGACGGTATTAATTATAACCCCAATCGGCATAATATCTCTCCTCTACTCAAAAAATACGTAAACTTATTCTAACATGTAGTTTGTTTTCTTACAATACTTTTTCAGTTATAGATAAAATATTTTATCTATAGTATAATAATTATAATTATTTTGTGAGGTGGATTTATGGATATACTAACTATTGGACTTGGAACTATTGGAACTACATATAGCTACTTATTTAATAAAGCTGGCCATAAGATAGAACATTATATTAGAAAAAGTAGTAAAAAAATTAATATAACAGAATTAAATGTTGATATGCTAGATGGTAGAAATAATAAAAAAGGTGATCACTATACTGATACTTATAGGGTAAATACTCATACAAAAGATAACTATGATTTTATTTTTATTAGTATGCCAGCAGGAAATATTGAAAGTGTTATCGAAACTTTAAACTCTAACAATATCAAAGGAACTATTATACTATGCTGTGGTATTTGGGAAGATAAGAAGTATCTTGAAAAAGTAATGCAAGGTAGAGAATATATTCTTGGTTATCCTGTAGCTGGTGGAAATATTGTAGATACTACTCTTACATGTTGTGTATTTGATCATTTTATACTAGAGAAAAAAGAAAATTCTAAAATAGATAATTATGATAAACTAGTAAAATTATTTGAAAGTTGTAACATTAAGTTAGAAACACCATATGATATGCTTGAGTGGATTTGGTTACATATGGCTATTAATGCTGGTGTAGTATCTATCGCTGCAAAATATGCAGATATGGATAATCCTACTGAAGCTGCGGAAAATCTTATGTCTTCATCTAAACTATTGGCTGAAGCGGTTTGTGCAATAAGAGAAACTTCTAAGATTATAAAAGCACGTGGTGTTAATCTAAAATACTATAGAAATGAACTTTGGGTATATAAACTTCCGATATTTATTTCAGCACCAATAATGAAACGAATGTTTGCGACTAATATTCTTACTAGAAAGATTATGACACTGCATAATAATACGGAAGATTTATTATTCGTTTGTAAATGTCTATATGATGCAGGTAAACAATACAATATAAAAGCACCTATATTTTATAATGCATATGAAAAAGCAGAAAGTAAGTTTTAAAATAAAAATGAAGTGATTCTTAATTAATTTAAAAGAATTACTTCTTTTTTTATTATTTATCTTTTTCCATACTATTAATCATAAATACACCAACATCTATAATTGGTAGTTTTGTAATTTTTTCTAGCTCTTTTTTTATATATGGAAAATGTGTACATCCTAGTACAACAGCTTCTACTTTAGTTTGTTCAAAATAGTTAAATAACACTTCAAAGTTAAAGTCTTTAACTATTTCCTCTGGACGATTCTCTTCTTCTATAGCTTTTACTAGTTCCAACATAGATAACCCTAAAACGCGTAAACTTGGATTAGATACATATAGATTGTTCTCAACACCTGTTAAACCATGTGAGTTTGCTGCCATTACAGCTAAATACTTATACTCTAAACCAAGGTTTCTATACATCTGCATAGGTGTTACTATTTTTATATTATGTTCAATAGCTAATCTGTCAAAGTCTACCACTGAACTTAGTGAGTTACAATATACAAAGATAACTTCACAATTTTTTCCTTTCAATTGTTCTATTATTTCTACTATTATTTTTTCTCTTTCGCTGTCATTTAGCGATTGAAATGTTGTTTGTTCAACTGGATTATTAGATATAGGTACTAATACAATATCATTATAACCATATGAGTTTAATAAGTTTTCACCTAATTT
>CAUSKO010000091.1:0-3969 GCA_963532255.1 uncultured Gemella sp. | reverse complement strand
ATTTCAATGGGTGCTGGATTAAGTAAAGTTTTAAAATCAATGGGTGTTGATTATATTGTAGAAGGTGGACAAACAATGAATCCATCTACTGAAGATATAATGAAAGCTATTAAAGAAGTCAATGCTAAAAATATCTATATCTTCCCAAATAATAAAAATATTCAGTTGGCTGCAAAACAAGCTGCTGAATTAGCGGAAGAAAATGTCTTTGTAATTGAAAGTAAAACAGCTCCACAAGGGTTAGCTGCGGTAATGGTATTTAGCTCACAACTTTCACCTGAGGAAAACTTTGCAAACATGCAAGAGGTTTTATCAACTGTAAGTACACTAGAGGTTACTCACGCTGTTCGTGATACTCATATAGAGGGTGTGGAAATTAAAAAAGATCAATTTATGGGAATCAAAGATGGAAAAATTGTTGTATCTGATTTATCGCTAAACACTGTACTAGAAGAGTTATTAGAAAAATCTATAGATGAAGATAAGGAAATAGTAACACTTTATCTTGGTGAGGAAAGTACAGATGAATATACTGATTTCTTAGAGGAATTAATTGAAAATAAATATCCAGATGTTGAAGTAGAACTTATTGAGTCTGGGCAACCAGTATATCCATATATTATTGGAGTAGAATAAAAAAATTATTTATAAAATAAAAAAGTAGCATTAGTCAAAAACTGATTAATGCTACTTTAAAGTTTAGTTTATATAATAGTAAAAAAAATGAAAGGATGACTATATGGTAGATATAATAATAGTATTATTATTGTTTTTAGGTATCTATCTAGGGCATAAACGTGGATTAATAATGCAATTATTTTATGTGGGTACTATGATAATTGGATTAATAATATCTATGTTGTTTAGTACTAGATTAGCATATTTATTTCCAAGTTTAATTCCAATACCAGCAGATGTAACCACAGGTTTAGAGGGAATATACGCTGGATTAAGTATACCTACGGCATACTACAGAATAGTTTCTTTTGTCGTTTTATTTATAGTAATACGACTGATTATTCAAATAATTGCATCAGCACTAGGTGTAATTAGAAAATTACCGTTAATAAAAACAACAGATAGATTATTAGGTGGAATCTTTGGTTTTGTGGAAGTTTATTTATTAATTTTTGTAGTTTTATACTTTGTGACAGTATTACCACTGCCTGAGTGGAAAATTGCGATTTTTACAAATTCAACAATACCAGAATATATTTTAGAAAATACACCTATTTTATCTCAACAGTTAATAGATTTATTTTTTAAATAAGAATATTGTATAAGCAGTAGCACTAGTGTAAAATTGTGTTACTGCTGTATTTTTTTGTTATAAAATTGTTAAAAAGATAGATTTAGTGTATAATATACTTTGTTAAAAAAATTCATGAAGGAGTGAAAAATAGTTGAATAAAATTACTCAAAAGAAATTGAATTTAGATTTAGTATTAAAAGATATTGAAAAATATTGTTATTCAGAACTATCATATGAAAAGATTCAAAATTTAAAATATATAAACAATTATGATAAGTTAGTTGAAGTTCATAAAGAAAATGAAGAAGCATATGAATTATTAAGGAAATATCCTAATGAGTTTAGATTGAAAATATATGATTATAATATGAGTGTAAAAAAGGCAAAAAAAGATAGTGTATTATCAGAAAAAGAACTTTTTTATATTTTAAGAAATATAATTACTTATGATAGGTTTTCTAAGAGATTCGACTCTATTAAAATTCACGAAAATAATTCATATAGAAGTCTAACAAAATACATAGAAAAATTAGATAATCTTGAAGATTTAGAAAGATATTTAGATAGAATTGTAGATGAAGATGGATATATAAGACCTGATGCATCATTAGAATTGAAAAATATAAAAGCCGATATAACAAAATTAAAAAATAAAAGTGATCAAGTATTAAAAAATATACTTAGAGCCAATGTAAAGAAATTAACTGAAGCAATTGTAACAAAGCGTAATGATAGAGATGTAATTTTAGTTAAAGCAGAACATAAAAATGATTTTGGTGGTATAATTCATGATGAATCTGCATCAGGAAACACGTTTTATGTTGAACCGAAAGAAAATGTTGAAATTAATAATGAAATAGGAGTTTTAAAACGACGAGAAAAAGAAGAAATTCTTAGAATTTTAAAAGAGGCATCTGAAGTAATTAAAGGAAAATCTAATGAATTATTAAATTCCCTATGGAATTTCTCGCAGGTAGAATTTATTTTTTCAAAAATGAATTTTTGTTCACAAAAAGGTTTTAATAAACAAAATATTGTAGCGACTCAAGAGATTAATTTAAAAAAAGCATATAATCCATTAATTGAAAAAGAGTTAGTAGTAAAAAATGATGTGATATTAGATAATAAAGGTAATTCGTTAATAATTACAGGTCCTAATACCGGAGGTAAAACTGTAATTTTAAAAACAGTTGGTTTATGTGTATACTTAACTCATTTAGGATTTTATATACCAGCACTAGAGGAATCAACTGTTGGATTCTTTGAAAAAGTATTTGTTGATATTGGGGATGAACAATCAATAGAAAATAACCTTTCGACTTTCTCATCTCATATGACTAATATAATTAATATATTGAAAAATACTAATGATAAAAGTATAATTCTTTTAGATGAGTTGTGTTCAGGGACTGACCCTAGTGAAGGAGCAGTGTTGTCAATTGCATTGTTAGACAAGTTTAAAGAATTAAATGCAACTATGCTATGTACAACTCACTACCCAGAGATTAAAAATTATTGTTTTGAATCAGATTATTATAAGAACTCTTCTATGGAATTTGATTTCGAAAAATTAAAACCGACATATAGATTTATTATCGGTTTACCAGGTAAATCAAATGCAATTAATATTTCTGCAAAATTAGGTTTAGATGAAACTATAATAGAAAAAGCTAGTGCACTATTGGAAGAAAACACAAAAGAAAATAATCTATTTATAGATAAATTATCTGAGAATATAAGAGAGTATGATTATAAACTAGATTATTTAAATAAAACCATTACAGAAATAGATGAAGTAAAAGACCAGTTAGACAATAATTTACAAAAATATGAAGAATATAAAGAGAGTCTATATAATGAACTTAGTATCGAATTAAACAAAGAAATAGATGCTAAGAAAGAAGAAATGTTAGAAATATATCGTCAGTTTAAAGATAGTTCTTCATTAAAACAACATGAAGTTAATGAAATCCTTCATACAATGGATGAAGGAAAAAATAATATTAAATTAGCTAAACAACTGCAAGATCAACCTAAGTTCAAGAAATCTGAAATACAGGTTGGAGATGATGTATTAGTACTTAGTTATAATCAAAGAGCGACAGTTCTTGAAATATCAGGGAATACTTTACAAATTAAAATGGGAGCAATGAAACTTAACATTAAGAAAAAAGAAGTTAGAAAAATAGAAAGTGAACCTGAAGTTGCTACAAGATATATAAGTACAAGCAGTGTTAGTAGTAAAAAAGTAGGAATAGATATTAACGTAATAGGTTTAAATACTGAAGAGGCAATTAGAGAAATAGAAAACTATATGGATAAAGTTATCCTTCAAGGATATGATACATTTACTATAATACATGGTTTAGGCTCTGGGATACTAAGAAAAAATATTGCAGAATATTTAAAAACAAACAAATATGTTGAAAGTTTCAGAAGTGGTGGTCAAAATGAAGGTGGAATGGGTGCCACTATAGTAGAAATGAAATAAATAGGTTAGATTGGAATAGTATTAAATAATTCCAATCTAATCTTATTTTTTATAAAACAAATAACGATATAATACTATAAATATAGAAGATATAAACGTATAATTAATAATGATTTATACAAAACGAACAATCTAATGAAAACTAAAATGAAAAGTTAAGAAAAAAGATGAAAAAACTTCTTGACAAAGAATAAATGAGATGATAGAATAGAAAAGTCTTCGAGAA
>CAUSKO010000090.1:0-4002 GCA_963532255.1 uncultured Gemella sp. | reverse complement strand
ATGAGCAAAATGATAAAAAAAATTATACTAGTGATATTGGCGTTAGCAACAATTTATTTTATAGGGGATACAAATTTAAAAGGTAATTCAGTGTATTATGCGAAACATTCATCAAGTAGTAATACTAGGGATTTAGAAATAATGATGTTGGTAGAAAATATACAGAAAAGTGCTGATCGTGAAGGGTTTAGTTATAGACATAGACTTGGCGGAGATAAAACTATAAAAAATACTACAAAAAATGTATATCTATCATATGGATACAGTGTAAATGACGCTAACTATGAATATGCATATATGTATGAGGATGGACTAGATTATTATTTTGATAATTTTTTAAAATTGAAAGGTATATATAATTCTAAAGAAGCTCGTTATTATGAAGATATATCAACAGTAGATGAAAATAAAATAAAAGAAGAAATATATGAGAATTTCAAACCTATATTAAAAGAATTAGAAGAAGAGAAGCCATTTATTAATTTGCAGTGGATTTTCAACTGGGTATACAGAGATAGAATAAAGTAAGTTATAACTATGTATTGAACGTATATATAAACTGTTTATCATAAATAGTTTAAATAATAAAATAGAATGAAAAATCATAACTCATCACAGAAATTTTCTGTGATGGGTTTATTTTTTTTATCTAAATTTTACTCCAAAGGTTAAATTTTACTTAGTTTTCTTCACCTGTGATGTAGAGAATATAAAGATCATAGGAGTGAGGAAATATGGAACTGAAAGATGAAATAAAAAAACTAAGAGAAAAAGGATTAGGTTATAAGAAAATAGCTGTATGTTTAAATGTGTCAGCCAATACAGTTAAGTCAATTTGCAGAAGAGAAAAATTAGAAAAGTTAGATATAGAAGATTTTGATATTTGTAAAGTGTGTGGAGAAAAGTTAACTCATTTAAAAGGTAAAAAACAAAAGAAATATTGTAGTGATACTTGCCGAATGAAATGGTGGAAGAATAATCAAGATAAGATGAATAGAAAGGCATTTTCTACACATCTATGTCAATGTTGTAAAAGAGAATTCCTATCTTATTCCAATAATAAAAGAAAGTATTGTAGTCATGAATGCTATATTAAGCATAGATTTGGAGGTAGCTATGAAGACTAAAAATGAAGTAACTTACCAAATCACAATTAAAATATTAAGTAACTTGTTTAGGAAAAATTTAATCACAAAAGATGAATTTAATAAATTCAAACATAAGATGTTAGAAAAGTATGATCCCAAAATATCTGAACTTATGGAGTTATCACTTGATAAATAGTTGCTTTAGAGTGATATATAGTAATGACGAAAAGGAGGATACAATTATGAAAACTATAAAAAAGTTAGAAACACTAAATGTGACTGATGTAAAAAAACAAAAAGTCGCAGCTTATGCGAGAGTATCACATCAAGATTTACTACAATCACTATCTGAACAAATAAGCTACTATAGTAAAGTTATACAAGATAATCCTAGTTGGGAATATGTTGGAGTCTATTTCGATAACTCAGTAAGTGGAAGAAATACAAAAAATCGAAAGGAGTATTTAAGATTAATAGATGACTGCAGGAAAGGAAAGATTGATATAATTCTTACAAAGTCCATATCACGATTTGGAAGAAATACTATTGAGTTATTAGAAATAATACGAGAACTAAAGAAATTAAACATAGGGGTTCAATTTGAAAAAGAGAATATCGACACACTCACTACAGAAGGAGAGTTATTACTAACATTACTTGCTGCCGTTTCAGAAGAAGAATCAAAGGCGATAGGTAGTAATGTAAGGTGGAGTGTGAAGAAGAAGTTTGAACAAGGATTACCACATAGCCCACAACCTATATTAGGATATAGATGGATAGGAGATTCTTATAAAATTGAAGAGTCAGAAGCTAACATTGTGAGAAAAATTTATGAGTTATATCTGTCAGGTACAAAGCCAACACAGATATCAAGGATATTAAATGATGAAGGTAAACGAACAAGAAGAGGAGAAAAGTTTTCAAGACTAGCTATTTATAGAATTTTATCCCAAGAAACTTATACAGGGAAACTTATATTACAAAAGACATTTCATGTAAAAGAAAAAGGTCGTTCTGTAAAAAATACTGGGGAAAAGGATATGTACATTGTAGAAAATGCACATGAATCAATTATTTCTCAAGAAATATTCAATAAGGTTCAAGAAATAAAAAAAAAACAAGGTAACCTAAAAAAGGAGTAAAAGATGAATAGAAAAATCACAACTATACAAGCCAATAAACAACTTAGTCATCAATCAAAACTACCTAGTATAAAAAAGAAAAAGGTTGCAGGTTATGCCAGAGTATCAACAGATAATGAAGATCAAACAAGTTCTTATGAAACTCAAATGAAGTATTACGAAGAGTACATATCAAGTAGGAAAGATTGGGAGTTTGTGAAAATGTACTCAGATGAAGGAATAAGTGGAACAAATACTAAAAAACGTCTAGGGTTTCAAGAAATGGTAAATGATGCACTAGCTGGCAAGATAGACCTTATATTAACAAAAAGCGTAAGTAGGTTCGCAAGAAATACGGTGGATTCACTATCAACTGTAAGAAAACTAAAAGATGTTGGAGTAGAGATATACTTCGAAAAAGAAAACATCTGGACATTTGATTCAAAGGGTGAGTTACTTATTACAATAATGAGCTCCTTAGCACAAGAAGAAAGTAGATCAATATCAGAAAATATAACATGGTCTAAACAAAAACAAGCTGCTGAAGGTAAGGTTACGTTTCCATACAATAATGTATTAGGGTTTAAACCAAAAGAGGATGGAGGATTTGAAGTAGATAAAGAGCAAGCCAAAATAGTAAGATACATATTTGGACAGTTCTTATCAGGTAAAAATCCTAATCAAATAGCAAAACATCTAACTGAAAATAAAATACCGACACCAAGAGGAAAAGAAAAATGGAGTTATAGCAGTGTAAGAAGTATTTTAACAAACGAAAAATATAAAGGGGATGCCTTACTTCAAAAATACTATGTAGCAGACTTCTTAAACAAGACTCAGAAAAGGAACAATGGAGAGCTACCTCAGTATTATGTAGAAAACAGCCATGAAGCAATAATTGATAAAGAAGTATTTGATGCAGTTCAAGTACAGCTAAGCGAAAATAAAAAATGGTATACAGAGAAAAACTACTTTGGAAAAATTAGGTGTGGATGTTGCGGTAGTTCATACGTGAGACATTTATGGCACTCAACTGATAAATATAAAGAGACAATATACAGATGTAAAGATAAGTATAAGAATAAAGAAAAATGTGATACACCTCATATAAGAGATGATGAAATTCAAAGATGGATAGTATCAGCATTAAACAAGGTAATTGATAATAGAAAAGAAATTATAGGTAATATAAAACTTCTGATGAAGATGATAAAAGAAGATAGAGGGTCAGATGATGAAATCATTCAACTCGAAGAAAAATTAGAAAATATTAGAACTGATGTAGAAAAGTTGATAATAACAAATTCCAAGATAGCACAAGATCAAGAAGAATACACTAGAAAATATAATAAACTGATAGAAGAGTATAAATTACTAGAGAAAGAATTAGAACAAAAAAACTTAGATTTACTGAGTAAAAACAAGAGAGTTAGAGAACTGAAAATATTTATCGACTCATTAGAAAAACAAGATGAGTTACTAACAGAATATGATACTAAGCTATTTAATTATTTGGTAGATACGATAATAATTCATGAAGAAAAAAGAATAGAAATCTATTTGAAAAACGGAGAAGTCATATCAATCTGATATGATTTTTCCTTTTTCGCTATGAGAGATTAAGGTTATCTGATATAATATATTGAGTAAACGAGGGTTAAACAGATTTGTAGAATATGATTAAATCAAGGATAGAACAAATCGTTAAATGATGCACCCCCTAAGAGGGTTTTGCACCCCCCTAGTGATAAAAAAAGGAGCTTTTGTATGATAAAATTAGTTGTTACAGATAT
>CAUSKO010000089.1:0-4011 GCA_963532255.1 uncultured Gemella sp. | reverse complement strand
TGAACTACCTTATAAAAGTGGCTTGTTAGTTGTTGATAAAACAACATTTTTAAACAATATAGTCGACTATGAACTTGAGTTTGAAGTAAAGGACTACAACATTGGCCTAGAAGAGTTTAAGACGTTATTAAGCGAGTTTAATATCGAAGAAAGAAAAGCTAAACCAAAAATAGCAAGAGCTATGGAATATAGCAAAAAACTCTAACTACTAAATTTAAGAAAAATAAAGAGCCTCAAATTATAAAACATCTTGCACCAATTCTAAAAAGCTAGTTTTTTCTAACTTTTTAGGACTGGCGCAAGATGTAGATTTATTTCTAATCGTTACTGCTTTTAAAATTTGATAATTCTATTACCCTATCACAAAAATTCGCCAATTCTTGGTCATGAGTTACAATAACAATCGTTTTGCCTTTTTCCTTTTGTAATCTTCTTAGTAAAGAAAATACTAAATCTCGATTTTCTTTATCAAGTGAGGCCGTGGGTTCGTCTGCCAAAATCACTGGATTATCTTGCAAATAAATTCTAGCTAATGCCACCCGCTGTTGTTCTCCTCCACTTAATTTATATATTTTTTCTTTTAATTTGTCCTCTAATCCAATCATTTTTAAGACTTTTAATATTTCAGAACTACCGTTTTCTCTTTTTTTAAATGTCAAAGCAATTTTTAAATTTTTTTCAACTGTCCACTCGTCTACTAAAGCAAAATTCTGGAATAAAAATGATACTTGGTTTCTATATAATTCTATTTTATTTTTCCCTATAACTCTCAAATTATTTATATAAATTTCTCCAGATTCTATCTTTTCTAATCCACCTATCATATTCAACAATGTTGTTTTTCCACTTCCACTTTTCCCAACAATTGCTACTATTTCATTTTTAAATATATTTTCCGAAAAATTATAAAATATTATCTTATTGTCAAAACTTTTTTTTATATTTTTTATTTTTATTACTGCACTATCCATAATCTACTGTTCTCCTTTCTTTATTACTGTTTGAACTAACAAGGATACAAAAATTAATAGATTAGCGAGAAATATTACAACAAGAGTTGATATTAAATCAACACTTGTAATTAAATAACTCAATAATGTTCCTGTTAATATCGTTATCATAACACTTACTACATAGTCTTTATGTAGTCCTAAAAATGAGTAACCTATAATTTTTCTACAAAATATTTCCTGTTTCTTTTCTTCTAAGTAAGTTAGTGTAGAAAACATAATTAAATTATAATACACAACCAATAACACAAACATAGATGCTAGATAAATAATTATTTCATTAAGAATTTCTTTCAACTCACCATTTAGTTTCGAATAAATATCAACCGTATTACGAATATTTCTATCCAAATCTTCTTTTATTAATGTTTGATTTATCCAATTCCCTTCTTTTTGAGATATAAAAATACTTCCTGATGAATACCACGCTGATAAATTTTCATTAAAAACAGATCCAAAAGAGGTTATGTTTTTTTTTGTAACTACTACAAATATAGGAGCATCAAACTTAGAAAATCTATATTTTTTGAATGAATCAGTGTATATTGGTATTTTTTTATTTTCATATACTATAACTTGTGTTTTTAGTGGTGGTTTATTTTTTGATATGTTCTCTATATCATACTTATTATCATCTAAGATTTTTACTAAATCCCTCAACTCTTCTTTTTTATGCTCTAATGATTTTGGAATTACTAAAGAAATCGTATTACTATCTTGAACAATATTTTCTTTTTTTATCCCTAAATCCGGGAAAAAATCGAAATAATTTTCATTGACTAAAATAAATGGCTTTGCCTCACTAACATTTTTTAAATACTCTTCATATCCATTTATAAAAAACGATGATGTATTATACAGGACTATATCACTATATTTTTCCAATGTCATTTTTTTTAATTTTTGGCCAATTTCTTGAAATGTAGTTTTCTCATCATTTGAAATAGACAAATTAGTGGTTACAAAACCATTAAGTTTACTATATTGACTTATACTTTCTTTACTTTCAACATATTTATTATATTCTTGCCTTATATTTGTTAAAAAAAACACTATCACAATGGTAAACATAGTAAGAGAAATTACATGGAATGGTTTTATATATTTTACATTTTTTTTACCTTTTATCATATTAGGTATATCAACTAAACCAATAAATAATAATAGAATTAAATATACAAAGAGTACCAATATACTATACCCTATTAAAAACATCATGCTAAAGATGAAATAATCGTAAAATCTTGCAGCTTCTTTAAAAATTATACAATAAAAAGATATACCTATTCCCCCAACAATTAATATAATACCCAATAATTTCATCTTTTCAATCACAAATTTTAATATAATGTTCTTTTTTTTATTTCCTATCATTTTTAATATTGCAATCTCTTTGAATCTTATAAAGATTTCTGATAATGAAACAAAAACAAACGTAATCAAATAAAATATTAATGAAAAGACTAGTGGTTTTATTGAAGGTTGATTTTCTATATATTCTAAAATATCATTTATATTTAATTTCTTAGTTTTTTCAAATCCTAAGTGCAATGAATTTAAAAATCTTTCTAAATCCTCTTCATTAAGTTCATTTGATTGAAAATGATAAAATCCTTCTATTCCTTCTTTTTCACTATCTAAAAAAGGATAAAATTTTATCTCAGAATTTGTAAATTGTTCACGGTCTTCTTTTTTAATTTTATCTAACTCACCTATATTACTTTTTAAATGAAAAGTTTCTTTAAATAAATCTTTATTTGAGATATCTGCATAAATATCTTGATTATATTGAGTCAATGCATTAATATTTGTTATTTGTCGATATACATTGATATTATTTTCCTTTGAATACTGCTGTATTTTATATAAAATTTCTTTATTTGATTCGAGACTATTAACATTCTTTACTGTGTACATAATATTATGTGTGTGATTAAAATAAATTAATTCATATTCTTCTTTTAGTGAAAAAATAAATGTTCCTAATATCAAAGAAAAAAGTGATCCAATTACACATAAAAATACCCATATCTTTTTCATTTAAAAACTCCTTTTTCAACCTAGAATACTTTTTTTAAAAGAATAAGGATAAATTATGAGAAATCCCCTCATACATTTACCCTTATTATCATTTCATACTATTTATAATTATAATAAAAGTGCTCTGTGTACCACCACGAGCTAGGAGCAGAAGCCTTAGTCCAATAACCCGGTCTTACCCAACCACTGCTATTCGTTGTACTCCCTACTTTTACAGCAGCTGAATGAACCTTATAGCCATGGTAATACTCAGAAAACGCATATCTTGAATCTTTCCAATACTTCCAATAGCCTCCACCTACATTCACTGAATAATTTGCTTTTGAAATTCCTGCGCCTAATGAGGCGAAAAATAATAATGAGACTAAAATAACTTTAATTTTCTTAAACATAATAGATACCTCTTTCTTTGTTATATTTTTTGTTAAGTCGTATTTATATATGCTCTTTCCCTAGAATTCCCTCTTTAATTCGTATATACATATATATAACATGTAAGCGTTTTAAAGTCAATTGTTTTTCATTAAAAATGATGTTTTTATAATAAAATTTTTTAAATTTTATTATTTAAAATTAAAAAACAAATTTTTCTTTTACATGTTTATTTGTTTTATCAAACTTTATTAAGATAAATTATAATAACGTCTACATCGATTAACTTAATAGTAATAACAATAATAATCAACATTAAAAATGACGTTTTTATATGTTATTGATTCTATTTTTAATCTGTATTAAATATAACAAAAAACTCTAACTGCTAAATTTAAGAAAAATAAAGAGCCTCAAATATAGATTTTCTATATTTGAGGCTTTTTTTATTATAATCTTTGTCTAGCATCTAAACTACGTCTTAAAGCTCCACCTATTGAATTAATGCATAATACAATAACTAAAATAGCTAGGGCTGCTGGTAGCCAGATGTACATTTTGTTTACAAGTACGTCTGCATCTTTCGCAT
>CAUSKO010000088.1:0-4024 GCA_963532255.1 uncultured Gemella sp. | reverse complement strand
CCTCCAGTTGTACCACCAACTAAAAATACTATTCCTAGTCCAATACCTGCGATAATACCACCAAAGACAGAAGCTAATAACTTATCTCCACCAATATCAATATTAACATTATATATTTCAAAAAATTTCAACCATGCAGTTAACATAGAAATACCATATAAAGTATATATCATAGTTTTTCTATCTAACATTTTAAAACCAATAATTAATAATGGTATATTAACCAATATTGTACCAGTTGATACTGGTAATCCAAATGCATAAAGTAGTAACAAGGAAATACCTGTTCCTCCACCTTCTGCAAGTTTGTTTGGTACATTAAAGTGCATTATCGCAAATGAATAAATAGCACAACCGAGACAAATAAATATTAACTCTTTCGCAATTTTCTTTATATCAACTTTATCTAATTTTAGCGACATAATACCCCTCCCATAATAAATTACATATACATTATATCAAGTAATATTTTTAAAAACAACACTTCTTGTAAAATTTTTATGTAAATTGAAGTAAATAATATATTTCATAATTAGAAGTTTTATTTTTTTTTAGACTTTTTTTTCAATTTGTACTATAATTATAATATCAATCATTGGAGGATGACTTAATGAATAAAAATTTTATACCGAATTATCTTACCTTGTGTAATATCTTTTGTGGCTTTTTATCAATATTAGTTACTACTCACGGATATTATGTTTGGGGAACTGTCTTTATTTTATTAGCAATGCTTGCAGATAGATACGATGGTATTGTAGCAAGAAAACTTGGTGTCGTTTCTGACATCGGTCATGATTTAGATTCTTTATGTGATGTTGTTAGTTTTGGTGTAGCACCTGCTATACTAATTTTTGAAAAATTTGTATCTATTGATAAACCCTCTACTACATTAATAGTGATAGTAGCTATCCTAAGTGCTATCTACGCTTGTTGTGGGGCTTATCGATTAGCACGTTTCAATGTTACTAAAATGAAAGATGGTTATTACCAAGGAGTTCCTATTACAACATGTGGATCGGTTTTAGCAATAATATCTTTATTCAGCTTACCAAGCATAATAAATTTAGTATTACTTATAATCTGTTCATACCTAATGGTAAGTAATTTAAAAATTAAAAAAATATAAAAATAAAAAGTTTGGAGTAATCCAAACTTTTTTATTTTATTTATCTTAGACATTCACTAATTACTTCTGCTAAGCCCTCTGGATTTTCCCATGCCATTGAATGCCCTGCATTCTCCACTATTTTTACTTCTATATTATTTTTTGGCAACTCCTCTAAATCGTTATGTGGAAAAGTTTTTCTACCAAAAATAAAAAATCGCGGAACTTTATAACTATAGAACATATCTCGCCAAGGGGTTTTTCTAACTTCTATTGCATCTCTAGATATTTGATATGCTGCTTCCGGTAACCAATTTCTTAAAGTTGCAGCCCACATCGTATTTTTTCCATTTGCGCAATATTCTATTAAGCTACTTATTCTACTCTTATAATTTTCTTCAGTGTATTGTGCAACCGCCCAGCTAGTTCTTCCTTTAGTGGCAGGGTCCAAATTAGGCTCAGTTAATATTAGACGATCTATTTTATCTTCACATAAACCACAAAGCTCTATAGAAACTGCTCCACCTAAGCTATGGCCAAATAAAATAACTTTGTTTAAGTCTAAATCTTCTAAAAATTCACTCAAATATTTTGCATGATTTTTCACCTTATATTCAAAGTCAATAGGCTTATCACTATATCCTGCTCCTAATAAGTCGATTAATATTCTTCTATGGTTTAAAAATTGCTTTTTATTTGCTATCTCAACATAATCAAATGATGCTGCACACCCTAAACCATGAATAAATATTATTGGTATATCTTCACCAGGAAAATCATTATACCTAATCTTATAATTTGTATTTCTTAATTGATATTCTTTCATAAATTATCCTCCAAGACATTTATATCCTTATTATATCATTTATTGTAAGCACTTTAAATAATAGTTATTACTTTTTTTTTTCTTCTATTTGTTATATAATCGTATGGGTATGTATTAAAATTTATATAAGGAGCATTTTAATGATATTTACAGAAATTAGCAGTAATGAACTACAAGCGGTACAAGAAAAAAATAATGATCGTTACTATTTACAACAAGCAGCTGTATATAGTAATATGCAAAATTTCAATAACCTTAAAACAAAAATTCTTGCTGTAAAAGAAAATGACGAAGTGTTAGCATATGCAACATTTATTTACTTCCCTTATAAAAAATTCTTCTATAAAGTGACTGCTCAACATGGTCCAATAATGGATTATTCAAATACAGAGTTAGTTAATTTTTATATGACAGAATTAAAAAAATACTTCGCTAAAGACTTCCGTGTTCTTTGCGTAAGGGTAAATCCATTTTTAAATGAACGTATTTACAAAGATATTGAATATGTTGAAACTACTAAAGAGTCTATAGAAACAGATAAAATTTTAACTTCACTAGGGTATAAAGCACTTGATGATGATTTATTTACAAACCCTACTCTAGCTTCTCGTTGTGTTTATTCAAGAGAATTAGAAGAATCTCTTACTGAAGATACACTATTAAAAACTGTTTCAACAATGGCTAAACGTTCAATTAATAAAGCTATAAAAGAAGGAATAACGGTAAAAGAAATTGATATTTTTAGCGATGAGGATGCCGCTATATTTGATTCAATAAACAAGAGTACAGAAGATAGAATCAACTTCCAAATTAGAACTAGTGAATACTTCAGAAATCTAAAAACTGCATTAGGTGATAAACTTCACCTTATGGTTTCATACTTAGACTGTGATTCACTTATTTCTAAATTAAATAAAGAAATCGAAGATTTTAACAATGAAAAAAATAAACTTGCTGAAAAGCTTGAAAGTGGAAAAGTAAATAGCGAAAAAACTATGAACAAAATTGCTAGAATAGATGAATCTATCGCTTTTAACAATGATAAAATCGAAAAAATATCTTTATTAAAAGAAGAACATGGAAATATTATTTATCTATCGTGCGCAAGTTTTATAGAGACAAAACAAGATCTTATTTACTTCACTGGAGGTATGAAAAAAGAATTTTCTAGATTTAATGGTTCATATTTAGTAATGTATACTATGATTAAATACGCTATTAGAAATAACTTCAAAATTTTCAACTTCTTCGGAACATCTAAGAACTTCGCTTCAGAAGATGCTACTGATTACAGCGTTCTTCAATTTAAACGTCACTTTAACGGTAACGTAGAATATTTCATGGATAACTATGAAGTTCGTAATGCAATAGGTAAAATTTGGAAAATATAATTATAAAAAACTCTCTCAGAAATCTGAGAGAGTTTTTTATATTTATTATATTTATTCTGATTTTTTAGTTGCTTTTTTTGTAGCTTTTTTTACTTTTTCTTTTTTTTGTGGTTTATTATTTTCTGGATACATTACTTTATCTACTAAACCATATTCACAAGCTTCTTCAGCACTTAGGTAATTATCACGTTCTGTATCACGTTCAATTGCTTTGATTGTTTGACCTGTTCTATCTGCTAAAATTTTATTTAATTTTTCGCGTGTTCTTAGTATATGTCTAGCAGCAATCTCTATTTCTGTAGCTTGCCCTTGTGCCCCACCTAGTGGTTGGTGAATCATAACTTCTGCGTTAGGTAATGCATATCTCTTACCAATAGTTCCCGCCGCTAATAAGAATGCTCCCATACTTGCAGCCATACCCATACAAATCGTTACAACATCACATTTAATGTGTTGCATAGTATCATAAATTGCAAAACCAGCAGTTACACTACCTCCTGGAGAATTAATGTAGAAATAAATATCTTTCTCACTATCTTGTGCCTCTAGGAATAAAAGTTGGCTCGTAATCGAGTTAGCAACTTGATCGTTTACTTCTGATCCTAAAATAATAATTCTATCTTTTAAAAGTCTTGAATAAATATCGTATGCTCTTTCCCCTTGAGAAGTTTGCTCTATTACCGTAGGAATTAAATTCAT
>CAUSKO010000087.1:0-4164 GCA_963532255.1 uncultured Gemella sp. | reverse complement strand
CGACACATTGTATAAGTAAGTACTATCATAAATAAAACTACAAAAAAGGCTAAAAGCAATGTTTTCTTACCTTCTGTAAGTAATTTATCTAATGCTAATTTAAAACCTAATAAAATAATTCCAAGACGTAAAAACTTATTACTTATAAAAGGTATATCTCCTTTAGTTTGAGCTTTTAAAGATTTTGATAGCTGCAACACCATACCTATTACTAAGGCTATAACTAAGTGTCCAAATAATTTCAAAGCAGGTAATGTAGCTAAATACTTAGCACCGACTGATACTACTGCCGTTATCAGTAATGTATAATAAAAATTAAAACTCTTAAATCTATCCACTTATTTTTCCCCTTTATTTTATACTAAAAAGTTTATTAAGACATTTCTTTTTTTATTATACTACTTACATTATTTTGATTCAAGGTAGTGAAAAGAATTATATTTGATTCTTAATATTTTCTATCATAACTCTTCTTTTTCTAATACTAATATACATTTCGTATTAAAAGGTACTTCATTTAATTTAAAATATTTTTGTAAATACTTTAAATAACTCTCATCCTTTTCCTCTATTATGCTAGATACTTTGAAGTTTAATGGCTTAAGTAACCACTTTTCTAAATAATCTTGAATATTGTATTCTTCTTTACTTTCTCGTTCAAGTGATTGCAAGCCCCAAACTACATGAAATATAACTTCATATGCTTCTTTTTCTGTAGTTTTGTATTCTTTATTATTAACCTTTTCGACATTTTGTATAATTGAATTTTCTTTAAGTTTTTTAATCCATCTATCTACTTCTTTACTAGCTTTTTCACTTTTCGTATTTATTTTATATAGTTTATCAGAATTGTTATTAGACCAATCTCTTATAATAAGTTTCCCATCTTTTTTTAAGTTTCTATATATTTGTTTTAATACTTTTGTTCTATCAGGACGAGACATATAACTTATTATTTCATGGAAGACACTCGACATAAAAATAATGTCATATTTTTCTTTACTTTTTTCTAAATTTTCATCTGTAATAACATCGATATTTAAATTAGCTAATTCATTTTGTACTGTTGGAGAAATATCATAAGCATAGTATTTTGCGCCTGTTTGTTGAACACTTTTAATAAACCCAGGTGAAATTCCTGAACCATAATCAAGTACTTTAGTTTTTTTCTTTAAATAAGGTTTTAGCACATCAAATTTAGATAAGGCTGTTTTATTCATACGTTTGATATATGAGCTTTTATCATTATTATAGTTTTCCATCTTTTCCCTCTTATTCTTTATAAATATTCATTTCAGCAATTTATTTTTCTTAGTAACTACACTGAAAAACTCTATTGCAAAGTCTTATTAGCTTCTTTTTCTACTTTTCGTTAATTATACTATACCTTATACTATTTATCAAAATTTGGCTTCTTAATTTATAGTCTACATAGACTATGAACGCAAAAAAATACCAAGTACATTTTGTACTCAGCATTTTTATTAATCTATTTTATCTATCCTAATAATAAGAATAAGTAGTGAGCTACTATACCGGCTACTATACCACCGATTGTATGTGAAATTATAGCTTTTGAAGATAATTTTCTTACTCCTAAAGCATCCATCATACCTATATGTGTACTTAAGTATCCACTCCAACACATACCCATCGCTGTAAATACTGCAATATCGTTAGCTCCTATAAGTCCACTTTTCAGGAACTCAGGCACTAATGAGATAGCTCCACCAACTGCTCCTAATGCAGTTATCGGGAACGCTATAGCTTCTGCAGATTTGAATCCGAATAATGGTTCAAGAATAAATGTTAATTTTTCTCCTAACCATGGTAAGAATCCAACACCTTCATAAGCTGCACCAGTATAACCATCTACCGGCATTTTAAATGTTAACATCATTACAAAAGTACATACTATAAGTACCCCTGGAATGATAGCTATACCCATTTCAACCCCTGTCTTACCACCTTCTAGTAAAGTGTCTAAAACTCGTTGGAATGTATTTCCATCTCTTATTATTCTTACTTTTTCTGGTGAATCATCATCATTTGTTATTTCAACAACTGGATCATTTGCCTCATCACCATAGTACTTTAACGTTTGTTTAAGCATTAAGCGTACACTGACAATACTACCAATAATTGCCCCTATATTACCTATAACTGCCGCTTTAATGTATCCTTCACCTTGACCCATCATAAACATTGTTACGATAAGCCCCATACCGAACGCTGTACCTAAGTTACATAACGCTGGTACTTGGTATTTTTTGAAAAACGAAATAAATCGTTTATCTTTAGCAAATGGAATAATCGCAGGGTTGTCTGATAAATATGTTGCAATCGCCCCTGTAACACTTGCCCCTGGCATTCCCCAAAGTGGTTTCATTAGAGGTGCGAAAATTTTATTAATTAAAGCTATTGCTCCAAATTCCGATAAAAGTGCACTTATTGCCCCTGCTATAACAGCCATAGCCATTATAAAGAACACTGTATTTAGTAATAAATCATGGGCTGTCGCCATCATGGTTTTAAACATTAATGGTGTTCCCATTTTATGAGCCATTAATCCGAATATTAAAAAGAAAATCCCTAAGAAAACAAAAGTTTCTATACTAATCGCCTTTTTAACTATCCCTTTATCTTCCCGCCTATCATTGTTGTCCCTAGACATAAAAATCATCCTTCCTTGATTCATATAAATATGAATTTTTTTTAATTTTTATAACACTCTGTTCTATTACAACCCTTTTATATATTATACCATTTTTCACATTATGCTGGCAACTATTTTAATATTATGTCAGATTAACTGACATAACTATAATTATATTTTTTTACATACTGAAAACTACACTTGCTTTTACTTTAATGTTTCAGAAGTATATATATTATTAAACCACTTTATTTTTTATTCATTCTGTAACCTTTGGCTACTTCAAGATTATTGTTTTCCATAATTTTTAAATTATATTACAGTAACCCTTGTTTGTTTTATAATTTTTTCTATATAATTTACAGGTTAATTCTCACTTCTTTTATTTTAATATTTTATCTTAAAATTTATGTTACTTTCTTTGCATTAAAACGCTCTTTTTGGTAGAATATAAAGGCAATTAAACACAATACAGGAGAAAAAGGTATTTATGAAGAAGAATAATATTAACAATAAAGTTTTAAAGTTTTCTATTAGGAAACTTTCTTTTGGTGCGACGCCTGTTATTATTGGTGCTTTATTTTTTGGAACTTTCGCACCAACTGATGTTCACGCTGTTGAAACGAAAAGTACAAATGTTAAGTTCACTTACTTAGCAGAAAACGAATTGACAGAGGCAGAAAAGACCTTAATAAAGAAAAGCGTCCCTAACGATATAAACGAGGGCGAAACTTATTATATGGTTTATAAAAAAGAAGCCAACTGTAATCATAGTGCAAATAAAAATTCTACAGAGGTAAAAACATTACCAAACACAGGTCAAAGTTCTCTTCCACTTGCTGGATTAGGTCTAGGATCTGCTGTTCTTGTAGTTCTTTTACTTTCTAAAAAACATAGAAACAAAGTATTAAGCGTTGTTTTAATTGGAGCAATGGGACAAAGTATAATTCTACCTTTCGATACATTTGCTTTTGAAAATAAACAACTTGTTCAATATAATAACCAAAAAGTTATTAACAATTCTAGCCAATTAGCTAATGGTGTTATAGATATTGAAGGTTATTGCTATGTTGGTTACTTTACTCTTAAAGATTTAAACACTTTACCTAATTCTTCAACTAAAGAAGGAAATAAAAAATTAGGAGCTAAACCAACTACTCCATTCCAATATAAAACAACACCTGATACTGAAGATAAAATATTAGTTGAAAATAAACCAGAATTAAAAGTTGCTACAGAAGCTATTCCTTTTGGAACTGTTACTCAATACGATGCAAATCTACCAAAAGGACAAAGCAAAGTACTTCAAGAAGGTGTTAACGGTGAACGTACTATATTAACTGAAGTTACTGAAGTTAATGGTTCAAAAACTAGTAAAGTTATAAATAACTCTATTACTAAACAACCTACTAACAGAGTAGTTGTTATTGGTACTAAAGTAGTTGTTGCTCCGCAACCAACTCCAACTCCGAGTCCAACTCCAGCTCCAACTCCAACGCCGAGTCCAA
>CAUSKO010000086.1:0-4216 GCA_963532255.1 uncultured Gemella sp. | reverse complement strand
AAAGGGTTATACCCACAGAGAAAACCACCCCTTTTCAGGGGTGGTCATTATTTTAGTTTTCATATAAATATGATATAATATAAAATAAATAGATTATTAAAGAAAGGAGGAGAATTATGACTTATTACAATTTGCAAGTGCATAGTGCATATGATTTATTAAATAGTACGATTAAGTATACTGAGTTATTTAGTAAGTTAAAAAAAGATGGACAGGATAGTGTAGTTATTACTGACCCGACTCTTTACGGAGCTATAAAAGCTTATAAAATTGCTAAAAAGTTTGATGTTAATTTAGTGCACGGTTTAGAAATAAAGTTAGATTATGGTATTAGTTTCCTAAAATTCAATATACTATGTAAAAATACCGAAATGTTTTATCATTTGTTGGAAATATCAACGATGATAGAAAATAAAATAGAGTGGTCTATAGAAAAATTTGTCGAAGAACTAAAAAAATCTAAAGAAAACTTTGTAATTATTGTTATTGATGAACTTCGAGACAGTATGGAGTTTAGTTACTTAAACGATGTGTTAAAAGGTTTCGATTTTTATTTTGGATTTAATGAAAAGTTTGATGCTAGTCTTTATCAATATTATGAAAATGTAGTTTATACAAAACCAAGTTTTTATTTAAATAATGACCAATACCAACAAGTAATTGTTAGTCGTGCAATTAGAGATAACGCCAAACTTAATATTACTGAATTAACTACGACTACTGGTAGTAAATTTGTAAGAACCCAAGAAGACTTTAGGAATTTACTTAATGTTGAGAATCCATTATTGAAATCGATGTTAGAAAAAGCACTAGTTAAACAAGTGGAAGTTATTGATAAATGTCGCTACAACTTGGATTTTAAAGGATATCATCTACCTAAATATAAATATGGAAAAGATGAAGATGTATTCCAAAATTTCTCGTCAAGAGACTATCTGCGTTATTTAGTTCAAAAAGGTGCGAAGGAAAGATTATTCGGTAAAGATTTATACAAGTATAAAAAACGCTATGAGTATGAACTTAAAATCATCGACGAAATGGGCTTTAATGACTATTTTTTAATAGTTTATGATTTTGTTAAGTATGCCAAGACTAACGGAATTTTAGTAGGGGCTGGACGTGGTAGTGCAGCAGGAAGTTTAGTTTGTTATTTATTAAACATTACAGAAGCAGATCCTCTAGAATATAATTTACTGTTCGAAAGATTTCTAAATAAAGAGCGTATTTCTATGCCGGATATTGATATAGACTTTCAAGATACACGCCGTGACGAAGTCATTAAATATGTAGAAGAAAAATATGGTGAAGATAAGGTAGCGCAGATTATTACATTTACAACATTTCAGTCTAAAAGTGCTGCGAGAGAATCTGCGAGAATTTTGCAGTTTGATGATAATGCCTTAAAGTTTATTAGTAGTAATATTAGCTCTACAAGAACTTTAAAAGAGTGTTATGAAAGTTCTGAGCCATTACGTAATTTTGTTAATGAGAGTACTATTAATCGTCGTTGGTTTAGTATAGCGCTGAGTTTAGAAAGTCTACCGAAAAATCCGTCGGTTCATGCTGCAGGTGTCGTAATAAGTGATAATAATCCTCTTGTGAAATATGCACCTCTTGCTGAATCTAATATGACTAAATATTTAACGCAGTGGACAATGGATGATGTTGAGAGTGTTGGATTACTAAAAATAGACTTTCTTGGAATCAGATACTTAACGATGGTATCTAGCATTGTTGAACAGATTAAGAAGGAAAATCCAGAGTTTGATATTACAAAAATAAATTATAAAGATCAAAAAGTATACAATCTATTTGCGGAAGGTAGAACGGAAGGTATTTTCCAGTTTGAATCTAGTGGAATGAAGGAAAAACTACGTCTTCTAAAACCAACTGAATTCAATGATATTGTCGCGATGAATGCCTTGTATCGACCGGGTCCTATGGCGCAAATAGAAACTTATATTCGAAGAAAACACGGGGAAGAAAAGGTAAATTATCCGCATCCTAATCTAGAAAAAATTCTTAAAGATACATATGGTGTAATTGTTTATCAGGAACAAATTATGCTTATAGCGGTGAATTTTGCTCATATGTCTCTAAACGAAGCGGATAATATGAGGAGAGCTGTTAGTAAAAAGAAAAAAGAAGATTTGGAGTATTATGGACGAATTTTCATAGAAAAAAGTGTAGCTGCTGGATATGACCGTAATGTGGCTAAGAGTTTATTTGACCTTATCGTTACATTCGCTAACTATGGATTTAATAAGAGTCACGCGGTTGTTTATAGTATGCTTGCGTACCGCTTAGCTTATTTGAAAGTTTATTATACTAAGTACTTTATGACTGCGTTGCTTAATAACGTTATTAGTAGTGAGAAAAAGATAAATGAGTATAAGCAAGAACTTAATAATTTAGGGATTAAATTGGTAAAACCTGATGTTAATATTAGTTTAAGTGATTTTAGTGTTTATAAACAAGACATAGTCTTCGCGCTAACTGCTATTAAAAATGTTGGGTACCGTAGTAGTTATGAAATAGTTCAAGATCGTTTGAACTTCGGTAAGTACTTGGATATTGATGATTTCCTAAAAAGAATGAATAAAAAAGTTGATTATCAAGCGGCAGCTTCTTTAGTAAAAGCTGGAGCGTTAGATACTTTTGGTTATAATCGAGCAACGCTTATGAAAAAAGTTAAAGATTATTATGAAGATAATCGACAGTATATAAACAATGTTAGAGTAGCGTTATCTGCAGAAACAGGTCTAACTTTGAAAGTAGAAGAAGTAGAAGACTACTCTATCACTGAAAAAATTCAGATGGAAAAAGAAGTGACAGGCACTTATTTCTTAAAACATCCAGTTCAAGTTGAAAAAGAGAAGTATGCTTATCTTCCTTTAAAATATGTAGGCAGAGAGCTAACAGATAGTTATGTAGAAGTTATTACTAAAAAAGAGATAAAAACAAAAAATGGGGACTATATGGCATTTTTAACTGTTAATGATGGTAAAAATGACTACGATGTAACGGTATTTCCTAGTGTTTATAAATACGCAAATACTTTTATAAAGGTCGGAGAGTTTGTTGTTATGACTTTGAAAAAACAAATTAGAAATGGCAGAGAACAGTATATCTTAGAAAAGATAGCTAGTATGAAAAATTATAATGATTTTTGCATGAAAAATATAAAAATTATTTACACTGTCATCGACGAATCGATTTCGCAATTAATTTCTAATTATATAGTTGAAAAATCAAGCGTTAAAGTAGTTATGTTGCGTAGTAATAACTCAACACAAGGGAAAACAGTATATATAAAAAATGAACAGGATTTTGTTCAAAAATTTTTGGAAAATTTCCCTGAAAAGCCTTTAAAAATAGCATATAAGGACAAATAAGAAAAAATATGAACAAAAAACAAACAATACCATGTTTTGACTAGAAAAAATAGTTAAAATATGGTATTGTTGTTAAGTAAATCTAAAAATATTAAACTAAATAAATATGGAAGAAGGTAAGACTACATGAAAAAAATCGCAGTTTTAACGAGTGGTGGAGACGCACCTGGAATGAACGCAGCTGTGCGTGCCGTAGTAAGAACAGCACTCTTCAACGGTTTAGAAGTATATGGAGTATATCAAGGATATAAAGGATTAATTGAAAACAATATTAAGAGATTAGAAGCAGGTGATGTAGGTAACATCATTAATCGTGGAGGTACAATGCTTTATTCAGCACGTCTTCCAGAGTTCGCTGATCCAGAAGTAAGAAAAATAGCTATTAAAAACTTAGAAGCATTAGAAATTGATGGTTTAGTAGTAATTGGTGGAGATGGTTCATATCGTGGAGCTATGGCTTTAAGTAACGAAATGAAAATCAAAACAATAGGTATTCCTGGAACAATAGATAACGATATTTGTTGTACAGATTACACTATCGGGTTTGATACTGCTTTAAACACAATTGTAGATGCAATTGACAAAGTTCGTGATACTGCATCAAGTCATGAACGTGCATTTATTATCGAGGTTATGGGACGTAATGCTGGAGACTTAGCATTATTCGCAGGTATCGCAGGAGGAAGTGAGAGTCTTTTAATTCCTGAGAAAAAAGAAGATATTAGCGATGTTGTTTCTCGTATTAAAGCAGGTGAAAGTCGTGGTAAAAAACACTCAATCATCGTTCTTGCTGAAGGTGTAATGGGTGGACAAGAATTAGC
>CAUSKO010000085.1:0-4255 GCA_963532255.1 uncultured Gemella sp. | reverse complement strand
CGTATGCTCTTTCCCCTTGAGAAGTTTGCTCTATTACCGTAGGAATTAAATTCATGTTCTTACCTCCTATATTGTACTTCACTTGATATTATATATCAAATTTGGTCAATAATCAAATTTTATCTTTTTTAATTAATTTTCTTATCTGGGAATAACATTCTTAATACATCAAGAGATAACCTTCTTGATTTACCAGTATGAGGGTAAATATGCATCATCATCATTGGATTAAAATTAGCTTCTATTACTCCATAATTTTGATTTGTAGCTGGTTGTTTAATATCTTTGATAATTAAGTCTACACCACATACCTTAGCCATCATAGCATCTGAAATGTCAACAGCAAGTTTCTTATAACTCTCATCTACTTCATCAGTCATATCTACAGAATCCCCACCAGTACTTATATTAGAATTTTCTCTTAAATAAGCTATTTGACCATCTTCTAAGATTGTATCAAAACTAAACCCTTCTTCTTTTAACTGTAGGCTTTCTATTTCACCTAATTCTATTTTTTTAAGTGGTGTTTTTTTAGCATCTCCACGTAATGGATTTTCATTTTTTAATTCCACTAACTCTGCAATAGTATGTTTACCATCACCTACAACATTTGCTGGGACTCTAAGTAATACAGCTTTAGTTTCTCCTTCAATTACAAAGAATCTATATTCTGTTCCCTCTATAAATTCTTCTATAAGAATATCTTTATCCTCTTTTAACGCTAATAATACTGCTTTAGAAAAGTCTTCTATATTATCTGTCCCATGTTTAAAAATTGAAATACCTAAACCAAAATTTGTACTTTTCGGTTTAACTACTATAGGTTTATTTTTTATATAGTCAAATTTCAATATTGCATCATCCAAAGTAGATACTTCGTAACCTCCCGGTACTCTAAAACCTTTTTCAGAAAGAACCTTCTTAGTTACTACTTTATTTTCCATAATTAATGGTGATATATAAGTATCTTTACTAGTCATATTACCATTCTTCACATATTCAACCTTACCTTTATGCTCCAAACGGATAAATTGATCATTTTCATCAATGACATCTACTTTTATAGCATTCTTAATAGCATCTTCTATTACGGCTTGTGTTGATAGCTCCATATTGCTATAGGCGCTTAGTGAATAATATTCTTTCAACGCATCATCTTTATATTTTTTCGCTAACCTTACACCTAAATCTAATAAAGTTCCTTCTTTTTCATACTCTCTGATTAATTTCGCAGCAATCGTAAGAGATGGATCAATTAATTCATTTTCCTTTTCTTCTATTAATAATATATCACTTTCAGGTAAACTTAGCTCTCTAACCATAGATTTCATATTATCTAAAATTTCCAATCCTTCTTCAAGATAAGTAAGTTTATTTAAGGGATTTGATAAAGCTACTTTTTCGCTATATTCTTTTCCTAGTTCTTGTGAAGTTTCTTTATCTACTTCTTCCATCCATACTAATGTTTTAATAAATAAATGTATAAATCTGACATCTTTTTCTAAAATCCCAAATGGTGCAAATGGATTTAAATCAAACAATCTAAATTCAATATACTTAATTCCTTTTTCCGGTAAATCTGCTACCGTATCTGCTCCTCTAAATCTAACACTAGAATAAAATTCTTTCTCAGCTATTAGTTTATTATTTTTCACATAACCTGTTAAGTCAGAAATATATTTTTCTAAAGAAGAATAAGAAACTACTATATCGTCCTCATTAACATAACCAAATTTACTTGTTCGCAAGCTTCTTGCATATCCTTCTGGTTTAATTCCATCAGTAAAATACTTATCTTCAGCTAAAGGAGAAGCACCATATAGATATACTAATAACCATTGATATCTTAAAAATTGACGTGCTAGCTTCATATAAATATCATTTTTAACATTAACAACACTATTATTTGTTATTTCTGCAACTCGTTGCATAAAAGTATCATCAATCTGGAAATTATAATGTATTCCCGATACCATTTGTTTATACTTTCCATATTTTTCTACTAAATATTCTCTATATTCAATATCCCATTCTTTTTCGAACTGAGCTACTTTAATATCCTCAACTTCCGGTAGAATAGCTGGTATGCTTAAAGGCCATAAATACTCATCTTCTGGCATATTTTTTAATGTAACTTCATGTATAGCATTTAATACTCTAATTACATCCTTTTCACTATTTTCAGGTGTAGTTATTAATTCAATCTGTGATTCTGCAAAATCAGTTTGAATATATGGATGTTCATGACGAGGCTCTAAAACTTTAGGATGATTTGTTTTTGAAATATGACCATCCTCTAAAATTCTTTGTCCTTCTTTCTCTAAACCTATTGTCACCTTTGAAAATAATTCTTCTAATTGGTTGTTTTTAATAATTTTTTTTATTTCCATATCTCATCACTCTCTATAAATAATTATGATCACTCTCTATATTATCACAAAATTTAAGTTTTGGTAAAAAATAAGCTTTAATAGTAATATATTTTTCTTCATAGCTTACAATAATATTCTACTTATGATATAATCAATCTATATGTTATGAAAGGAGATAGAAATACACCAACATTGTATTTCTAAAGCAATTTATGATTAGATTAATAGCTAGTGATATGGATGGTACACTGCTTAATAATGAACACAAAATACCAGAAAAAAATGTTGAATTAATTAAATATGCTCAAAATAATAACATTGAGTTTGTAGTAGCAACAGGTAGAGCTTATTATGAAGCATTACCTGCTCTTGAAGAAAATAACATAGTTTGTGACGTTATAAGTTTTAACGGAGGAGTTGTTTATAATAAAAATAGAGAAATTATAAGTATTACACCTCTTCAAATAAAAGATTTATATTATACAATAGGCATTTTTAAAAGTTTAGATATTAGTTATCAACTTTATACAAAAAATACTGTATACACTAATAGTATAGAAACTGATATACAAGCATATTCTGATTTAATACGTTCTATTGGATCAACTCCAAACGTAGAGCATTTGAGAAAAGAAGCAAAAATAAGGCTTCAAAAAGGACATCTTACTGAAGTAGATAATATCGAATTACACCTAAATGAAGAAGATAATCCACCTATAAAAGTAATTGGAATTTCTAATGATTTTGAGAAATTAGCAAAAGCTCAAAAACTATTAGCAGAAAATGATAATATAGCAGTAACTTCTTCTGGTAAAAACAACCTTGAAATTATGGATAAATACGCAACAAAAGGTCATGCATTAAAACAAGTTGCTGATGTGCATAAAATATCATTGAAAAACACATTAGCTATTGGAGATAACCTAAACGATGAATCAATGTTATCAATAGTTGAATATAGTGTAGCTATGGAAAATGCTATGCCCCAACTAAAAGAAATAGCAAAATATATTACGGAAAAAAATAATGAAGAAGCAGGAGTTGCAGATACAGTCTTTAAGTTACTTAACTCTGTAAATAATAAAGAAGTTGATGATATTAATAAAACCTTAATTAAAAAAGCAATAGAAGCAACTAATTTTTCTTATGTACCGTACTCTAATTTTAAAGTAGGCGCTGCTTTATTAGCAGAAAATGGAGAAATATATACTGGATGTAATATAGAAAATGCAAGCTACACACCCACTAACTGCGCTGAAAGAACAGCAATATTTAAAGCAGTAAGTGAAGGTGTAACAAAATTCAAAAAAATAGTAGTAGTTGGTGGACCAAATGGAAATATAGAAACATATTGTCCTCCATGCGGAGTTTGTAGACAAGTTATTGCAGAATTTGCAGATGAAGACTTCGAACTGCTAATAGGAACATCAGAAGATGATTATGTTGTATATAACTTCTTCAAAGATGTACTACCACTAAGTTTCACAAAAAATAATTTAAAATAATATTAAATACGAAGAGATTATAAAATATAATAATCTCTTCCTTCTTTATTCTATTTACTATGGTTTTATATAAAAAAAAGCCGTAACAAAAGTTACGACTTGGTTAAGATGACCCGTACGGGATTCGAACCCGTGTTACCGCCGTGAAAGGGCGGTGTCTTAACCACTTGACCAACGGGCCAAAAATATAAAAGGCTATTAGATAGCCTTTTATTCATTTAATGAGCCATGAAGGACTCGAACCTTCGACCCTTTGATTAAAAGTCAAATGCTCTACCAACTGAGCTAATGGCTCATGGCTGGGATACCTGGATTCGAACCAGGGGAATGACGGAGTCAAAGTCCGTTGCCTTACCGCTTGGCTATATCCCAATAATA
>CAUSKO010000084.1:0-4264 GCA_963532255.1 uncultured Gemella sp. | reverse complement strand
AGGATATGATTGGTTAAAAGAAGAGGTTTAATATGGAAAATAATAAATTAAAACTTAGTATAAAAACATTACAAAGTATTTTCTCTGATACTAATGAACCAGAATGGTTTTTAAATACTAGAAAACTAGCTTTATACAAAAGTTATACTTTACCTTTTCCTAAATTAGAATCAATGAATTTAGAAAAATGGAATCTTTTCAATGTTGATTTTAACAGATTACGTATTGAAGAAAGTGATATTAGTACAGAAGAAATTTTTGAGAAATATAATATAAATAAAGATGATTTTGTAGTTATTCAAAAGAATAATACATTAGTTTATATAAACATACCTGAAAAGTATAGCGATAAAGTTCAAATTAAAAATATTTTTTCTGCTATGAATGACGAACACATTAAAGATAGCTTTATGAGTGTTGTAGACTATGCGGAAAGTAAAATAACATCAGTGCATTATACACTATTAAATGCAGGATTATTTGTAGATGTATTAGATAATGCTGAAATTAATGAACCTTTACAATATGTAGTTATTTCAGATAATAAACAAAGTTTATTTAATCATGTAACTTTACAAGTTGGAAAAAATGCAAAATTTAACTTTATAGAAAACTATATTAATAATGATAAAAGTGATAGTGATCCATTCAATATAGTAACTGAAGTAGTAGCACATGATGGTGCAAAAATTAATTATAGTTCGATAACTAACCAACCTGGTGAAAAGCGAGGAACTATTTTAAGACGAGGCTTAACTTATAGAGATGCACTTATTAATTGGAATGTTGCGGCTATGGATGAAGCAGATGTTTACCATGATAATACAACACATATACTAGGAGATGGATCAGAAGCAAATCTTAAAATTGTTACTTTAGGAGTTAAGGAGCAAAAAACTTATTTCAATAGTGAAGTAGTTAACCAAGGCTTAAATTCAAAAGGAGATATACTTCAACATGGTGTTCTTCTAGATAAGTCACATATTGTGTTTAATGGAATTGGATTTATTGTAAAAGGTGCAACAGGTTCTAATGCATACCAAAGTTCAAGAATGTTAACTTTATCTTCAGATGCAAAAGCTGATGCTAATCCTATGCTTTTAATTGATGAAAATGATGTTATGGCAGGGCATGGAGCATCTTTAGGGCGTATTGATGAAGAGCAATTATATTATTTACAAAGTAGAGGTCTGACGAGAAAAGAATCTAGTAGATTACTAGTTCATGGATTCTTGTCACCTGTAATAACAGAATTAACAGTAGATAAAATCAAAGATTTAGTAACAATTCTTATTGATGAAAAAATAAATAATAATGAGAGTGAATAAAGATGAAAGATTTCAGCATTTATAGAGAAGATTTTCCTATTTTAAAAAGAAAAATTAGAGACAATGATTTAATATTTTTTGATAATGGAGCAACTACGCAAAAACCTATTCAAGTAATTGATGCAATAAGCAATTACTATAAAAACTATAATTCTAATATTCATAGATCTGTGTACACACTAGGAGATGAATCAGAAAAAATATATGAAGAATCAAAATATTTAGTGAAAAACTTTATAAATGCGGATAGCTATGAAGAAATTATTTATACTAGTGGAACAACTGAAAGTATGAATTTTATAGCAAGAATTATTGAGCAAGATGTAGAAGAAGGTGATGAAATTATTATAACCTATATGGAACATCATGCAAATATTATTCCGTGGCAACAATTAGCTATTAGAAAAAATTTAACTTTAAAGTATTTGGATATTGATGAATATGGAAGAATTAGTATAAATCAACTTAAAGAATTTATAACTGACAAAACTAAAATAGTTTCCATATGTCATGCTTCTAATGTATTAGGAAACATTAATCCAGTTTATGAAATAGGGGAGCTTCTTAAAGATAAAAATATCTACTTTGTGGTTGATGCAGCACAATCTGTTCCACATATGAGAATTGATGTAAAGAAAATGAATTGTGATTTTCTTGCTTTTAGTTCGCATAAAATGTGTGGGCCTACTGGAATAGGTGTTCTATATGGGAAAAAGAATCTATTAGAAAAATTTGAACCTGTTGAGTTTGGAGGAGGAATGATAGGAATTGTTGAAGAAAGTTCATCGACATGGGCTATTCTTCCTGATAAATTTGAAGCGGGTACTCCTTTATTAGCTGAAGCAGCTGGCCTAGGAGCAACAATAAAGTATTTAGAAAATATTGGTTTAGAGAACATTGAGTCATATACAAAAGAATTAACTCAGTATTTATATGATGAATTAGCTAAAATCGAAAATATTCAGATATATGGAACAGATAATATTAATAGTAGAGTTTCATTAGTATCTTTTAATTTAGCAGGAGTTCATCCTCATGATTTAACAAGCTTTTTAGATGAAAAAGGAATCTGTGTTAGAGCTGGACATCAGTGCACGCAACCACTTCTTGGTAAGTTAGGAACATATTCTGTGGCTAGAGCAAGTCTATATTTTTATAATACAAAAGAAGAGATAGATTTCTTTATTCAGGTATTAAAAGAAACAAAGGAATTTTTTGAAAATGAGTTTTAGTGATTTGAAAGATTTATATAAACAAGTGATTTTAGATCACAGTAAGCATCCACGTAATAATGGAGAGATAGCTGATGGCTATAAGTTGGAAATGTTAAATCCTTCATGTGGTGATAAAATTACTGTTAGTATGGATATAGAAGATAATATAATTAAAGATATAAAGTTTGTGGGAACAGGCTGCTCCATCTCATTAGCATCCGCTTCTATGTTAACAGAGGAGCTAAAAGGATTAACTGTTTCAGAAGCAAATTTAAAAATTAAAGATTTCCTTAATATGATAATGGGAAATGAATTTAATGAAGATAATTTAGAAGATAGTATAGCGCTTCATAATATATCTCAGTTGCCAGCAAGAGTAAAGTGTGCTACACTTGCATGGAAAATAACTGAACAAATATTAGAAGAAAACAATAAATAAAAAGAAGGAGTGATAGTATTGAATAAAAATGAGGAAATGTTTACCGAGTATCAGTATGGATTCTCAGATAAAGATGTATCTATTTTTAAAACTGAAAAAGGTCTAACTAGAGAAATAGTTGAAACTATCTCCAAAAAAAAAGAAGAGCCACAATGGATGTTGGATTTTCGTTTAAATGCATTAAAAGAGTTTTACAGAATGCCAATGCCGACATGGGGTGGAGATTTATCAGAAATTGATTTTGAAGACTTAACATATTATGTAAAACCATCAGAAAAAACTGAACGTTCATGGGATGAGGTTCCTACTGAAATAAAAAATACATTCGAAAAATTAGGTATTCCTGAAGCTGAGCAAAAATATCTTGCTGGTGTATCAGCCCAATATGAATCTGAGGTTGTATATCATAATATGCATAAACAATTTGAAGAACAAGGAATTATATTCGAGGATACTGATACTGCACTTAAGAATCATGAAGAAATATTTAAAAAGTATTTTTCTAAAGCAGTTGACTTTAATGATAATAAATTTGCTGCGTTAAATTCAGCAGTTTGGTCAGGTGGGTCATTTATTTACTGTCCTGAAAATGTTTCTATTGAAGCTCCGCTTCAAGCATATTTTAGAATCAATAGTGAAAAAATGGGACAATTCGAACGTACTCTAATTATTATAGAGAAAAATTCTTCATTACATTATGTAGAAGGGTGTACTGCACCTACATATTCTGCAAGTTCACTACATGCTGCAGTTGTTGAGATTTTTATTAAAGAAAATGCTCGATTTAGATATACAACAATTCAAAACTGGTCTACTAACGTATATAATTTAGTAACGAAACGTGCTATTGTAGAAAAAAATGGAACTATGGAATGGGTTGATGGTAACTTAGGTTCTAAACTTACTATGAAGTATCCAGCATGTGTATTAGTAGGCGAAGGAGCTAGTGGTAGCACATTGTCTATTGCAATGGCAAGTGAAGGTCAAGTATTGGATGCGGGTTCTAAAATGATACATTTAGCCCCTCGTACATCATCAACTGTAGTATCTAAATCTATGTCTAGACGTGGAGGAAAAGTTAACTATAGAGGTTGGATAAATTTTGGTAAAAACTCAGAGGGTTCTCGTTCGAATATTGAGTGTGATACTTTAATTTTAGATGAGTATTCAACTTCAGACACAATTCCATATAATATTATTAAAAATTCTGATGTGTCTTTAGAACATGAAGCTAAAGTATCTAAAGTATCAGAAGAGCAATTATTCTATCTTATGAGTCGTGG
>CAUSKO010000083.1:0-4286 GCA_963532255.1 uncultured Gemella sp. | reverse complement strand
AAAAACAATAATTAGACATCCAATTAGAAAAAAATAATAAAACAGCTCAATTCAGATTATAATTTGAATTGAGTTTTTTTATGAATTGACATAGATAATTTAACATAGTATGATAGTTACAGATGTAGATAAAAATTAAAATTAAGGATGATGTTACTATGGAAGTAAATATTTCGGAAGCAGAATGGGAAGTAATGAGGGTTGTTTGGAGTAATAATCAAGTAACAAGCAAATTAGTTATAGAAGTCCTAAAAGAAAAAAAATCTTGGTCGGTATCTACAATAAAAACTTTACTTTCTAGATTAGTAGAAAAAGATATGCTACAAACGGAAAAAATAGGAAATAAATTTTTGTACAGTGCTAAATGCTTAGAAAATGATTGTTTAGAAGTATTAACAACAAATTTTATTAGAAAATTCTGTGCTAAAAAAACAAAAAATATAATTAAATATGCTATAGAAGAAAATAATCTAAGTAAAAGTGATATAGATGAAATAATAGAAATATTATCAAAAAAACGTAAATCGGCAAAAGACATTATACTTTGTAATTGTATTAAAGGACAATGTACATGTGGAAATCATTAAGAATAAGAGGTTTATTATGGATTTAAATGGGAAAAGAATTTTAATAACAGGAGCATCTAGCGGACTAGGACGTGAATTAGCTTATCAATTTTCTCGAAAAGGAAATGTAGAACTTATTTTAGTAGCAAGAAGAAAAGAAGCTCTAGATAAGGTCGCAAAAAAATGTGAAAGTCTAGGAAAAGTAAAAACTAAGACTTATTCAGTAGATATGAGTGAACAAGAAGAAGTAGAAGAATTACTTGAACAAGTTAGTGATATTGATATTCTAATAAATGCTGCAGGATACGGAATTATGAAAGAATATAGTGAATTTAGTGATCATGAAGTTGTTAAGATGTTTGATACAAATGTTATAGGAACAATTCAATTAACTAGTGAAATAGCTAAAGAAATGCAAGAAAGAAAAACAGGAAGTATTGTAACGATAGCTTCTTTAGCAGGGAAAATAGCTACTCCCAAAACAACAGTTTATTCTGCGACAAAGTTTGCATTAATCGGATATTTTAATGCATTGAGATTAGAACTAAGAAAAGATAATGTGCATGTAATGACAGTTAATCCAGGGCCAGTGGCTACGAATTTCTTTAATATAGCTGATAAAGATAAAACATATATGAAAGCACTAGGAAATAAATCACTAACACCTAAACTAGTAGCTTCTAAAATTATAAAAGGAATAGAAAAAGAGAAAAGAGAAGTAAATCTACCGTTTATATACACGTTAGGAGTTAAAATTAGTCAATTATTCCCAAGTCTTAGTGATAAAATATTGATGAATATGTTTAAATAAAAAATTTGAAACTTGCTTTTTATTTTCAAATTTGCTATAATAGTTAAATGCTAGGTGGGGAGTTAGCGGTGCCCTGTACTTGCAATCCGCTTTAGCAAGGCTGAATACCGAGATGCGGGTAGAATAGGGAATGTCGAGTCTAACACGTAATGTTGAGACTGAGGCTCCTTACGACGCAGTACTTATGAACCATGTCAGGTCCGGAAGGAAGCAGCATTAAGTAAGTCTTCTGTGGGTGTAAGTTTTAGTCAAGGTTGAGTTGGCGATTAGACTAACGGTTTTTTAATCTATTCAAGTCTCGGTTGCATCTTATTATAAATCGATAACATCTAAAAGTATTAGCTTTTGGATTTTTTTTTTGTAATAGAAGTTAAGTGAAAGATAAAATTATGAAGGAGGAAGTTATGTATCAAGGTAAAAATATAAAAGAACGTAGTAAAATTTTTATTAAATTGCTGTTGCCAGTACTAATATATCAAGTGATATCATATTCATCTGGTATGATAGGTACATTTATGGCTGGACACTATAGCCCAACAGATCTTGCGGGTGTAAGTATGGGTGTAAATATTTGGAACCCTGTAATGTATACATTGAATGCAATAGTTCTTGCGATAGTTCCAATAGTTTCGCATTTAATTGGGAAGAAAAGAGAAGAAGAAATACCAGTAATGGTTAGACAATTTTTATATATAGCTGTATTTATTAGTATTATTTTAGTAATAGCACTTAATACATTAGCTGCTCCTATTGTAGATAGTTTAGGAATGGACGACAAAATAGCGAATATAACTAAAAATTATTTATATTATGAAAGTTTTGGAGTATTATCTATATTTTTATATGTAGTATTACGTTCATTTATGGATAGTTTAGGATTAACAAGATTGTCAATGATCATGATGATAGTTTCTGTACCGATAAATGTTACTTTAGCCTATGGATTTATTTTTGGTAAATTTGGGATGCCTGAATTAGGTGGTGCAGGTAATGCGGTAGCTGTCTCATTAACTTATACTGTATTATTTTTTATAGCTCTATTTTTAACTTTAAACCATCCAAAAATTAATAAATATATAATATTTAAAAAAGAGGGAATTAGGTTTAAATATTGGGGTGAAATTTTTAAATTAGGTATTCCTATTGCAATAGCTACAGCATTAGAAACAGTAGTTTTTTCTACTTTATCTCTTATGGTATCACGTTTTGATACTACGATTATAGCATCGCATCAAGCAGCATTAAACTTTTCAGGTTTCTTATATAGCTTACCAGTCAGTGTAGCGAATACCGCAACAATAATTGTAGCATATCATGTAGGTGCTAAAAATTATAAACTTGCGAAAAGTTATACATTCTTAAGTGTAATCTTAGGTCTTATTTCATCATCAGTTGCAGGATTGATAGTTCTTCTTTTCGATACTAAGATACCATACTTATATAGTACTGATACTGGAGTAATAGATTTAACAGCACACTTATTAATATTTGCTATAGGATTTGCATTGTGTGATTCATTTGCATCTGCATTAGCAGGCGTGCTACGTGGTTATAAAAAAGTAGTACCAATTTGTGTAGCAATGTTTCTCGGATATTATATTGTAGGAATTCCAGTAGCGTATTATTTAGTATTTACTAAAGGTGTAGGTATTGATGGATTATGGATAGGATGGATAATAGGTCTTGCTATATATGCATTAGGAGTTTTAGGATACTATTTAAAACTTAGTAGAGGTATAAGTAAAAAACTTAATACAGCTAAGTAAAAAAAAGATTTTGTAATAATAATATTATTACAAAATCTTTTTTATTATATTCCTTGACTATATTTTTTAAAAACTATATAATATGATTATCAAAACTAGATTATAAGGAGAAGAAAATTTGAAAAAAGTTTATCCGAAATGGTCTGAGTTACCTACTATTGATTTATATCTAGACCAAGTTTTACTGTATGTAAATCAGTTAGATAGTTCGTCAATTGTTGATGATGAAAAAGGCTTAACAGCCGCAATGATAAATAATTATGTAAAAAATGGTCATTTAGATAAACCAATAAAGAAAAAATATAGTCGTAGACAATTAGCAAGATTAATAGTTATTACATGCTTAAAAAATGTATTTGCTATTCAAGAAGTTAGTAAAACTATAAGTAGTTTAACAAAAGATGGTGATTCTGAAGTAATGTATGACAACTTCGTTATGTGTATGAATGAAGAGAAAAGGGAAGGCCTACCAGAAGTAATAGTTTCAGCTTGTGATACTGTTAGATTATATAAAAAAACTCATGATTTAGTAGAAAAATTAAAATAAGATAATACCCGGAGGTAAATTATGTCGTGGAAGATAGTTGTAGACACTGCCTGTGATTTTAGAGAAATACCAAATAAAGCAGATAATGTTGTCTATGAAAGAGTACCATTTACGCTTCAAATAGAAGATAAAATATATATTGATACATTGGATATGGATATAGATGAGATGATGAGAGCGATGTATGCTAGTTCGGAACCAGCTAGATCTGCTTGTCCTAGTCCAGATGCATTTTTATCAGCATATAGAGGAGCAGAAAATATAATAGTTTTAACTTTAACTGGAGGATTGTCAGGTAGTTACACTAGTGCTATCGTTGCCCAAAAAATGTTAAAAGAAGAAGATGAAAATGTCAACATTCATGTAATTAATACTCTTTCAGCAGGAGGACAAAATGATCTATTCCTTCTCAAGATAAATGAATTAATAAGAGAAGGGTTATCTTTTAATCAAGTAGTAGCAAGAATGAATGAATATCAAAAAAATACAAAGCTTATTTTTGCATTAGAAAAAGTAGATAATTTAGTGAAAAATGGTCGTTTATCTAAACTTGCTGCAGCTGTTGTAGGATTATTAAATATGCGTATGGTAGGAGA
>CAUSKO010000082.1:0-4358 GCA_963532255.1 uncultured Gemella sp. | reverse complement strand
ATCTGAAAACTCAAAACTCAATTTCAGAAAATAATCTAGTCTAGTCATTGTATTTTTTATCTTTCACACCAAGGTGTGATTTTTTCTACTTTTTTGCTAGTTTTGCTATCTCCACAATTGTATCCGCTGCTTTTGTCATGTGTTCTAAGCAACTAAATTCATATTGCCCGTGGAAGTTTTCTCCTCCAACAAATATATTTGGTGTTGGGATACCCATATAAGAGATTTTAGAACCATCTGTTCCTCCACGTATAGGAATAATAATAGGAGTTACACCTGCATTTTTAATAGCTTGTTCAGCTACATCAACACATCGTTTATCTTCTTTTATCACATCCCCCATATTATAATATTGATCATACATTTCATACTCTACAACATTACCGTATTTTTCATTAATTTTTTCTGCTACTTCTTCAGCAAATTTTTTACGAGCAAGGAATTTCTCTTTATCATGATCACGAATAATATATGACATTTCAGCTTCTTCAATTCTTGCTTGCATGTTATACAGTAAATAGAATCCTTCATAATCTTCTGTATGTTCAGGTACTTCTTTTTCTGGGAATAATGAAGCCAGTTCAACTGCTATCGTATTAGCATTTTTCATTTTACCTTTTGCTGTTCCTGGGTGAACACTTACACCAGTAATTTTATATGTGATTTGAGCCGCATTAAAACTCTCATATTGAAGTTCCCCTAATACTCCACCATCCATAGTATACGCATAGTCAGTACCAAAAACTTTAGCATCAAAATGATCAGCTCCACGTCCAATTTCTTCATCTGGACCAAATGCTATACGAATATCACCATGTTCAATTTCAGGGTGTTCACTTAAATATTTAACAGCTTCCACAATTTCTGTAATACCAGCTTTATCATCTGCTCCTAATAATGTAGTTCCATCAGTTGTAATAAGAGTTAGTCCTTTATAGTTATGTAAGTTAGGAAACTCTTCTGTTGTCATTACAATATTTAAATCTTTATTTAATACAATATCTTTACCATCATAATTTTCAATTACTTGAGGGCTAATACCTTCCACATTAAAATCTGCAGTGTCTACATGAGAAATAAAACCTATTTTATCATATGGTTTATCAGTATTTGCTGGTAGAGTTGCCGTTAAAAACCAGTTTTCTTCGTTAAGAACAATATCTTTAAGATTTAATTCTTCTAATTGGCCTTTTAGCATACGAAGAAAATCTTTTTGTTCTGGTGTTGAAGGAAGAGTTGTACTACTAGCATCAGATCTAGATTTAAAATTAACATAGCCTAAAAAACGTTCTAACATTGTTTCATATTTCATTATTATTCACCTCATTTTTTTACTTTATATTTATTATAATACACTTTCATTATAAATGTAAGGGGTTTAAATTGTTTTTGAAAAAAATTTACTTTTTTATTATATTTAAATTTTTTTCTTTAATACTACATTTCTGCTTAATATCTTTATTAATTTATGTTACAATTGCATATGTACTCTAATTATTTTTTAAACAATAGTAAACAAACATATTAAGGAGATAATATTTCATGCAAGAAGTTATGAATTATAAAGATACTAGGGTTGAAAACTTTCATACTATTTACCCTAACCACATGAACAGACACGATACATTATTTGGTGGTCAAACATTATATTGGCTTGATGATGTACAAGGATTAGTTATCCGTAGATACACTCACCTACCATTCTTCACTGCAAGTATTGATACTTATCAATTTTTAGACGTAGTACATCGTCACGAAGCATTAATAATTGATAGCTATGTTTCAAGAGTTGGTACACGAAGTGTTGAGATTTTCGCTGAATTAAGTGCTTTTAATCACGAAACTAGACAAACAAGACTAGTAGGTATTTGTTTTTCTACTTTCGCTATTAACAGAGATACAGTTTTAGAAAATCCTCTACCTAAAGTAGAATATACGGATGAAATTTCTAAATTTGTAAGTGACAGTTATGCAGATAGACAAAGTGGTAAACTAACAGCTAGAGCATTTTGTAAAGAATACTTAAAATATTATAATAAATAATTTTTAAAAATTAAAAAGGAGTGAGTTAATAACTCACTCCTTTTTATATTTATTAGTCGATTGAGTAAAGTAATTCTAATACTTTTTCTTCAAATTTAACTAATTTTTCTTCTGCAACTTTCTTATCTGCATCTTTAACGTAGATATAAAGTTTAACTTTTGGTTCTGTTCCACTTGGACGTAAAGTATACCATGATTCATCAGAATAACTGAATTTAACCGCATCAGTTTTTTCGATTTCGATATCTTTTTCTTCACCAGTAGCTACATTTTTTTCTTTTTGTACTAGATAATCAGTAATCGCTACTACTTCACTTCCTGCTATTTCACGAGCAAAGATTTCACGATATTTCTCCATCATACGTTTAATTCTTTGAGCTCCTGCTGCTCCTTCTAGTACGATTGAAATAGTTTTATCTAAGTAATATCCATATTTTTCATAGAACGCATCTAATACATCTACTAATGTTTTACCTTGTTTTTTGTAGAATGCTGCTGCTTCTACTAATAACATAGCAATAGTTACACCGTCTTTATCACGTAAGAATGTTCCTACATTATATCCGATACTTTCTTCATATCCCATAACATAGTTTTTCTCACCAGTATTATCCCACTCATTAGGTAATGCACAGATGTTTTTGAATCCTGTAAGTACGTCAATTACTTCTACTCCATATTCTTTACATAGTGACTCTACCATTTTAGAAGTAACGATAGATTTAACTAAAACTGGATTTTCAGGTAATTTATTTTGTTTAGCAAGATTTTCAATAACATATTGAACTAATACTGCACCAGCTTGGTTACCATTTAGAGATACAACCTCTCCATTATGAATAACTTCTACTGCTAAGCGGTCACAGTCTGGGTCTGTAGCAATAATTACTTCAGCATTAACTTCTTTAGCTAATCTTTCACCGTATTCGAAAGCTGCTGTATCTTCTGGGTTTGGATATTCGATTGTTGGGAATGTTCCATCTGGATCTTTTTGTTCTTCAACAACATGAACATTGTTAAATCCACGACGTGCTAATACTGTAGTTACAGCTTTGTATCCAGCTCCGTTAAGTGGTGTATAAACTACTGAAATATCTTTATCAATATTTTCATCGTTGATTGCACAGTTTAATGATTCTGCATAGAATTTTTCGTCAACTTCTTCACCGATGTATTCTAATAGACCTTTTTCTAATGCTTCTTCTTCTGTTATTGTTACATAGTCATCGAAAATATCCATTGAATTAATATACTCAAGAACTTTATCACTTATATCTGATTTGATTTGTGATCCTTCTTGCCAATATACTTTGTATCCATTATATTCTTTTGGATTGTGACTGGCTGTAATATTAATACCACTAGCAGTTCCTAAGTAACGTACTGCAAATGATAATTCTGGCGTTGGTCTTAAATCTTCAAATAAGTAAGCTTTCACTCCGTTACTTGCCATTACTAAAGCAGCTAATTTAGCAAATTCTTTAGAGAATAGACGTGGGTCATGTGCAATAGCAATACCTTTTTCTTGTAATCCATTGTCAATTATTGTTTGAGCTAATGCTTTAGTTGCACGCGCAATAATGAAACGATTCATTCTGTTAGAACCCATCCCTACTTTTCCACGTAAACCAGCAGTTCCAAATTCTAATTCTTTATAAAATCTATCTTCTTTTTCTACTTCATCATTTTCAACACTTTTTAGTTGAAGTTTTTCCTCTTCTGTTAATGCAGGGCTATTAAGCCATTTATCATACAATTCTTTATAATTGCTCATATCTTACACCTCTTTATCTTTTATAATTTTATTTATTTTATGCTAATTCTAATGCTATTTCCATCATTTTTGTAAATGCTGTTTGTCTTTCTTCTGGAGTAGTTTCTTCACCAGTAACTAGTGAATCACTAACTGTTAAGATTGTTAAAGCATTTACTCCAGCTGCAGTTGCATTAGCATAAAGTGCTGTACTTTCCATTTCGACAGCTAATACACCCATTTTAATCCAATTTTCCATAGCTTTTTCATCAGCGTTATAGAAAACTTCACTACATAAAATGTTCCCGACGTGTACTGGTTGTCCCATATCTTGAGCTTTATTATAAGCTTTTAAAAGTAAGTCAAATGAAGCTGTTAAACTGAAGTTTCCTGGAATATTATATTGGTGCATATAATTTGAGTTAGTTGAAGAACCTAATCCTAAAATTACATCATATAATTTCACTTGTGGTTGTAATGCTCCACAAGTACCAATTCTAATTAAGTTTTTAACTCCGAAAGTGTGAATTAATTCATAAGAATAAATACCGATACTAGCTGG
>CAUSKO010000081.1:0-4513 GCA_963532255.1 uncultured Gemella sp. | reverse complement strand
TATTATCTAAAAAACCAATGTTTATCTTCCTTTCTCAATCTGGAGAAACAGCTGACTTACGTGCAGTATTAACTAAATTACGTAGTATGAACAGCGACTACAAATTCTTAGTATTAACTAACGTAGATGCTTCTACTCTATCTCGTGAATGTGATTACACATTATTATTACACGCAGGTGTAGAAATTGCAGTAGCTTCTACTAAAGCTTATACTTCACAAATTGCTATTTTAAGTATTTTAGCTTACGAAGTAGCTCTTAAACTTAATAGAAAACCTAAATTTGATATCGAGCAAGAATTATCAGTAATTACTTCTGCAATCGAATCAATCTTAGATGATACTAAGACAATTAAAAACTTAGCTAAAAACTTATTCACTGAACGCAATGCATTCTATATCGGTCGTGGAATCGACTACTATAGTGCATGTGAAGCAGCTCTGAAACTTAAAGAAGTTTCTTATATCCAAACTGAAGGATTTGCTGGTGGAGAGTTAAAACACGGAACTATCGCCCTAATCGAAGAAAAAACTCCAGTAGTTGCTCTTATCACAAATACAAAACTAGACTTAAATACTCGTAGTAATGTAACTGAAGTAGCAAGCCGTGGAGCTAACACGCTAGTTATCACTCTTGAAAAACTAGCTCGTAAAGGGGACTATGCTATTCCAAACGTAAACGAAGATCTTGCTCCAATCGCAAGCATCGTAGTTACTCAACTATTTGCATACTATGCAGCTTACACTCGTGGGTTAGACGTTGATAAACCACGTAACTTAGCTAAATCAGTAACAGTAGAATAATAACTAAACATTAAAATAAAGGTCAACCAAATATTTGGTTGACCTTTTTGTTTATTGTTTCTTATTTAATATATCAAGATTTATCGCATCAACATAGTAATTCTTCACATCGCCACTATCGTTACTGCTTATTACTATATTCCATGTTGGAATAAGCACCTGATTTTCTGTTTGTGAAATATATGTGTAATATCCTAAACTAGCTTTTACCTTGCTATTTTTTGGAATTAAATCTTCATGATATAACCGATTTACAGCTTGCGATTGTGTTACTAGCGTTTCATTTTTATCTTTTCTAATATTTGTTACTAATGTTTGTTCAAAGGACTTTACATCACCTTTATCATCAACATGAAACACTATTCTAGCATTATTATTACTAAAAATTCTTAGACCATCTACTTGCTGGTCATAAATAATTTCTTTTTTATTGCTATCATAACTAGAGAAAATATAATTTGCACTAGGTTTTAGCTTTTCTACTAAAAACGTATCTAAATCTACTTTATAATTATTTTTATTAACATTAGTTAAGCTATTTTCACTAGTTACCTTTAAGATTGAAGTCTTATCTGACTTAGTTAAATCGTAATTTAGTCCTGATATCTCTTTATCGTTGGAATCCCAGAAGTTCTTATAAATATACTATGGCTACAATAAGGGCACCTTAAATATTCATCGTCTTTTCCTACTCCATCTCCTATTTTCATGACATCTATTCTAAATAATCCTTTACATTTATCACATCTATCTTCCCCCTCATGACACTTTTGAGATTTATTTTTAAACTCTTTATCTTCAGGACTTAGACTCATACCATATCTTACACTATGAAGCCCATTACTATAAACTGGTTCCACATTTGAATCAGTTTTTATTTGTATATTTTCCACTGCACCTACACTTTCAAAACTCTCATTATTTATAGATATATCTGCTAATAATTTTGCTGCTGTATCGTAATAGCTTTGTGAATCATCGCTATTTTCATAAGAGTAAAACCTAATATTCACATTAAAACCTACTGTAACCTTCACCAGATCTTCTGCTCTATTTTCATCTATTTTATTAATATCCATTACAGAATCGTCAGTTTCCACATTCAATATAAAAATTTTCTCACACATAATTCTATCGCCAGATATAAATCTAATATTTTCAATATTTTCAATATTTTCAACTTTTTCTAGTATACTAGTTTTTATATTTCTTATGTTATTATATATAAAATTTTTTATTAATTCTGACATACACTTGTTCTCCTTGTACTTTTAATTCACTATTTTATTACCATTATTGTTTCTTATTTAATATATCAAGATTTATCGCATCAACATAGTAATTCTTCACATCGCCACTATCGTTACTGCTTATTACTATATTCCATGTTGGAATAAGCACCTGATTTTCTGTTTGTGAAATATATGTGTAATATCCTAAACTAGCTTTTACCTTGCTATTTTTTGGAATTAAATCTTCATGATATAACCGATTTACAGCTTGCGATTGTGTTACTAGCGTTTCATTTTTATCTTTTCTAATATTTGTTACTAATGTTTGTTCAAAGGACTTTACATCACCTTTATCATCAACATGAAACACTATTCTAGCATTATTATTACTAAAAATTCTTAGACCATCTACTTGCTGGTCATAAATAATTTCTTTTTTATTGCTATCATAACTAGAGAAAATATAATTTGCACTAGGTTTTAGCTTTTCTACTAAAAACGTATCTAAATCTACTTTATAATTATTTTTATTAACATTAGTTAAACTGTTTTCACTAGTTACCTTTAATATTGAAGTTTTATCTGATTTAGTTAGTTCATAGTTCAATCCGGATACATCTTGTTTTACATCTTTCAAATCTGAAATAGTTACATTCACATAACCTAAATTATCTTTTTTAGTATAGTTGTCCTCTACAGTTATATTATCATTCGCCATAGATTTCTCTATAATCTCTTTTTCCTGAACAATATCTGCCTTGTTTTTTTCAACTGTATAGATAAAGAAACTAAGTAGTATAATATTTAAAACTATAAACACATATATAAACATTGATTTTATTTTGCCCCAGTTCATAGTCTTTCTCCTTTATCTACCGCTTCTTTCAAACTTTTGAAACTTACATAGCGATCATTATACTTCACATACCATGCAGGCTTATAGCTACAACTATTTTTAGATTTATTATAAGATTTTTCATAACCTAAAACAATATCGCCAACAGATTGCAACTCTACATTTTTATATAGATAGTTAACAATATATTCTATTCTTTCAATTTTATTTGCATCCAACGGTTTAGATGATAAATATGCTTTAGATACCCTTCTCGGAGAAGTTAGACGATAAATACCATTTGTATTATCTTCTACGATTATCTCTGCAGAGCCGTCTTTACTAAATACTATCGAATCTTTATACGTTTGTTGGAGAATTGTTATACCTGCTAACGCTGTTGTTACCTGATAATTAACATCTTCATTATACCCTAACTCTAAAAAGTTTAAAGCATTGGTTACAGCTGTTGTTGCATCAACTTCTTTTCCATCTTCACTTGAAGGATTTGTATAAATTATTCTATTACCTTGTAGTTTTAAAATACCATATCCATCAGTCATTTCATTATTACTACTAACTCGAATGTTATCTTTTTTATCAAAAACACCTCTAGCTAGTTTGTTCAAGTTGACTTCTTCTATACTGTACTCATCTATTGTTAGGTTGTCTGTATTTTCTTTTAAGTATATAAACTTATTATTCAAACTATATTTAGCAAACTCATGTTTATTTTCATTAAACAAAGCTTCCACAGTATCATATACTTTTTCTTTTACTGTTATCTGTAGATAGTTTTTATCATCTTTTTTATATAAATAAATAGTATCAGGTTTTTCTTTAAACAATACAATTGAATCAAATTCTACACCTATATTAGAGTTCTCTTCTGAGAAAAATAGTGATTTAACTATAGAAGATTCTAAGGTGACTGAATAATTTATAGTTAACTTTTCTTTATTGTTAAACAAAAATAAATCATCCGAGCTTGCAGTTTTTACCCTAGCTTCGGTGCTTTCACTCTTAGCAAGAATAGATAAAATATCTTTAAGTTTTTCTCTATCTTTTATCGCATTTACAGTCGCTACTTTTGTAATAGAATTTTTAACAGGTGTTTCTTCACGGGTTCCAGCTTCAGTTTTCACCATTGAATCTGGAGTTAAGAAGTTTAATAATGCAGTTCCTTCTTTGTTATCTGTAGCTTTTTGTCCACTTTTTCTTGTAAATATTTCATAATCAGGCTGATATGTTGTTATTAAATAAGATAAAGCTATACTGCTAACTACAAGGAAAACTAATAATATTGATTTCATAGTTTCTACCTTATTCTTTTTCATATAACCCCTCCTATAACCACTCATCATCCATATTTTCACATGGTAAAGTTACAAAGATAATACTACCATAACCTTCCCTACTTTGAGCCCAAATTCTTCCTCTATGAGCTTCTACAATGTTTTTGGCTAACGCTAGTCCTAAACCTGTTCCTCCCATAGTTCTTTGACGACTCTTATCTACACGATAAAATCTAGTGAAAATTTTATCTATGTGCACTAGCGGTATTCCTATTCCTTCATCTTTTATAGAAATACTTACACGATTATGATTATAATTTTGTCTTACCCTAATCGTTATGTTTTTAC
>CAUSKO010000080.1:0-4516 GCA_963532255.1 uncultured Gemella sp. | reverse complement strand
ATGCCTGTAGATAAAGTTGCAGGAGCTGCAGAACAAGGTATTGTTTCAGGTTTATGGCCTGTCGCAAGTATAGTATTAGCTGCAATTTTTCTTTATAAACTAACTGTAAAAATTGGATGCTTCGATATTATGAAAGAAAGTATCGCTTCAATTTCTCCAGATAAAAGAATACAAGTACTATTAATCGGATTTTCTTTTAATGCCTTTTTAGAAGGTGCCGCTGGATTTGGAGCACCTGTAGCTATTACCGCTGCAATTCTTGTAGGTTTAGGTTTTAATCCAATTAGTGCTGCAGCTATTTGTTTGGTATCTAACATAGCCGGAGGTGCATATGGAGCAATGGGAATTCCCGTAACTGTTCCAGCTGCACTTACAGAACTTAGCCCTGTAAAAGTTGGTCAAAATACAGCTGTAATACTATGTCTAATAACTATTCTAGTTACATTTTTAATTGTATTTATGGTTGATGGTCTTAAAGGTATAAAAGAAGTGTTTCCAGCAATTCTTGTTTCTGGTGGTTCTTTTGCTGCTACACAATTTGTTTTATTAGAATTTATAGGTCCAGAATTAGTTGATATTGCGTCATCTATAGTAAGTTTAATAGCTTTAATAATATTTCTTAGATTCTGGAGTCCAAAAAATATACTTTCTGCAGAAAGCAAAATTACTGATACAAAACATGATTTATCAGGTAAGGTAGTTTTTAAAGCTTGGCTTCCATTTATTTTATTAACAGTATTTGTTACTTTATTAAATACTAGTTTCTTTAAATCATTAGTTCAAGCAGCAAATCCACAAACTGGTCAAAAACGCGGTATTCTTAATTCTTTAGTATTTAAAATACCTTATTACATTGATAGTACAGTCGTAAAAGTATCACCTATAGCTGAAAAACCAACTCCAATGAAGGCTATATTCAGTTTTGAACCTTTCACTTCAACTACTACTGCAATTATATTAGCAGTCATATTAACAATTGTAATCTTTAAAGTAAAAGCTAGAATAGTAAGAATTGTGTTAAAAGAAACTATATTAGAGTTATGGGCTCCTATTTTAACTATTTGTTCTGTGCTAGCCTTTGCTTACATTTCTACTTATTCAGGAATGTCTTCAACATTAGGATTAGCTCTAGCTAATACAGGAAAAATATTCCCATTAGTTTCACCTATTTTAGGTTGGATCGGAGTATTTTTAACAGGTTCTGTTGTAAATAGTGGATCACTATTTGCTGGATTACAGTATGTAACAGCAACTCAAATCGGTGTAGACCCTTCACTACTTGTTGCATCTAATATTATCGGTGGTGCAATAGCTAAAATGATATCTCCTCAATCTATTGCAGTAGCGGCAGCAGCAGTAGGTTTAGTGAATAAAGATAGCGAGATCTTTTCTAAAACAATTAAATGGAGTGTAATCTTTTTAATACTAGCCGGAATATTAAACTTCTTATTCACAATGTAACAAAAAAAGACCTAAAGTCAATTAACTTTAGGTCTTTTTATTATGCTACTTTATGATTGCAGTGGCATTCTCCTGTTTTGCAGTTTCCACATTCACAATCTTCTTTCGCATTATGACAACCACATTCACAACCTTCTTTACAATTGCAAGTGCCTTCTTTACAATTTCCACACTTACAATCTTCTACTGCATCGTGACAATGGCAGTGATGTTCACATGTACATTTTTCCATTTTTCTCACCCCTATATCTTTAATCCTTACCTTAATTTTATCTTGTTCTTATTATATAGTCAATAGATTCTCGTCTTAAGTAACTATTACGATTTACGGTGTATAAATCGTAATAGTTACTCCTTATCATGAAATAAATAAACGGAGATGCTATAATTATAGCATTCCCGCTTATATGTTTAATTATTTATTCACTAACTACTGTTCCATCAGCTAATGTAATTTTATATCCATTAAAATTGATTTTACCGTTATTAGTAAGTTTTGAAATTTTTACATCACCTGTTAGATTCCATGTGGCACCATCTTCAATTGTCACCACAGCATTATTATCAACAGCTGAACCATTATCAGCATTATCAACTATATTTACAGTTCCAGTAAATTCTGCTTTCCCTGATAATGTTAGTTTTAATGTAGATATAGTATCCACTTCAATTTTGCCATCTAACTTTTGATCTTTTGCTGTAAAAGTCACATTACCACCATTAGAACCTGCTTTACCCCAACCATGTGAAGCATCATTTCCTAGAACAGCTAATAGTCTTCCATCACTATCATTATTAACAATATTTACATTGTCAAGAGCTATATCACTAGTTGTATTCGTTACATATATCAAATCACCATTATTGTTAGTTAATGTTCCTTTTGTCATATTGAATGTAGATTTACCTACTTCGGCATCACCTGACATCGATTGGTAAATCATCACATTGTGAACGTTTGTATCTGAACTACTTCCTTTATCATCACTCATATTTCCTTCAACATTTGAGTTTTCAAGTGTAATTGAGTTTTGACCTTCGATAACTAGCGCTTCTGAATTTTCAGCTTTTAGATTAGCATTTTTAACCGTTATATCTGCAGTAGAATACACAGCTGGAGAATTATAACCCGCAGAAACATAATCTCCTCCATCTACATTTACAGTACCGCCTCCTCTATCTGAACGAATCGCTGCAGATGAGTTACCTTCTGTTTTAACTTTTAGGTTATTTGCATTCATAGTTGCTCCACCTGTAGTTTGGATACCACCAGAGTTATCTTTTGTAGTGTAGATTTCTGAATCACTAATATTTACTGTTGTTCCTTCACCATAACTAAATACTCCATTACCATTTTGAGCTGTTGTTTTTACTTTAGAATTTTTTATATTAACAGTTGCCTTATCAGTAGCTAATAACCCTGCATTCATTCCATAAAAGTCGCCATCTTCAGTATTAGATGTTGAACCTCCAGTCTTATTAATTTCTACATTATCTAAACCTACTTTAGCTCCTTTTACACGTAATGCATTTTCATCATCACCTGTAGAAGTATAAGTTTCATCTTTTTTATCTTCATCTGACTCTATAGTGTTTGCTGAACTTCCTTGATTTACTTTTCCACTTCCTCCAAAACCACCTTCTCCTGGTTTTCCTGGAGCACCTTGCCCTTCACCTTCAGGTTTTTCTGGAGGTGTTTGAGAATTTGTCTGAGTAGTTTCTATATCATTTGCTGAAATATTTTGTGTTGTTGATATTGTCCCTACTGTACCTGTTGTTAATAACGCTATTAAACTTGTTGCTATTAGTAATTTATTGTTTTTCATTTTGATTACCTCCATAATTACTTTCATATTTTGTTATTTTATCTATAAACTTTTAATTACTTTCTTTAATTTCGGATGACTTACTAACATCCGTATTATTTTATGAACTATTTTATTTGTTGCAAGTTTTTTTAATTTCTTAAACGACATATAAATCATCCTTTTAAATTTATTTCAAATTATTTATTTGATAAATATATTATATAATAATTAACTTAAACTCACTTAAATCAACCTTATATTATAATTAAAAGTCAAATTTAATCACATTTAAAGTAGTATTAATTAAATTTAAACTACAAATTTAGAATAGCAACTGAAATATGCCTCTATATATTTTTACATTATATAACAAAAAACGCCTTGAAATTAATTCAAGACGTTTTTTTGTAGATTTTTCTAATTAGCTAACACGGATATAAACCGCTCCACTACCTACATCTGCTGAGTTAACTACAGTTTGGTTTCCTAACCAACCACCATGAACAGCTTGTCCGTTACCTGCATAAACAGCGATATGTGCTACACCAGTACCTCCATCTGCATAATAAATTAAATCACCCGGTTGAGCTTCAGATGCTGATACTGTAGTTCCCAAACTCATATATCCCGCTGGCCAATCGTGGTAACTGATTCCCACAGATTTAAGTGCGTTTGTAACAAGCATCGTACAATCTTGTGTTGTACCAACTTGACTTAATGCTGCTTGATAAATTGCTGCACCTTTACTTGAAGAAGATGCCTGAGTTGTTGTCGTTGTCTGTGTATTAGTTTGAGTACCAGTTGCACCTGTCACTCCTGATTGAGCTGGCTGTGTTGATTGTATTGCTTGAGTTGTTCCATATGTTCCAGGATATTGCGCTGTCGCCTGATTAGCGGTTACGTCATAAGCTGAAGCATTTTGCGTTGTAGCTACTGTACCAACTGCTCCCGTCGTTAACATTGTTATTAAACTTGTTCCTATTAGTAATTTACTATTTTTCATTCGAATTACCTCCAAAATTTATTTTTCCTACTTGTGTGTACATGCATCGATTTTTAAATTTTCAAGTACTTTAGTTTTGTAATTTTTAATTTTATTCAAACGACATATAAATCTTTAACTAAAGCTTTTATCAAGTACCAATCTCGCACTTGATAAATAATATTATATAATAACAAACTAAAAACCACTTAAATCAACCTAAAACTATAATTAAAACTCAAATTTAATTATATTTAAAGTATAA
>CAUSKO010000079.1:0-4961 GCA_963532255.1 uncultured Gemella sp. | reverse complement strand
GGAGGAAAAAATCAATGAGTAAGAGTCAAAGGAAAATCAAAGAAGAAAAGAAAGACGCTTATAAACCTTTGGTTTATATTTGTGCTCCATATAGAGGAGATATAGAAGCGAATATTAAAAAGGCTATAAAGCTAGGAAGACTTGCTTATATAGAAGGTAATATTCCAATAACACCTCATGTGTTATTTCCATTTATGGATGACTCAAATGAAGTAGATAGAAAAAATGCTATGTTTGCGGATATCATTCTACTTGGAAAATGCAGTGAAATCTGGGTTTTAGGTGACAATATCACAGAAGGTATGAAAGTAGAAATTGATGTAGCGAAAAAGCATCATAAAACTATAAAGTATTTTACGGAGGTAAAGTAATATGAGGTTAACTATTCATAGATCAAACTTTCAAGGTAACGCTAAGAATTGCATTTATGATATTAAGTGTTTAATAGAAAATATGGAACAATTAAAAGAGGTAGTACGTTTTGATCACGTATGCGCTAACTTTAAAAATAATTATCGAAATAAAGATAATTTCTTGGAGTGTGATTGTGATGTTTTTGATTGTGATAATGAACATAGTGATAATCCAAATGATTGGATTTATCCAGAAGATTATGAGTATTTGCTTGAAGGAGCGAGTCATATTGTAGTTCCTAGTCGAAATAATAATAAAGAAAAGAATGGGAAAGTAGCTCGACCTAGACATCATGTTTATATCCCACATAGGTTATTTTTGACATCAGATGAGTGTGAAATTTTTAAGAAACAAGTGTATGAGAAATATAACTTTTTTGATAAAAATGCATTGGATTGTTCAAGATTTATTTTCGGAAATATTACTGATGAATTTATTTGGTTTGAAGGTGAAAAGAATCTAGATGAAATACTTGGGGTTGCAGATGCTTTTACGCTTTTAGAATTAAAGGATCATGCACCAGTAATCGAACAAGGCAGTCGTAATTCTACTATGAGTCATTTGGCTGGAAAGATTATAAAACGATACGGAGCAACTGATGAAAGTTATTCGATGTATTTAGAACAAGCCTCTAAATGTACACCACCTTTAGATGACAGCGAACTTAACTCCATCTGGTATAGTGCAACTAAGTTCGGAAAGAAAATTGCTAGTCAAGAAGGGTATATTAAGCCTGAAGATTATAATCAGGAATTTAAATTTAAGCCTACAGATTATTCAGATGTAGGTCAAGCTATAGTTCTTTCTAGAGAGTTTCAAGACAGAATAAAATACTCTCCAGCAACCGATTATTTAGTTTATAACGGAAGCTACTGGGAGGAGTCTGTACCAAACGCACAGGCTGTAGCACATGAACTAACTGAACTACAATTAAAAGAAGCACATGATGAAATAAATTTATGTCTAAAACAATTAACTGACGCAGGAGTTATGCCGATGATAACAAGTTTAGGTATGAAGAAAATTAAGGAAAACTTAGATGATAACCAAAGAAGAATAGTAGAAAAGTATGAACAAGTTTTAGCTTATGAGAAGTATGCTATTAAAAGACGTGATAGTAAAAATATCTGGTCTACATTAAAAGAAGTGCGTCCTTTAATTCAAATAGAACCTACTTCGCTTGATAGGGATGAGTTTTTATTAAATACACCAAGTAAAACTTATAATCTAAAAACGGGTTTGTCAAAAGAGCATGACTACAATGACTTTATAAGCAAACAAACTAGTATTGATCCATCAAGTAAAGGCAAGAAATTATGGGAAGAGGCACTAAGGACATTCTTTTTAAGTGATGAGGAGCTCATAAAATATGTTCAAAAAATAGTAGGTTTAGCTGTTGTTGGAAAGGTTTATGTCGAAGCGTTAATTATTGCTTATGGTGAGGGAAGTAATGGTAAAAGTACATTTTGGAATGTAGTAGCAAGGGTTCTTGGTAGTTATAGTGGGAATATATCTGCAGATATGCTAACTGTGGGATGTAGAAGAAATGTAAAGCCTGAACTAGCAGAGGCAAAAGGGAAACGACTTCTTATTGCAGCTGAACTTGAAGAGGGAATGAGAATGAACACATCAAACGTAAAACAACTCTGCTCGACAGATGAAATTTTTGCTGAGAAAAAATTCAAATCACCATTTAGTTATGTTCCTTCACATACTCTTGTTCTTTATACTAATCATTTGCCAAAAGTAGGTGCGATAGATAATGGAACATGGAGAAGACTTATTGTGATTCCTTTTAACGCACAGATTAAAGGTAAAGGTGACATCAAAAACTATGCTGATTACCTTTATGAAAATGCTGGAGGTGCAATTTTAGAATGGATACTTACTGGATCGAAAGAAGTAATCGAAGCTAACTTTAAGCTAGAAAAACCAAAAGTAGTAAAAGATGCTATTGAAAAATACAAAGAGGATAACAACTGGCTAGGAGAATTTTTAGAAGAATGCTGTGACATTGACATCAATTTTACTGAAAAAAGCGGACAATTATATTCTGAATACCGAGCGTTTTGTATGAGGACGGGTGCTTTTATAAGAAGTACGACTGATTTTTATAATGCACTTTTAAGTGAAGGTTATAAAAAGAAAAAAAATATGAGTGGTTCTTTCATATATGGTTTAAAATTAAAATCTGATTTTATTATTTGATAACGGTCGATGACGGTCAATTTCAATACTTATTGCAAAATGTGTGAATTAATAAAAAGAAAAAAGGTATGAAAATGACTATCATAAAAATTATGAAAAACTTATTATATCAACGTTATGACAGTCTATGATAGTCATATATATAACCTTTCTATAATAATAAAAAAAAGGTATATATATTATATAGGAAAATGACTATCAATGACTGTCATATTAGGAGGAAATATGCTAGAAAGCCTAATAGAACAACATTTAGTAAAAGAAGTTAATAGAAGAGATGGTTTATGTTTGAAATTTAATAGTCAAAGCATGACAGGAATTCCAGACAGAATAATATTGATGAAAAATGGTACTGTTGGATTCGTTGAGGTTAAGCAAAAAGGTAAGAAACCAAGACCACTTCAAGAATTAAGAATGAAACAATTAAGGAGGTTAGGATTTAAAGTATACACACTTGATGAAAAAGAGAAGATAGGAGAAATCTTAGATGAGATATGTAGCACATAATTATCAAAATTATGCCAAAGATTTTATTTTAGCACATAAGGTATCTGCTTTGTTCCTTGACTGTGGTTTAGGTAAAACTATAACAACACTCACAGCTATAAATGAACTCATGTATGATAGTTTTGAAATTAGTAAAGTGCTAATTATAGCACCGTTAAGAGTAGCACAATCAACGTGGAAAGATGAAATAGAAAAATGGGATCATCTTAACCTCTTAAGATATTCAATTGTAGTTGGAGATGAAAAAGAAAGACTAAAAGCTTTGAAACAAAACTCAGACATTTATATCATTAATCGTGAAAATGTAGATTGGTTAGTAACTAAAAGTGGAATAGACTTTAACTTTGATATGTTAGTTATTGATGAGCTCAGTTCATTTAAATCACATACTTCAAAACGATTTAAAAGTTTATTAAAAATAAGACCTTACTTTGAAAGAGTGGTAGGTCTTACAGGGACACCAAGTAGTAATGGATTAATGGATTTATGGGCAGAGTTTAGAGTGCTAGATTTAGGAGAAAGGCTTGGTCGCTATATAACCCATTATAGGAACGAGTACTTTCTACCAGATAAAAGGAATGGTGCGGTAATATTTTCTTATAAACCACAGCCAAACGCTGAGGAAAGAATATATCGTAGACTCGCAGATATGACAATTTCAATGAAATCTACAGAGTACTTAAAAATGCCAGAGCTAATACTAAATGAACTTGAAATAAATCTTGATGAAGAAGATCAGATGAAATATAAAAAGTTTAAAAAGGAAATGGTGATGACTATTCAAGAAAAAGAAATAGACGCTATAAATGCAGCAAGCCTTTCAAATAAACTTATTCAATTAGCTAATGGTTCAATCTACGATGAAGATAAAAAATTCTATGAAGTTCATAATAAAAAATTAGATAAACTTGAAGAAATAATTGAGAGTGCAAATGGGAAACCTGTACTTGTTGCTTACTGGTTTAAGGCAGATAAAGAAAGAATTGAAAAACGATTTAAAGTAAGAGAGATTAAAACTGCAGATGATATAAAACAATGGAATATGGGAATGATTAATCTTGCATTAATACATCCAGCGAGTGCAGGACACGGATTGAATTTACAAAGTGGAGGATTCACACTAGTATGGTTTAGTCTTACATGGTCTCTTGAATTATATCAACAAACTAATGCCAGACTTTATAGACAAGGACAAAAAGACACAGTAGTGATTCATCATTTAATTACAAAAAATACTATTGACGAAGATATTATGAAAAGTTTAAAAAGAAAAGATAAAACCCAAGAAGCATTGATGAGAGCAGTAAAAGCAAGAATAGGAGGATAAAGTATGAGAACGGAAGAATATCTAAATCAAGCTAGACATTTAGATACACAGATTAATTCAAAGCTTAGTCAAATAGAATCATTGAGTGCGTTGGCTACAAAATGTACTGCAACCTTAACTGATATGCCAGGTAATAAAAATAATGGAACATCAAAAATGGAGGATACAATTTTAAAAATTATAACACTGCAAGAAGAAATTAATAGTGATATTGATATACTTGTAGATTTAAAAAAAGAAATAATGACAATAATAAAAAAAGTTGAGAACTCTGAATATCGTACACTTCTAGAAAATCGATATTTATCATTTTTGTCTTGGGAGAAAATTGCCGTTGAAATGAAGTATAGTATACAGCAAGTTTATAGAAAAAGAACTGAGGCATTGAAAAAAATTGAAGAAATTTTAAAAGATGATAGGAAATGATAGTGAATGAGAGTATACTTTTCTGATATAATTAAAATGTGGAAAATAGAAAATAAACCTTGTAGAGAAATCTATGAGG
>CAUSKO010000078.1:0-4982 GCA_963532255.1 uncultured Gemella sp. | reverse complement strand
AATCTTATCTAATCAATCAATTTTTAATCTATTTCAAAAAAATAGGTTGTGATTTAATCATAGTTGATGGTAAAAAAGATTTACCGGCAAAATTTGCGAAAAAGCATAATTTAAGATTAATTACAAATAATGCTAATAAGTCAGATGATAATGTATTAAATGATGTATGTGATGAGTTAAGCAATTTAAATAATATTATCACTCAAAGGCAAAATTTATTGTTTGAAAATAAAATAAAAGAAAACCAATTAAAACCTATTGTTATTGTATTTGATGAGATAGGAGCGTTAACTAATTTAGCTAGTAAGAATATTAAAGATTCATTCTTTAAATTACTTACTAGGGTTATGACATTAGGAAGACAAGCAAAAGTACACGTGTTATTAAGTTCACAAAGATTAGACGCTAACACAATTCCAACAATTTGTAAGGAGCAGTGCAACTGCTTGATTCAGTTGGGTAGTTTATCTTCTAATAACTTACAATATCTTTTCCCTGATTTTAAAAATTTTTCAATGTTATTACCGATTGATAATGTAGGTAATAAAGGTAGAGGGATAATATCAATCAATCAAGAATTACATACTTTTATAGTTCCAACCATTAAGGAGGTATTGAATGCTTAAAAATTTTAATAATGCAATGGAAAATTTAATAAGTGATATGATTTCAATGTTATTACTAGCTTTGTTATGTATATTCTGCATAATTTTAATATATATTGTTTTATTTGTTTCATTTAAAGCAATGAAAGACAATGATTTCAAAAGAGGTTTAAAAAATGGATTCTTAGAGTTATATTTAAACACGATTTTCAAAATATCGTTAAAAACTGAACTTAATCAATTGTTAAACAAAGAAAATGCATTGTTAGGACTTGGAGTAAATAAAAAAATGCAAAAACAAAGATTGATTTTTAATAAACTCAAATTTAAACTTGTTAATAATAACATTAAATTTGAAATTAAAACTAGAAATATATTGACTATTAAATTTTTGGAAACCAACAATAAAGAACATTTAACCGTTATAAGACAAAAAATAGAAGCTACATTGCTAGATTATAGGTTTTCTGATTTTATCACAGAAAAAAATGGTTATGTTTTAAAAGGGATAAAAAATTAAATAGGTTGTTCGCCGTCCTTCGCCCTAGCGATCAGGACGAGCGAACAACTAAAATTTCTTTTTTTGGTCTCTATGAGAAAATTGAAAATAAGGTGAGACACGAGACAGACACGCGACAAACCCAGTTATACTATGCGCGCCCGCTGTCTGGGGTCCCGAAGACAGCGGTGAGACACTGAGACAAAATAGGGTAAATGTACCACTGATTAAATAGATTTTAAATAAAAAGTGAGACAAAATAGAGAAAATATGATACAATTTAAAAGAGGTAGGTGATATTGTGAGCGAAAAAAAAGTAAGATTAAGAGCAAGGGTATATTGTATTGTTCAATATGAGAAAAATAGGATAACTGGTGATTCATTAGGTTTTGATGAATCTGTAATTAAGCAAGCAATTGCTAAACGTGGAGATTCATTGATGAATTGGGCGTACATACGTCACGATAAGGATAAATATGTTGATGGAGATGATATTCCTGAGGGTAAAAAAATAGGTGATACTCGTGAACCTCATTGGCACGTACTATTGAAATTTAAAAATCAGGTGGAAATATCCACTGTTGCCAAGGATTTTAATGTTCCGGAGAATTTAGTGGAGAAAAAAACAGGTCAATCAGCTTATTTTGATATGTTGTATTATTTCACGCACGAAGCTGACGAACAAAGGCAGTTGGGGAAACATACTTATGAGCGTGATGAGGTAATTATGGCTAACGAGAAAACAGCTAGGGAAATGTGGGAAGCTGTTGACGTTAGAGAAGATAGACGGGCTCGTAAGTTAAGTAAAAGTGAATCTGTTGGGGTATTTATTAATAAATTGACTAAAGGGGAAATTACTTTAAAAGAAGTATTTGAACAAGATTCATCAGTTTATGCAGAAAATGAAGGTATTTTTAAGAGAGCTAGACGTTCTTATTTAAAATATGCTCCTACTCCACTTGTAAGAACTAACTATCATATTTCGGGTAAAGGAGGAACAGGTAAATCATTAATCGCTAAGGCTATGGCTAGAGCAATGTTTCCGGATAAAACAGACGAAGAAATATTTTTTGTAGTTGGTGATGGACGCGTTGCGTTTGATAATTATGATGGTCAACCAGTTATCATATGGGATGATTTCCGTTCAAAAGAGTTGTTAAACTCTTTTGATCGGGGAACAGTATGGAAAATTTTTGCAGTTCACCCGGATAAGGTTAGCGTTCATATTAAGAATGGAGAAACTACATTAATAAATACTATTAATATTATTACTTCAGTTGAATCATTTAATGAGTTTATTAATGGTTTAGCTGCAGAATATGTTGATTCGAAAAAACAAAAGCATAAAAGTGAGGATATTGGACAGTCTTATAGAAGATTTCCAGTATTTATTGAGGTAACGAGAAATAACTTTGCAATGTTCATTTCACAAGGATTAACTGGGGGAGAGCGTGAGAAGTATGAACCGATTTTAAAAGTAGAAGTAAATACGTTAGAACTCGCAAAAAATCAAAGCAAAGAAAATAATAAATTAGTATTTAATGACGTGATTGAAGTTCATAATATAGTTGAAAATAAAAACAGTAGAAATAGTGTTGTGAAAACTATAGAAACAAAGGTTGAAAAATTAACTTTATTTGATACGTTAAAAAATGAGGAATAAAGAGGAGAATATTTATGACAGAAAAATATTGAAAATAAATTTAAAATAAATTAAAATAAATGTATATGAGATAGATAATTATTTTTTATGATTAAGAGGTGTGATATGTTATTTTTTTCTATTTTGAGTAGTATATTAGTAATAAGTTTAATAATATATATTTTTATTAAAAAAAAAATAAAAAAAAGTTATGTATCACCAAATTCATTTGCTAATGTATTAAAAGAATTTTTATCTATGTTTTAATTTTAAAGAAAAGGAGAGGTTTTTTATGCAGAGATGGTGGTTTACACATCTTTTAGATTATTCTATTCGTTACCTTTGTGAACAAAATCCATATGATTCTATTTGTAATGGTGGAATTTATTAAAGTATAATAGATTAGTTTAATAATAATTTAACTTTTAAAAGAAGACTAGAATTAATTCTAGTCTTCTTTTTTTATAACATAATATTTAACTTTATTCTTTAATCTTTTTGACGCGTTGAAAAAAACTATATCGTCTGTGTCTGAATCGTCAGTGAATTCTACTCGGTCTAAATCTTTTTCCCATAGTTCAATATTTATACCATTGAAAAATTTATAAAATAGTGCTTCAATCATCAAGTTAATTTTTTCTTGTTCCGAAACATAAGGGGTATAGTTGTTATAAGAGTTTTCAAGCTCATTATTGATTTCATCATTTATTATACCGCGATTTTCCATATAATAATCATATTTATCTAGATGTTTTAAATATTCATTTTTATCTACTTTTGATTTTTTTAAAAGGTATTCCCTTGAATTAAATTCAACTTTTTTTAAATCGGAATAATTAAATAATCTAGTTATTTTTTTTCCAATTAATTTCTGTTCTGCTTCATCCCATTTACCAAGCCGTTTTAATTCTCTTTCGAATTTAATTCTAATAGCGTTAAAAATTTTTTTTGTATATTCTATTTCATAGTTTGTAAATATGTCTTCTATGTAAGTTGTTAATGTATATTTGTTTTTCATTTTTGTTACCTCTATTTGTTGATTGATATACTATAATTGTATACTGAAAATACATTTTTGTCAATAGTAGATGTATCAAAAAAGGTTTACTTTTAACAAAAATTGTGCTACAATGTATTTGTAAGTTAAATAACACTTCCTTTTGATCGCTTGCGGAGTCGTTCAATCAACGTAACGAAAATTCAGCAAGGGCGAGCTTTGCTCGTGCATTTACCCTTGATGAATTAAGTGAAGTTGATAGACTTCAAAGCAAGTAATCAAAAGAAGTGGAATTTAATAGCAACACTTCCTGCGAGAGCTTTGCTGGGGAGTTTGAGGGGCAAGCTCCTCAAAAAAAAAAAATTATAAATTATTATAATTAAATTATAAAAAATAATAGATTGAGAGGAAAAAAGACAATGAAAAAAAAATTTAACAAAAACACAGGATATTCAAATACGCTAGCTACAGAATATGTAGATATAGAAAATGAATTTGTAGTAGTATCGGACGTAGAAGAAGTTGAAAAATATGATTCAGCTAGTAATTCATACACAGGGGAATATAGTCACTCAACAGTATATGTTGCACAGGAGGGAGCACCTCAACCTATTAAAATCAAGGTAGTAAATGATAAATTGAAATTAGATTTTCTACAAAAAATTAAACTAATTAACCTTGAAGCGTGTGAAGTTAATAAAATGATTTATTTTAGAGCCGAAAAAGTAGAGGTGATTTAATGGTTTCATTTAGGGAATTAGAAAGGTATGCAGAAAGCTTAGTTAATAGTAATAATGATGAGGCTTCTACTTATTCTAGAAATGTTTATACTAAAATTGAAAACAACAAAATTTATGTTGTTTTCAATTCCCCAACAAGCTTTAAATTAAACGAGGAATTATATTACAAAATTTATGATGTATTAAATGTCCCTCTATTTCCAGTTTTAACTCTAGTACCACAAGAACAAATGGTGGTTGAGGAATTTTCTTCAGTTGATATATCGAACAGACGAGCTTTTGTATATCCGTTTAGATTAGGTGTACCAAAAAGAAAGGTATATCCAACATTTTCAGCTTTTGAAAATTCATTTAGTAATAATACATTTGAGTTAATGACAGGTATCAATTTTAAAATGGAAGATTTAACATCAATTGCTATTGCTTCTACTAGTGGGGGTGGTAAATCTTATCTAATCAATCAATTTTTAATCTATTTCAAAAAAATAGGTTGTGATTT
>CAUSKO010000077.1:0-5226 GCA_963532255.1 uncultured Gemella sp. | reverse complement strand
ATTACTACTTTATTATATTATTACTACTTTATTATATTAATAATAACTAAAATTAAGTTTAAAGAACTTATATTATTTACATAACTCATTAATGTTAATGAAGTAAGAGTATAATTTTGAAAATCTTACTTCATAGTCAATTTATTATTTTCTACCAATTAATAAACCACTTTGTATAAATTCTTTCATTCCTTTACCATAACCCCATTTTTCAGCATACTCATCTGTTACATCATTATTAATAATTTGGAATTTAGTAAATCCTGCCTTTTTAATAATATCTACCATCTCTTCTTCCAGAAGAGCTCCCGCCACTCAAGTGCAATACAATTTTTCAGAGTTTTTCCATTCTGTTGGTAATTCTTGCTTAAGAAGAATATCAGATATTACAAACATTCCATCATCTTTTAAAATTCGATATATTTCATCATATACTTTTTGCTTGTCAGGTTCTAAGTTAATAACACAATTACTTATTACTCTATCTACTGATTTATCTTCTAATGGAATATCTATTAGTTCTCCTTTTATAAACTCAATGTTGTCAAATTTCTTATTATCTCGAACTTTTTCAGCTTTTTCTAACATAGAATCTAATCTATCAAGCCCATATAAAGTTCCAACTTTTGGATTTTTCATCTTTGTAATAAAGATATCCATTCCTGCTCCACAACCTAAGTCAATAAGAGATTGTCCATCTTTTATTTTTAAGTGATTAATTGGATTACCACATGATAACCCCATATTTATTTCATCAGGGAATTCATTAATAATTTTTTCATCGTATCCTAATGATTTACTTAATTGTTTAGGATCTATTTTTGTCTTTTGTTTTTTCTTAGATATATTGTCATAAAAAGAATCTACAGATAATCTAATTTTTAAATTATTATTTGACATGTATCCGCCTCCTGTAAAAACATAGTTGCTTGAGCAACAATTCAAGCAGCTATAAGTTAATTTTTATTTTATCATAATTATATTTTTTTTACTATAACTATAGCTTCACTATTTCTCTATATCTAAATGTTGGATTTGGACGACCTGGAATTAGTGCATTTAACTTTTCTTGTTTATAACCTACGACACTAAACACTCTTTCTACCTCTTCTTTAACTATTTCTACTAAAGTATCTGGATGCACCTCAACACGTGCATTAACTGTTAAGTAGACATCATCACTTTTACTGTCAAGTAAACGTAGACTTCCAGTTTCTTTTCTACCAACGATATTACCTACAATACCTTCATTTTTATCTTGTAATAAGAATTTAACGTGTCCTACGTTTAATCCTTGTGAATCGAAACGTTCGCCTAAATTAGATAAAAATGCAGCTGCAAGTTCATTAAAGTTCTCTTCCTTTGCTACACTATATGTTCCATTTAACCAACCAAATAGCGCCTCGCCATCAGCATATGTATCATAGTCAACTTCAACTATTCTACGTCCTACTTCTTTTTCACTATTAACAATATAGTCAAACCATTCGTCCAGTCCTTCACCAGTTTTTACACTTGCTGTAAGAACATTTTCATTATTGAATTCTTTTTTAGTTTGCTCTACTAGTTCAGATAATTCAGCTTCTGATAATAAGTCTACCTTATTAATTAAAATTACGTCTGCTTCTTCAAATTGTTTATAGATTATATAATCTCCAGGATTAGAATGATCTTTTAATACCGCTTTTAGACGTGCAGGATCTGCTAATGCTGTTAATTGTTTTAAATTAACTTTATCGCTATATTTTTCTTTTAATGGTTGCATAATTGTCGCAGATAAATCTGTACAGCTACCAACTGGTTCAGCTAAAATAATATCACTGTTGTTCGCTTCTTGAAGATGTGCAATTGCTTCAGCAAATCCACCAAAGTTACAGCAGAAGCAACTTCCGCTTACTTCCTCAACGATATCATTATTAGTTTCTAAAAACGATGTATCAACTAATTCACTAGCTTGGTCATTAGTAATTAACCCTACTTTACGCCCTTTTGAGTTTAAGCGCTTTGCCACTTCCCATAAAAGACTTGTTTTCCCAGCTCCTAAAAAGCCACCTACTAAAATTAAATCTGTTTTGTTTGACATATTAACTTTCTCCTTCAGTTAAAAGAATATTTTATTTATTTAATTCTGATTGTTTTTTCATAGCTGGTTCTAATACTTTCGTAAAGAAATATCCAGCTAAAACACCACCAACAAGTGGTGCTAGAATATATACCCAGAAAAAGCCACCACTTGAATCTGGGAATGCAGCATTACCCCATCCGAACATCCACGCTACTAAACGTGGTGCAAAGTCACGCGTTGGGTTCATACCAGCTTGCGTAATTGATGCTAATAACGCAAGAAGTGATCCTACAGTTAAACCAATTAAAATTGGCGCTGTGTTATCATTTGGTCTTCCTACGTTTGCACCTTCAGTAAATAAGAAAATAATAAGTACTAATAAGAATGTTCCCAATGCCTCCACAGCAATAGCAAGTGGCATTGAAATAGTATATCCTCCAGGTTGGTTATAATATTCACCGAACATTTTTGCTGTTGTTACAGATTCAAAAGTTCCTCTAACTATATTTTTCTTGGCCTCGTATTGAGCTATCGATGAACCATATACACCATAAACAGTTAAAGCTCCTAAAAGTGAACCTATAAATTGTCCTGCTATATATGTTGGTAATCTTTTTGCACTCATACGACCTGTAAGAACCATTGCTACTGAAACCGCTGGGTTAAAGTGAGCATTACTTAGGTGTCTAGTCATATAAATACCAAAAGTTACTGCTAATGCCCAAATCATACCAATTTGGAATAAACTTTGGTGGGCATCATATAGGACAGCTGCAGCCACCGCACCTGTTCCAAAAAGAACTAAGATAAATGATCCAATTAACTCTCCTAAAAAATCATTTTTTAAAGAATAACTTTGCATTAAAGATTTAACTCCTTTACATATATTTATATAATAGCATTATACCAAAAAATAATAATATTTGAACTATTATTGTTTGGTATACAAATCAAAATCCCACCTTTTTTCTAATTATTATTTTATAATTTGTATAATCTAAAATATAATATATACTCTACCCTGAAAATTTTAATAGTTGAAAACCTTATCAGAATAAAGAATAATATATAATTTCAAAATAATAAGTAAAAAAATAAAATAATATTTTTTTAATAACATCTTTAAATTAGATATTATTTTCAAAAATAAATAAAAATAGACAAGATAAAAAAATATTCATCTTGTCTAATATTTATTCTATATTAATTTTTTATACTCTTCTTCTGTTAAATAACTTGAAATAGCCCCTGTTTTTGTCGTCGTTAAGCTAGCGTAGTTCGTCGCAAATGTTGCCATTTCTGATAGTTCTTCACTTGTTATTGTGTCAAGATTGTTATGATTTAATAACTTAGCTAAAAATGATCCAGCAAAAGCATCTCCTGCTCCTGTAGTGTCTATTGCTTTAACACTTGGGATTTCTGTTACAACTTTTTTATCTTGATAATAAACTTCTGCACCATATTCTCCTTTAGTATAAAGAACAACTTTTATATGAGAAAAATCTTTTTCTAGTGCCTCTTCAATATTTGTTGTACCTGTTAAAAATTCAAGTTCATTATCAGCAACCTTGATTACATCAACATATGGTAAAAATTCTTTAATTGTTTCTAAGTATACTTTCTTATCTTCCCAAAGATTAAATCTTAAGTTAACATCAAAAGAAACTAGTATTCCTGCTTCTTTTGCTTTTCTTAATAAAAGATGATGACTATCTTTAGACTCATCTTGAATAGCAATACTTGCAAAGTGTATTGCTTCTATTTCAGATAAATCAACTTGTTCAACATCTTCTTTACTAATTTTCAAGGCTGAAGAACCTTTGAAGTAAAAACTAAATGAGCGGTCTCCTGTTTTATCTAAAGAAACAAATGCTAATGGTGTAAAACTATGACCTTTACGGCTTACATATTTACAATCTACGTTCTCTTTTTTTAAAGTACTTTCTAAAAAATCTCCAAACCCGTCTTCTCCTAAAGATGTTAGAAGATAACTTTTATGTCCTAATTTTTGAGTGACACATGCCACGTTTGCTACGCATCCTCCAGCTTCTTTTTTAAAAGACTTAACTGTGTCGATTGCCCCTACTCCTTCACCAATAAAGTCAATTAGCATTTCTCCTATACATAAAACTGCCATTTTAGTTCTCCTCTCTAATTTCAATTTCTCCTAGTTTTTGAGCAATATAATTATTAGCTGAAATCTTCACATTGTGATTTTCAGGATAAAATCTAGTCGACAATGCAAAAGATCCATCGTTAGCAAATAACTCTATTGATGAGCTATCAAAAACTATTTCTACATTTTTTATTTCTAGTTTATATTTTCTATTGTCTCGACCATAACCACTAGTTCCAAAATCTACTTTTAATTCATTTTCTTTGTAACTCACTTTAAAGTCAGCTACTTCGATTTCAAACTCTTGGCCATGTTCTTGTTTATAATACCATGTTTTCTCAATAAAATCATTATTTTTTATAGTTTTACCTAATAATTCTTTTACTGATTTATGTAATGTTTGACGTAATTTTCCATCTTTATAATTTAATACACGAGGTATTGTTAAACAATTTTGGTATCCAAATTGTGTTGTTGGATTTGTATAACTACTATCTGGAACATACATCCATCCTATTAATACACGATTATTATCCTCATCTAAAAACGTTTGAGAAGCATAAAAATCATGACCGTAATCAAATAGTGTAAAATTATTTAATTTATCTACATTCTCTATACCTTCATTAACAACCGAATATCCTATCTGATACATATTTTCGTAATAAGGATACATTCTTGTTATCCCTTGAGGCGAGAACATAAAGATTTCTTTCCCGTCTACTTCGAAATAATCTGGACATTCCCACATAAATCCTAGATTTCTTTCAGAATATATTGTTTTGTATGGTTCTAAAGTATCTTTATCATATACCAATAAACAACCATAATCATTGCTATCTCTAGCTCCAAGTATTAAGTAATTTCTTCCATTTTTTTCAAATACTTTCGGATCCCTAACATGATTTGACATATTAGGATAATCATCTGTCGTTAATAGACACTTTTTCTCAGTAAAGTTTTCCCCATCCTCAGTAGAGAATGATATGGTATTATGACCACGCCCAGCATGAACGTAGTCATAATCTCCTTTATATTTCACATT
>CAUSKO010000076.1:0-5237 GCA_963532255.1 uncultured Gemella sp. | reverse complement strand
AAGGATGATAGTAATCACATTGTAAGAGTTATGAGAAAAAATATTGATGATAAAGTTTATATAGTTTTTAGTAATGAAGTAAAATATATCTGTAATATCATTGATAATAATATTGATAAAGTAATAGTTCAACCTTATAAAAAAGTAAATGAATCTAATGAACTTTCTACTAAAATCACAGTAGCTATTCCTCCATTAAAAAATGATAAAATTGAGTATTTACTTCAAAAACTAACAGAGCTAGGTGTGACGAATATTATTCTATTTAATTCTGAAAGAAATATAGCTAAAATTAAGGTAGATAAACTTAATTCAAAAATTAAAAGATGGGATAAGATTTTAAAAGAAGCTGCTGAACAATCCAAACGAAATATTATTCCAACCTTAAATTATGTTGATAATTTACAGGATTTGATTAAAACAACTGCAAGTGCTGATTATAAGGTTGTAGCATATGAAAAAGAATCTACAAACAAAAATAATGAACATTTGAAAGATTTATTAAAAAGTAATTTAGATGGTAAATCTGTTATTGCAGTATTTGGTAGTGAAGGTGGAATTTCAGAAAAAGAAATTGATATTTTAACTAAATCTGAATTTAAAATGGTAAGCTTAGGTAAGAGAATATTGAGAGCAGAAACAGCTCCTCTATATTTAGTCAGTTGCTTAGCATATTTTGCAGAATTTGAATAAAAGGAGTATAAACATGAGCGTAGAACTAAATTTAACAGCGAAAAGTATTTACGAAAAAGAATTTAAAAAAAGTAGAACAAAAGGTTACAGTGAAGATGATGTAAATGATTATCTAGATTTGATAATTGAAGATTATATGAAATTAGATAAGCTGCTAACAAAAATAAAAGAATTAGAAATAGAAAATCAGAACTTGAAAATTAAGGTTGAAGCTTTAAAAAACTCTTCAAGAGAAGATAAGCCTGTACAAGTAACTAATGTAGATATTTTAAAACGTTTATCTAAATTAGAAGTTGCTGTTTTTGGCCCAGGAAATAAAAATAGTGAACTTTACTAATCTAGATTTTATATCTTAATATAAGGAGAATATAATGAATATTTTACAAATAGTTTCAGGTGGAATTGCTGCATATAAAGCTATTGATTTAACAAGCCATTTAGTAAAACAAGGACATAATGTAAGAGTGATACTAACTAATAATGCACAAAAATTTGTTACTGAACTTCCATTTCAAACGTTAACTAAAAGCAAAGTATATATGGATACATTTAATGAGATTAATGAAGAAGAAATACAACATATTGATCTTGGTAAATGGGCAGATAAAATTATAGTTGCACCTGCAACTGCTAATATTATTTCAAAATTTTCAAATGGAATAGCAGATGACTTAGCAACTTCATTAATGTTAGCTATTAGAAATTTTTCTAAAGTTTACCTTTTCCCCGCAATGAATACAGCAATGTATGAGAATCCTATAATTCAAGATAATTTTAAAAAATTATCAAGGTTAGGATTTAATATTATAGAACCTGAATCTGGTCTATTAGCCTGTGGAGATGTAGGAAAAGGAAAATTCCCTTCAACCGAAACTATAATTAATAGTGTATTTTTAGAAAACAGCAAAGATCTTAAAAATAAAAAAGTATTAATTACTGCTGGACCAACAAAAGAGTTTATTGATCCATTTAGATGTTTTACAAATCCTTCTAGCGGAAAGATGGGGATTGCTCTTGCTAATGAATGCGCAAAAAGAGGAGCAGAGGTTATTCTAGTCACTGGTATTGATATAAAACCTCAATATCCAAATATACTTATAAAGAAAATAGTAAGTACAGAGGATATGTTTAACGAAGTTAAAAGTAATTTTGAAAATTGTGATATAATTATTAAAGCTGCAGCAGTTTCAGACTACACACCGGTAGAGGTTTTTGATAAAAAGGTCAAGAAAAAAGATGGTGAATTATCAATTAACCTTAAACGTACACCAGATATTCTGAAGTATGTAGGAGAAAATAAAAAATTAAATCAAATTATTATTGGCTTTGCTGCAGAAACCAATTCAATTTTAGAGTATGCTATTGAAAAAATTGAAAAAAAACATCTTGATTACATAGTAGCTAACGATATTTCTAAAAAAGATATTGGTTTTGCTAGTGATGATAATGAAGTATATATTATTGATAAGAATAAAAGTATAAGAAAAGTAGAAAAAAGTAGTAAGGAAATAATTGCTAGAGAAATAATAAATTCAATTATTTAATAAATTATATAATTTTCTTTTAGGAGTGGTTAAAATCAAAAGGCTTTAATCCACTCCTAGTTTATAGTATTGTAGAAAGGAGGTACATAGAGTGTTCGCTGAAGTCATTACTGATATCAGTAATTTTAACGTTAATAAAAGTTTTTATTATAAAATTCCAAGTGAATTAAATAATAAGGATATTATAGGTTATAGAGTTGAAGTCCCTTTTGGTACAAGAATTATTCAAGGGTACGTACTAAATACGTTTAAAGAGTATACTGGTGATGCAGATATATCAAATTTTAAATATATAAAAAAAATAAAGGATGATTTTCCTGTTTTAACTAAAGAGTTGATTTTATTGTCTAATGTTATGGCAGAAGAATTATTTTGTACAAGAATACAAGCTATAGAAACATTAATTCCTACAATTTTTAAAAACAAATATATCGAGTATTATGAATTAATTAATCCAAATACTACATTGTTAATTGACTACGCTAAATATTTCAACAACAATAAATTAATCGAAAAGAGAAAATTTGAAAAAATATTCACAAAAGAGCAAATAGGACAATTAATTTCTTTAAAAGGTATTAAACTTATTAGTAAAAATAAAGAAGTCAAAGCTGATACTGAGAGTTATATTATTTTAAATGACTATAAAGAAAATATATATACAAAAAAACAAAATATTTTAATTAAATACTTGATAGAAAATAAAATAATTAAGAAATCTTTAGTTAAAGAAACTTTAAATATTGGTGATAGTATTATTAGAAAATTGTTAGAAAATAATTCAATTAAGATAATAGAAAAAGAGGTAGCAATCGATTATGATACTAAAATTATGTCAAATAATACTGAATTAAATGCTAATCAATTAAAAATATTTAATCAAATAGTTGAAGATTTTAGACATAATACTTTTAATGAATATTTACTTCATGGTGTTACTGGATCTGGAAAAACAGAGATATACATAAAACTAGTTGAAGAAATTATAAAATTAGGTAAAAACGCAATAGTGCTAGTTCCTGAAATTATTCTTACTCCACAAATAGAGAAGAAATTTAAGCATATTTTTGGAGAAAATGTTGCTGTAATACATTCTAGATTATCTACAAAAGATAAATATAAAGAGTGGAAAAAAATTAAAGATGGGAAAGTAAACATATGTTTAGGTACTAGATCAGCAGTATTTGCACCTTTTGAGAACTTAGGTTTAGTTATTATTGATGAAGAACATGAAAATAGTTATAAGCAAACTGAATCTCCTCGATATGATACAAAGGATATTGCTAAAAAACGTGGAGTATACAATAAATGTACTGTTCTTTATGCTAGTGCAACACCATCTATAGATTTGTATTATAACTTTCTACATAACAATAAGAAGAATTTACTAACACTAACACAAAGATATAATAATAAGCTACCCAAAATATCTATTTCAAGAGTAGACAATAAAGAAAAAGTTGTTTCAGATGAGTTATTAAGTAAAATTAAAGAGAAAATTTCACAAGGTGAACAAACTCTTCTACTAATGAATAAAAGAGGGTACACTAATTTCATTAGATGTTTTTCTTGTGGCCATATATATAAATGTGAAAATTGTGATATTAGTTTAAATTATCATAAAAATGATCATTCATTACGTTGCCACTTATGTGGCTATAAAAAGTATATTTCAACTATAAAGAAATGCTGTAATAATCCTGAACTAGTATCGGGAAATTATGGCATTCAACGTGCAGAAGAATATCTTTTAGATCATATCCCAAATATACGTATAACAAGAATGGATTCAGATACAACAAGTAGAAAAGGTGCCTATGAAAAGTTATTAACTGATTTTAAAAATAAAAAATCGGATATACTTTTAGGTACCCAGATGATTTCAAAAGGACTAGACTTCCCAGATATTACTCTTGTTGGAGTATTATCAATAGATAGTTTAATATCGATTCCAAGTTTTAAAGCTAATGAAAAACTTTTTCAACTATTAGTGCAGACCGCGGGTAGAGCAGGGCGTAGTAATAAAGAGGGAGAAGTAATTTTTCAAACTAATATAGAAAGTAATATCATTGACTATTCTATCAAACATGATTACTTAAATTTTTATAAGTATGAACTAAATCGCAGAAAGTTATTAGACTATCCTCCATTTTGTAAAATTTCATTTATTACTATTAAGGGAGATAATGAACAAAAAACAGAAGTTGCAGCAAAAACTATATACAATTTTTTAAATGAAAAACATGATACAATAGAAATTTTAGGGCCAAACAAAAGTATGTTTTATAAAGTTAATAATGAATATAAATTCAATATTATTGTTAAATATCAGGATTCAGAATATAAAAAATTACATTCATTGTTAAAATATATAAATAATTATTTTTCAGAGAGTTTTACAACTGAAAAGATTTCTATTACTATAGATAATTCTGCATTAGATTATATTTAAAATATAAAAAGTAAAAAAGATAAATTATTTTAATATTTAATTTATCTTTTTTTTTGTTTTAATATGATCTTATTATAATACTTCTACAACCTTGATAATTAAGGGGAAAAGATTGAAAAAAACAGGTATTTATCGTATAATATAAGGATGTAGATTTATATTTTTGACTGGAGGAAAATTGTGGAAATAGAACAAGTTATTAAAATTTCACAACTCTATGATTTTTATTCTGAATTATTAAGTGAAAAGCAGAAACAATATCTTAATGATTATTTTTTTAATGATTTATCACTAACAGAAATTTCAGAGAATTATGATATTTCAAAACAAGCTGTATCTAATAATATAAAAAGAACGATTAATGAATTAGAGCAGTTTGAAGAAAAATTAAACTTAATAAGATTAAGTAATGAAAGATTATTCTTATTAAATGAGTTAAGAAAAAGTACTAGTGACGAAAGTATTCTTACTTACGTCGATCAATTAATTAAATTAGAAAATTAGGAGAGTGTTGTATGGCATTTGAAAATTTATCAGAAAGATTACAA
>CAUSKO010000075.1:0-5254 GCA_963532255.1 uncultured Gemella sp. | reverse complement strand
ATATACTTATTAAATATTGAGGTTGTAGGAAGTCTATATTATGTTATAATAGTAAATGTATTACTAGCTATGGTTGCACTATCATTAGGATTATTACTTTCAACTATAGCGAAATCAGAGTTTCAAATTATGCAATTTGTACCAATTGTAGTTATTCCGCAGATGTTCTTCTCTGGAATAGTATCGGTAGAGAGTATGGGCAAAATAGCCGTATATATTAGTAAAATACTACCAGTTACATACGCAAGTGATGGATTAAGTAAAATTATTTTAGAAGGAAAAAACCTAGCTGCGGTAAAACAAGATGTAACAGTATTAATAATATTCTGTGTAGTGTTAATTGCATTAAATATTATAGGTTTGAAACGTTATAGAAAAGTTTAAAAATAGCGGAGAAAAGCGATGATAGAAAATATTTTAAGTTCATATTTAGATATAACAAAAGATGAAAAGATGCCGCCTGGCAAGAAGAAAACCTTAGAATCAGCGATAAAGCTATTCGCAAAACAAGGGTATAACGGAACATCAACTTTGCAGATTGCAAAAGAAGCGGGTGTAAGTCAGGCAACAGTATTTAAATATTTTAAAACTAAGGAAGAATTATTATATTCAATAATAGTACCTGTCATACCAAAACTATTTTCAAGCTTTTTAGGTAGAATTAAAACTGTTAATTCTATACAGGAGTTAATAACATATGTAGTAAGAGATAGGTTTGAGTTTTTAGAAGAAAATAAAAATACTGTAAAGATAGTTTTCTCAGAATTGTTGACAAATGAAGAGTTGAAAAAACAACTACTTTCTTCAATTTCAAAAATTTTTGAAGAATTCAATATAGCAGAGTTACTAAAAAAATATAAAAAAATCAATCCGGAAATTAATGACGAGTTAACAACAGCAGAAATAATACGTTCGTTTGCGGGGCCAATTATGACGTATTCAGCGCAAAGATTTGTATTATTTGAAAATATTCCTTGTGAAACACAAGAACATGATTTACAATTTATAGAAAATCAAATATATAGAAATATTACAAAATAACATAAAAAAGCAGTAGAAGAAAAAGTATTCTTCTACTGCTTTTTTCGAACGTTATGTATGAAATGATCGGAAAATAACGCAAAATAATATGTTGATTGAGACTTAAATGATGTTTTATTTAAAATAACGTTCATGTTTTATTATATCACAAAATAATATAAAAGAAAGACTTTTTTTGAAAAAATATTATAAATATTTTAAATGCAATGAAATGAAAACGAAAAAAAATCGATGTGATTTAGTATGAAAAAGAAGCGAATAAAATCAGTATCCGCTTCTTTTTTTATTCTATCCTTCTAATTTAAGTATTTTATCACAAATAGACAAGGTAGATTTATTATGAGATATAATAATTGTTATTTTATCTTCTTTATTAGCTTCTAGAGCTTTAAGTACTTCGATTTCACTGAAAATATCGATGTTTGCTGTTGCTTCATCTAAGATTAGAAGTTTACTATCGTTATAGAATGAACGAGCAACAGATAGGCGTTGTTTTTGCCCAGAACTAATATTTGAACTACGCTCTCCTACTATTTCTTCATCTTCGTATTTTAAACTAGTTACGAAGTTTTTAAGATTTGTATGCCTTAAAGCATCACTTAATCGATTTTTGTCTAAATCTTTATCAAAGAAGTTTATATTATCTCTTATTGTCGCATTAAATAAATAGCTATCTTGAAGGATAATAGAGCTGTTTTCTCTGAAATATCTATTATCTATATCAGCTAAGTCGACATTATCGATAGTGATATTTCCTTCCATCCCTTCATCTGAGATAAATTTCATAATAAGTTTAGCGATAGTAGATTTACCACAACCACTAGGTCCGCTAATACCTATGATTTCACCTTTTTTAGCTGTTAGATTAATATTATTTAGCACAGGAGTACCGTTATAACTATAAGATAGATTATCAATTTTTAGTTCATTGAAATCTACTACTTTTCCGTTATTTTGATCTTCTTCTGGCATATTCATCAGCTCTAAAAATCTTTTTCCACTAGCCATAGTTTGACTAAGTGTAGAAGCTAAGTTACCCATATATAAAATAGGGATAAACGATACGATAAACATAGCGACTAAAGCAAGAATCATATTAGGTCTATCTAGTGAAGTAGTAGCAAAATAAATAAATGCCAATACTCCAAAATTATATGTAACAACATTAAGTGCATTTAAATCAATTAAAAATTTATTTTTCACATAAGAGCTACGAGTTAACTCCTCTGTTTCATCAATAATTGCTTGTTTTGCTTCTCTTACTTTATTATATTGTAAAGTTTCAAAGATTCCATAGGCTTGTTCTGAAGAATTATTATTTACCTTTGTAAGCTTTCTTCTGTATTTTTCTCCGACTAATTGACCTCTATTTTTAAAGCTTAGTGGGTAAACAAGTCCGATAATAATATAGACCGCTAATGCGATAAAAGCAAGCTTGAAGCTAAAGAACATTAGGAATATAGTTACGGCTAAACTTTGAACGATATAAATCATAAATGGAGTAATTGTATGAGCGTAGAAAACCTCTAATAATTCAATATCGGTAGTAATAATAGTCATATAATCTCCAGAAGTGTTTCGCGTGAAACTATCGATAGAAATCTTCTTAAATTTGTTTAGCACTTTAACTCTTAAGGTATGCAGTACCTTGAATGCTACATAGTGATTTAATAATTGTTCAGTATAACTAAATAATCCTTTTAAAATAGCTAATGCAAAAATTATAAAAAATAATATTACTGCAATAGTAGTTATTTTTGTTAAAAAGAATAATGCTAAGAAGTAGGTAAATACTACAAGTGTTAGGTGTCCTAAACTACCAAACAGTGTTGCACGAAGTAGAGGACGTTTAAAGTCTTTAGCGATTGCTAAAAGTTGTTTTAATTCTTTTAAAGAAGTCATTATTCTACCTCCTTAGCTGAAAATTTTGATTTTAGTTCTTGTTGATCATTAAATAATCGTTTGTAAAGCGAAGGAGAATCTAGTAATTCGTCATGTGTACCTTCTTCGATTATTTTTTTATCTTTAAGAACATAAATGTTATCAGAGTTTGTAATTGTTTCTAAGTCGTGAGAGATTATAATAATTATTTTTCCTTCTTTAATTGAATCAAAGGCAGAAAGAACGATATTTTTACTATAGTCATCTATATTAGAAACAGCTTCATCTAGTATATAAATGTAACTATCTTTTAGAATAGCTTTTGCGGCAAGTAGACGTTGTTTTTGCCCACCAGAAAGGTTACCCGCCCCAGCAGTAAGCTCATAGTCTAAACCACCATTTTTAATTACAAAATCTTTTAGATTCACTTTTTCTAATGCATTAAACATATCTTCTTCTGTGATGTATTTACTTACAGTTAAGTGATCGCGGATAGTCCCTTTTACTAAGTAACTATCATTTGTAATAAGTGTTGTAATTTTTAACATTTCATCAGTAGGGATTACATCAATATCATAAGTATCGTATTTAATACTTCCTGAATAATTAGAGTGTAAACCAAGGATTAGTTTAACAAGTGTAGATTTTCCACTACCACTCTCCCCAACAAAGGCTGTTTTAGTACCTGGTTTAATAATCATATTGATATCTTCCAATGTAGTGTTATCTCCATAAGAGAATCCGACATCGCTTAATACAATATTTTTTCCTGGTGTTAGGGTAATGTCATTATTTTTTTCTTGTTCAGGATAGTCAAGAAGTTTGTAGATATTATCTAATTCCACATTACCTTTCATAGAAATATGGAATAGTCCACCTAATGCACGAAGTGGTTTAAAACACTCTAATGACGCCACGATAACAAAGATAATAAGTTTATTATCTTTAACGATAAATATCGCAATAATTGATAAAACAAAAATCGAAATATAAGTAATAGCGTCCATTACATTAATTGAGTTTAACTGATGACGTAAAAGAGCCATAGTTGATTTTCTATATTTAGAACTACGTGTATCCACATCTCCAGCTACGCTATCTTCTTTACCGTAGATTTTAGCAGTTGTAAATCCTGCAAGTCTATCGTAGAAAACTTCCGATAAGTTCAAGAAATCACTGAAGTTTTGCTTATTTGCTTTTTTAGATTTTTTAATAATAATCATAATAGAAATAGGAATCAGTGGATAAAGAAGTAACATCGCTACAAATAGTAGAATATGTATTTTTCCATAGATTACAAATGAGCTAAGCACTATTAATAATGTTGCGAACATTTGTGGCACAAATTTATTAAAGTAAAACTCTATATTAACAATAGAAGATGAGTTCATCACGAGAAGGCTTCCGGTATTAACCGCCTCAGTATAGTTAAGAGACAGACGTTCTACTTTATTATAAATTTCTTGACGTAAAGTATTTCTCACTTGTCTAGAAATTTTATGGCTAAAGAAATTATCCCCAGTAGTTGCAAAGTAATAAACAACTAAACTTAGCGCAGTTCGCAGTGTAAAAGTAAGTATATAACTAGTAGGATATTCACCGTTAAGTAGGGTAAATAGGAAGTCTACAAAGTTATAAATGAAAAATAGCGAACACCAGAATGCGACTAGTTTGCAAAATGCAACGAGATAAACTTCTTTTTTTATATTAAAGAGAGCCAGAGCTCTACCGTCAATTTTCATATTGCCTCCTTAAATAAGTTAGTTTATGATTGAAAACAACAACTAGATGAGGTAATATAACATTAAAGAGTAAGTATAGATCATCTGTTGATATTAACTATCAATTATGTCTTATTTATTATACTATATTGTGTAAATAAATGAAATAGTAAACGGAAATATTACGAAAATGTTCAAAAAAATCTATGTTTTGTAGATAAATAACAAAAGTCAAAAAAGGTAAAAAATATAAGCTTTATTTTAAGTTGCTAAAATATAATATAGGAACATTAGTAGATTAGGAGGAATTTATTAAGATGAAAGTTATAAATAAATTATGGAATAAATTTCTTGGTTATTTAGAGGATAAAAAAATATATAGAACATATGACAGTGCACTAGTTGCTGGTGTATGTAGTGGAATTAGTAAAAGATTTGGAATAAGTTTAAGCTTAGTAAGAGTATTATTTTTATTAACGGGAATAGTGTTTGTTGGTAGTCCATTAATATTATACTTATTGCTAGTGGTAGTTATGCCAGTAGAACCAAGAAAACAAAACTATAGAAAACCAAGTTATATAGATGTAAGAGCTTGGGAGAAATAAATAATT
>CAUSKO010000074.1:0-5322 GCA_963532255.1 uncultured Gemella sp. | reverse complement strand
TATGGCAGTTATTTCAATGAAACAATTATTAGAAGCTGGTGTACACTTCGGTCACCAAACAAGAAGATGGAACCCTAAAATGGATAAATACATCTTCACAGAAAGAAACGGTATCTACATTATCGACTTACAAAAAACAGTTAAGAAAGTAGATGAAGCATACGAATTCGTAAAATCAGTTGCTGATCAAGGCGGAAAAATGTTATTCGTAGGTACTAAAAAACAAGCACAAGATGCTATTAAAGAAGAAGCTGAAAGAAGTGGTCAATACTACATCAATCACCGTTGGTTAGGTGGAACTTTAACTAACTACAAAACTATTAAAGGTCGTATTGACAGAATCGCTGAAATTGAAAAAATGGAAGCTGATGGAGTATTCGAAGTTCTTCCTAAAAAAGAAGTTATCGAATTAAGAAAAGAATACGATAAATTAAACAAATTCTTAGGTGGAATCAGAGACATGAAAGGTATGCCTGATGCAATTTTCGTTGTTGACCCTAAAAAAGAGCACAATGCAATTGCAGAAGCTAAAAAATTAGGAATTCCTGTAGTTGGTATCGTAGATACAAACTGTGATCCAGATGACGTTGATTACGTAATCCCTGCAAACGATGACGCTATCCGTGCAGTTAAATTATTAACAGCTAAAATGGCAGATGCTTTCGTAGCTTACAACGAAGGTAACATCGAAGAAACAGAAGAAGCATTCACTGAAGAAGTAGAAGCAACAGAAGAATAATTTTAAATAAAAAAAACAATAATATAATAACGGAGGCAATCAAAATGGCACAAATTACAGCTAGTTTGGTAAAAGAATTAAGAGAACGTACTGGTGCTGGTATGATGGACTGTAAAAAAGCACTAACACAAACTGATGGAAATATCGAAGCAGCAATCGATTACCTAAGAGAAAATGGTATCGCAAAAGCAGCTAAAAAAGCTGACAGAATCGCTGCAGAAGGTCTTTCTTACATCGAGGTTAAAGGTAACAAAGCTGTTATCTTAGAAATCAACTCAGAAACTGACTTCGTTGCTAAAAACGAAAAATTCGTTGCTTTAGTAAAAAATGTTGCAGATGCAATTTTAGCAGCTGAACCAAAATCTTTAGAAGAAGCTCTTCAAGTACAAGCTGAAGGTGGATCTGTTGAGGAAGTAATTAACGAAGGAATTGCTACAATTGGTGAAAAACTTTCATTAAGAAGATTCGAAGTAGTTTCTAAAACAGATGCTGATGCATTTGGTGCATACTCTCACATGGGAGGAAGAATCGGTGTTCTTACTCTTGTTGAAGGAAGCACTGACGAAGAAGCTGCTAAAGATGTTGCGATGCACATCGCTGCTTTAGCTCCAAGATACTTAGATGAAAGTGAAGTACCAGCAGACGTACTTGAGCATGAGAAAAAAGTATTAACTGAGCAAGCATTAAACGAAGGTAAACCAGCTAATATCGTTGAAAAAATGATCGTTGGTAGAATTAACAAATTCTTAGAAGAAATCACTGTTGTTAAACAAAAATTCGTTAAAGATGATAGCTTAACAGTTGAGAAATTTGTAGCATCAAAAGGTGGTAAACTTGCTAAATTCGTAAGATACGAAGTAGGTGAAGGTATCGAGAAGAGAGAAGATAACTTTGCTGAAGAAGTAATGAGCCAAGTTAACGCTAGCAAATAGTATTTTCTAATTATTATAGAAAATAAGGGGCTTACTCGAAGCTTCCTAAAAAATAAAGTTTATTTATAGGTAAATAGACGCAGTAGTTTATTAATTTTCAAAGTTGAAAAACTAGTAAACCTTGCGGGGGTGAGTCGACAAAATTAGATTTAGTTAAATCACGATTTTTTGACCCACCCCTTTTTTAAGAAGTAGTTAAAGTAATTATGTCTGTATATTATAGGAGGATAAAAATGGCTACTAAATACAAAAGAGTTTTATTTAAACTTAGTGGAGAAGCACTTGCAGGTGGAAAAGGATTCGGAATAGATTCTGAAGTTGTTACTAGATTAACTTCGCAAATAAAAGAAGTCGTTAAGCAAGGTGTGGAAGTTGCAATAGTTGTAGGTGGTGGTAATATCTGGCGTGGTAAAACAGGAGAAGAGCTAGGTATGGAACGTGCTACAGCTGATTCTATGGGAATGTTAGCGACAGTTATGAATTCATTAGCTCTACAAGATTCATTGGAACAAAAAAATGTAGATACTAGAGTTTTAACTTCGGTAGAAATGAAGGCTATGGCAGAGCCTTATATTAGAAGACGTGCAATTAGACACTTAGAAAAAGGTCGTGTTGTAATTTTTGCAGCAGGAATAGGAAATCCGTATTTCTCTACAGATACTACAGCAGCATTAAGAGCAAAAGAAATTGGTGCTGAAGCAATCCTTATGGGTAAAAATGGCGTAGATGGAGTATATTCTGCCGATCCTAAAGTAGATAGTTCTGCAACAAAATATGATAAACTTTCATATATGGATATTATGAATAAAGGACTTACTATTATGGATTCAACAGCCATTACATTCTGTATGGACAATCAATTGCCAATTATTGTCTTTTCTATAGATGATGCAGACAATATTGTTAAGGTTGTTTCTGAAGAAAATTTAGGAACAATTATAAAGTAAAATAAGATAAATTAGGAGTATTGAATTATGCCTGAGCAAATAATGAATAACTTAAATGAAAGAATGGAAAAAGCAATTGCTAATTTACGTCGTGAATTGGCTTCAATCAGAGCTGGTAAAGCAAGTGCATCTGTTTTAGATAGATTAACTGTAGATTATTATGGAGTTGCAACTCCGATTAATCAAGTAGCTGGTATTTCTGTACCAGAACCAAAAATGTTAGTAATTTCTCCATATGAAAAAACACTTTTAGGGGATATTGAGAAAGCTATCCAAGCATCTGATTTAGGATTAAATCCTGCTAATGATGGTACTGTAATAAGAATAGTTTTCCCAGCATTAACAGAAGAACGCAGAAAAGAATTAGCAAAACTAGTTGGTAAAGAATCTGAAGGTGCAAAAGTTGCGGTTAGAAACGTACGTCGTGATGCTATGGATTCAATGAAAAAACTAGAGAAAGCTTCTCAAATTACAGAAGATGATTTAAAAGGTTATTCTGATGACATTCAAAAAGTTACAGATAAATTTGTAGCTGAAATTGATAAAGTTACTAAAGAAAAACAAGATGAATTAATGAGTGTATAATATTATGGAAATGTCAAAAATTATTGAAAAAATTAATTCTTTAAATGCTCTAAAAAAAGAGCGAGAATTAACTTTAGAAGAAACTGAAGAACTAGCTAAATATAGACAATTATATTTACAAAATTTCAAAGCTAATATGAGAAACATATTAGAGAATACAAAAGTAATAAATGAAGATGGAGAAGATATAACTCCTAAAAAGAAAGGAAAATAGACTATGAGTGCAACAACAATTACGATTTTAGTAGGAGCAGTATGTTTACTACTTGGTGTTGTGGGAGGTTTCTATCTTGCAAGACGTAATTTTATGAACTATATGGAAAAAAATCCTCAAATTAATGAAGAAATGGTTATGAGTATGATGAGTCAAATGGGGCAAAAACCTTCTCGTAAAAAAATTAACCAAGTAATGAGTAATATGCAAAAAGCTCAACAACAAGCTAAAAAACAAGCTAAAAAATAATTGAATATAATTATTATGGAGTGTATCATATAAAATTTATTATAATTTTAGAGATACACTCATTTTTTTAGCGTATTGGTTTACATTTCTATTATTTTTAGATAAGATTATATAGTAAAACAAAGGAGGAAGTAATGGAAACTAGAAAAATAATTTATACTTCACCAACAAGTGAGAGAATTGATAAATTTTTACAAAATGAATTAACTGATGTATCTAGAACAAATATACAGAACTTAATAACTGAAGGATATATTAAGGTAGATGGGAATAAGGTAAAAACTAATTATAAATTAAAAGAGTCTAATGTTATTAATATTGAATATAAAGAACCGGAAGAATTAAATGTAGTAAAACAAGATATTCCTATTAAAATAGTATATGAAGATAATGACTTAATAATAGTTAATAAGGAAAAAGGTATGGTAGTTCATCCATCTGCAGGACATAAGGATGGAACTTTAGTAAATGCACTTCTGTTCCATAGTGAGCTTTCAAGTATAAATGGAACAATTAGACCAGGAATTGTCCACAGAATAGATAAAGATACATCTGGCTTACTAATAGTAGCAAAAAATGATAAAGCGCATGTGAAACTATCTGAAATGATAGCTAATAAGGAAGTAAAAAGAAAATATTATGCTTTAGTTCATGGAAGTATCAAGCATGATTATGGAACTATCGATGCTCCTATAGCGAGAAATCCAAAAGAGAGAAAAGAAATGGCTGTAATTGATGAAGGAAAACCTTCAATAACACATTTCAAAGTTGTAGAGAGATTTGAGAAATATACATTAATTGAATGTGAATTAGAAACTGGGAGAACACACCAGATAAGGGTTCATATGAAATATATTAATCATCCGTTAGTAGGAGATCCAGTGTATGGACCGAGAAAAACATTAAATACAAATGGACAAGCATTACATTCTAAAAGTATAGAATTCAGTCATCCTATTACGGGAGAATATTTATATTTTGAGACAGAAATACCAGATTATATGGTAAATACTATGGCGAAATTAGATAAATAATACACTTAATTGAAAAATATACTAGAAAAAGGTTTATTTTTTCTCTAAAATATAGTATCATAGTAGATAGTAAGTAGTTATTTAAGGAGGACAATAACATGGTATTGGTACCAGCAAAAGATATGCTTGTAAAAGCAAGAAAAGAAGGATATGCAGTAGGGCATTTTAACATCAACAACTTAGAATGGACAAAAGCTATTTTAGCAGCTTGTGAAGAAGCGAAAAGTCCAGTTATCTTAGGAGTAAGTGAAGGAGCAGTTAAATATATGACTGGTTTCAGAACTGTTGCTGCTATGGTTGAAGCTATGGTTGAAGAAATGGGAATTACAGTTCCTGTAGCTCTACATTTAGACCACGGTTCATACGAAGGAACTAAAAAAGCTATTGAAGCAGGATTTAGTTCAGTAATGTTTGATGGATCTCATTATCCATTTGAAGAAAATATCGAAAAATCTAAAGAAATGATCGCTTTAGCTCACAGCAAAGGAATTTCTATTGAGTGTGAAGTAGGTTCAATTGGTGGAGAAGAAGATGGAGTTATTGGTAGTGGTGAATTAGCTGATCCTCAAGAATGTAAAACAATGGCTGAGTTAGGAATTGACTTCCTTGCAGCTGGAATTGG
>CAUSKO010000073.1:0-5493 GCA_963532255.1 uncultured Gemella sp. | reverse complement strand
TTGTCAAATCCGATTATTGAAATATCATCAGGAATAGTAATTTCCTTCTCATAGCAAGCACGAATCAATCCCTGTACTTTCTCATCCCCAGATACAAAAACCAAATCAGGATAATTTTGATTAGATAGATGTCTTGTAGCATATGAATAAACCGAATCTATTGTAGTTAGACCATATACAACTTTCAAATCCATTTCATAGTTTTTATCATTTAAAAAAGCACGAACCCCCCTCTCTCGATCCATATTAACAAGGGATTCTCCTCCCATAAGTAACCACATACTATTAATGTTTTCTTTTGATACTAATTTCATCATGTCATAAGTGGCCTGAAAATTGTTGTTAGAAACATACACAACTTTAGGTGTTCTAGATTCTCCAAAAACTATGAATGGAATTTTATTCTTTTGTAAGTAATTAATCCGAATATCTTCTTTACTTTCATAAAATACTATTACACCATCTATCAAGCTTCCTGTACTCGAAATTATTGAATTACTAATTGTATCTTCTTCACTAAAATATTCAACAATAGCGTTAACACCATACTCTTTACAAGTTTGTAAAACTTTATCTAATAAAGTTTGGAACCAAATTAAAGGAAAAGAGTCGATTTTTTTTACAGAAATCAATATATTTATAGCTTCTTTTTTAGTTAAATTTTTTGCATACGCATTTGGAATATACGACAATTCCTCTATAACTTTTTGAATCGCTTGATAAGTTTCTTCTTTAACATTTACTCCACCATTAATAACTCGTGAAACTGTTTTTGGAGAAAAACCTGATAAACGTGCAATATCATAAATAGTTACCTTTTTCCCATTTATATTTTTCATTTCAGTCCTCCATTACGAACATTCTAATATTACTATACAATATTTAATTTTTTTTAACAAGAGAATTTTGTAAATTATTTAAGATCCACAAATTCACAAAATTAATTTTACAAATATTCTTCCCCTTCAAAAAAGTTTAAATTGCAATTCACACCTTTATTTTTAAGAATGTTTCCAACTTCACGACAAATAAATTCATATGAGAAAAAACTACCATAAAATTGTAGATTAACTTTTTCAGTAAAAATTGTTGGATTTATAAAAATATATAATAGCCTGTCAATGTAACATTCTAACATAGACTTAATTTTTTCTTTAAAAATAACATTTGTTATCAACTCATCAGGAGGTAAATGAAAGGGAAACACCATTTCACAAATATCATAAAAAGAAATAAATTTGTATACTTGTATCAAACAATTATTATCAAAATATTCTATTTTACCTAAATCAAAATAGATTTTATAATCTTTCATAAAAACCTCTGAGCAAAAATCTACTCAAAAATTAGATGATTAAAACTTCTAAAAAACAAAAGGACAAAAACATCTGTCCCTTTGTTTACTAAATTTCAGCTAATTTCTTCGACATAAATAACACCTACAATATTAGCAATTTCTTCCATCAAACGAAGATGTTCAAATCTTCCTGATAGTTCTAGAGTAATAAATGATGCTATTTTTTTTTCTGGAACATCAAAATATTCAATTCTTTCTGAATTAACATCTCCAAATGCAGTTCTAGAATCAGTCATTCTAATGCCATTCTCAGCACAGTATACTAGTACCCGATTATATGCCTCTGTAGATCTAACAACGATATACAATTCGATTATCTTTGAACGACTTTGAAGATATTTTTTTAAAGGTTGGAACATAGTTATAACACTCCAAACAGACATTGCTCCTAGTACGGCTCCTTCATAAAAACCAACACCTATAGCTAGACCGATTCCAGCTGAAGCCCATATTCCGGCTGCAGTTGTTAAACCAGTTATTTTCTTTTTATCTGTAATAAGTATTGTTCCAGCCCCAAGAAAACCAACACCTGATATAACTTGCGCACCTAAGCGTGTAGGATCTCCTGTACCAAATTTATAAGATACATACTCATTAGTCATCATAATTAAACATGCAGCCAGACAAACAATACTATGTGTACGAATACCTGCTGGTTGAGATTTACTTCCTCTCTCTAAACCAATTACTCCACCAATAACTAATGACAGTACAATTCTTAATACAATTTCGATATATGATAGTCCTAAGCTTGTTGCATTCATTATTATTTCCTTTTTCTACTAGCTGGTCTCTGAGTAAAGTATAATACAGAACCAGAAATTATCATTAATACAATAGTATAAACGAATACAAGTGCTTGAGCATTTGAAGTTGCTGTTTCATCACCTGCTGAACGAATAGTTATACCCAGCGGTTGAGCTAATGGATGGTAAAGAAATACAGATAAGTCGAAGTCAGTTAATAAAGAGTTAAAGTTTAAAGCAATAACAGAGAGAACAACCGGTAAAATAAATGGAATGATAACCTTCATCATAGTATAAAAAGGTGAAGCACCCATACTTCTTGCTGCATCTTCCATCTCATCATCAACACTAAATAAAATAGCACGTACCATTCTATAAGAAAATGGGATTTTTACAACTATATATGCAATAAGTAGAATTACCAAACTACCTACCAAAATCTGATTCAAGACAAGAAATTGTGGCTGATTAAAAGTAAATAATAAACTTACTGCTAAAAGTGTACTTGGTAGTAACCAAGGAAGTAGAGCACCATATTCAAATAAGAAATCAAAGCGAGCTTTATGTTTTCTGACAACTCGAGCAAATACAACTGCGAGAATTGTTGCTGTTGTCGCAGCGATAATAGAATAAATAAAGCTGACCAAGAATGGAGAGAATGCCGCACTATTACTAAAGAATAAGCGATAATTTTCTAAAGTAAAGTTTGATAATGTTAAGTTACCTGTTTGAATTGCAACTGGATCTGTAAATGAGTATAATACTATAAAAATTAGTGGAAGCATGAAAACTGTGAACAATCCATATGCTACAATGTGAGCAATGATATTCCAAGGCTTAGATGCAATTTTTTGTTTTTTAAGAGGCGCTTTAGTCTTAGAGATAGAAATATAATTTCCACCTTTTTCTATCTTATTCATGATAGTAAGCAAAATTGTAGTTGCAATACCTAAAATAATTGCAAGTAAGGCAGCTAAATCACGAGAATTCCCCATCCCTGCAAATGTAATAATCATTGGATTTATAGTTTGAAATCCTTTACCACCAACAATCATGGGTGCTGCTACTGCAGATAAACCACTAAGAAAAACCATAATAGTAAGTGCAAATAGAGTTGGAATTAAGGTTGGTAACACTACTTTTCGGAAAACAGTAAATGGTTTTGCTCCCATATTTCGTGCAGCCTCAATAGTGTGATAGTCAACGCTTCGAATTGTATTTGTTAAAAACAATGTATGATTAGCAGTTCCTGAAAATGTCATAATGAATAAGACTGCACCATACCCAATAAACCAGTTAGGGTCTAAAGAAGGGATAACATTTTGTAAAAATTTTGTTATCAATCCATAAGGACCATAGACAAATTTATATCCAGTCGCTAAAACCACTCCTCCATAAATTAAAGAGGTCATATAGCCTAATTTTAAAATTTTAGCACCTTTAATATCAAAGTACTCTGTAAATAGAACACAAAGAATACCTACGACATTAACTGTAATAATGAGTGAAAATGCTAACTTAAAACTGTTCATAATACTCTGAAGTGCCCTCTCAGATTTTAGAACACGATGTACAGCTTCAAGGGAAAATTCTCCTCCTTTTACAAATACATTCACTACTAGATCAAAGTTTGGATAAATAATAAATGTTACTAGGAACCAGATTAACCCTAAACGAATAAGCCAATCTTTTAAATTTAATTTATGACGCATACTGCACCTCCTTAAAATTGCAGAACGTCTGATGGTGTGATAAATAAGTCCACACTTTCTCCGACAGATCTAATAGCAGCCTGACTATCAATACTTGTTACATTAAGAATCTGACTTTCAGAAACTTTTATTGTATAGTGAATTGTAACTCCAGAAAACTCAACATCAATAATTGTCCCTTTTAGAATGAAATCTTGTTCAGTTTCACGATTGAATCGAACTTTCTCTAATCGAATCAATCCTTTTTTATCTTCTAAGAAAACGCTTGCATTTTTCAGTAATACTTCGTGGACTGTTTCATCGGTCAAAACATTAATATCGCCAATAAAATCACATACAAATTCAGTTTGAGAATTATGATAAATCTCTACAGGTGTACCGACCTGTTCGATGTATCCATTGTTAAAGACTGCAATTCTATCAGATAAAGTTAAGGCTTCCTCTTGGTCGTGAGTAACATATAAAGTAGTAATACCTAACTCTTTTTGAAGTCCTTTCAACTCTTTTCTCAAATCTACACGTAATTTTGCGTCAAGGTTTGACAATGGTTCATCTAGACAAAGAATTTTAGGTTCAAGAACCAGAGCACGAGCCAATGCTACCCTTTGTTGTTGACCCCCAGATAATTCTGATACATTACGCTGTAACTGTTGATCAGAGATCTTAATTTTTGCTGCTACTGCTGATACTTTAGCTTTAATAACATCTGGAGCTACCTTCTTAACTTTTAAACCAAATGCAATATTATCAAAAACAGTCATAGTTGGAAATAGCGCATAAGATTGAAATACAATACCAATTCCACGCTTTTCAGGTTCCAAATGAGTGACATCTGTTCCATTAACTTCAATACTTCCTGATGATGGATCTAGAAAACCTACCAATGCTCTCAAAGTAGTTGATTTACCACATCCTGAAGGCCCAAGAAATGTAAAAAATTCCCCTTCATGTATATCTAAATTCAGATTATCAATTGCAACAAAATCACCATATTTAATTTGAATATTATCAAATTTAATCATCTCACTAACTCCCTCTATTACTAAACCAAAAGCCTCTCTTTATTTCTTCCATAAATTTAGAAATAATAGAGAGACTTGGACATAAAAATTAACTCTTATTTCTTATTGTACGTATTCTAATTCAGCTTTTTCTACCCATTCATCCAAATGCTTTCCAACAGCTTCCCAGTCAATATTTTGTGGTTTCACTTGATCAACAAATTTCTTAGTATCTTCTGGTAGATCTTTGAGGGCATCTTTATTTGCAGGAATAGATCCAAAGTTCTTACTATATTCTACTTGAATTTCTGATTGACCAAACCAATCAATAAATTCTTTAGCTAACGCTTGTTTTTTACTAGTGCTTAAAACCATAGTTTGTTCAGTTACAAATGGTACACCAATCTCAGGAGTCATAACTTTGAAAACAACATTTTGTTCTTTTTGTCCAACTAATGCACCAGAACCCCACATCATTCCATATTGTATTGGATCTTCTTTGTCTAACATCTTAACAATTGAACTTTCTCCCTTTTGAAGAGTGTATGCATTTTTCAAATATTCTTTTGCTACTTCCCAACCTTTTTCGGAAACACCTAATTCACCTTTATCATCAAGGTATCGAACTAAGATACTTGCTAGAATTGCCCGTCCTGTACCACCTTGAAGACCATAAA
>CAUSKO010000072.1:0-5770 GCA_963532255.1 uncultured Gemella sp. | reverse complement strand
ACACAACTTTACATAAAGTTAAAGCTATAATTAAAGTGTAATTAAAAATTTCCTATGTTTCTAATTCACATAGGAAATTTTATTTTAATATACTCTTTGTAATTTTTTTTCTTTTGTTTGAACTACATTTAGCGGTACTGATTCTTTTGTTGTAACACTTGTATCTAATCCAAACCATTTTTCTGGAGTTACAGTTATACGTTTTAATTTTAATCTTAAACTCATAATAAATGTATCAAATGAAGATAGTCCGTTATTATTACCTAATACTTCATTTATTAATACAAATCGGAAATCCCCAACTGTTTCTACTTTACCTTTTAAATTATATTTAGTCGGTTGTAAGTCTAACTCTTTATTTTTTAATAAATCAGCTATTACTTGATGCATAAACATATTTATTCGTTGGTGCTCTCTAAATCCTAGATTAAAAGTAATTTTGAATATTTTTTTATCGCTATATTTCGTTACTTTATATTCGCGTTTATAAGGTTTATCTAGAACATTTATATGAACAAAAAAGTAAACATTAGCTCTTTTCGGCTGTTTATTTAAAATTGAATATAATACCTCATAATCAACATCTTCTTCTCTTTTTGCACCTGTTAAATAAACTAAGTTAGTCGCATATTTAGGAATACTCTTATCACTACTTAGCTGTAATAATTGTTTTTTATAATTATCAACAGTTAGATATTGTGATTCTCTTTCTTTAATTTCTGTTCCTTTATGCCAAATAAACATTATTGTAAAGATAAATAACGCTATAATAACAGTTATATATCCACCATTAACGAATTTTAAACTATTCGCAAATAGGAATAATAATTCTTCTGCTCCAAAGAATGATAAGAATATTATTGAAGCTACTTTATTATTTTTAATTTTGAATAAATATATTGATAATAGTATTGTCGTTACAAACATTGTTATACTAATACTTAGTCCATATGCCGCTTCCATATTACTACTTGTTCTAAAGAATAATACTACTGAGCTACTACATATAAACAGTATAATATTTACCGTTGCAACATATACTTGTCCTTTTAACTCTGTAGGATATTTAATTATTAATTTAGGGAATAAGTTTAATTTTATCGCCTCTGAAATTAATGTAAATGATCCAGTAATTAAACTTTGACTAGCTATTATAGCAGCAAGTGTAGCTAATAGTACTTGTAGTACTAAAAATTCATCAGGAACTATCGCAAAGAATGGATTTTTACCTGCGTCAAACTTATCTGATAGTAAATATGCCGCTTGCCCAAAATAATTAGCTACTAAACATATTTTTACCAGAGCCCATGCCATTCTAACATTTTTTCTACCACAATGTCCTAAATCAACATATAAGTCTTCTGCTCCAGATACACATAAAAATACTGCTCCTAATAAAACAAAAATACCTGGTTGGGTAACTAATAAGTTATATGCATAATAAGGATTTAATGCTTTTAAAATAGTTGGATTAGCTAGTATTTGTCTACTACCCCAAAATAACAATGATAAAAACCATAAGCTCATTATTGGACCAAATAGCGATCCTATTTTTTTAGTTCCAAAACGTTGAAATGAGAATATGAAAATAAAAATAAGTAATACCATTACTATTACATCATCAGTTTCTAATTTTGGAAAAATATCATGTAGTCCTTCTACCGCGGAAGTTACTGTTATGGCTGGTGTTATTATTCCATCAGCTAGTAATGTAGCTCCTCCTATCATCGCTAAAAATACTACGCTTTTTCTCGTTTTATTTTTTATTAATGCAAAAAGTGAAAATACTCCACCTTCACCATGGTTATCTGCTCTTAGTGCTATTAATACATATTTGGTTGTTGTTTGTAAAGTCATTACCCAAAATATTAAACTAATAAACCCCAGGATTAACATTTCATTTAGTGCTCCATCACTGTTTTTAACAAATGATTTCATTACATATAGAACTGATGTTCCTATATCACCAAAGATAATCCCAATAGTTATTATTACACCAAGAAAAGTTAGTTTTTTCTTATCCATAATATTACTCTATCCTTCACATAAATAAATTAAAATAAAGATAATTTACTAAAAACCATCTTTATTTTCATATATTATTATAGACCTCTTATTTTTAAAGTCAAGGGGTAATTTATTTATAATTATTATGTTTTTATCTTATTATTATATTTATTTAAAAATATTTATTATATAATTACTTTATAAAGCATTAATAATTAATTATAGAGGTAATATGAAAAATTCAACACTTATTTTTGTTAAAAATAACAAAAGATTATTATTTATTTTAAATATATTATTTTCGTTTTTTGGTGCACTTATTTATCTAAATACTCAAAAGAATATTTTTCTTTTGCAAATATTTCCGTGGTTTTCTAGTAGTATTGATATTATGTTTTATGGATTACTTTCTGTTTTTTTTATAGGTTTAAGTCTATTATATAAATTACATAATATTTTTTCTTTTCTATTAATTTTCCACTTAATTTTTTTTTGAAAACATTTGCTTTTCTACTTTACAAAACTACTTTTCATGTGTTACCATATGAGTGAAGAGAAAATTTAACACATTAAATTTTAATAGTAAATGTTTTTGTGGAAATTAAGTATTCTCCACAATAGAAAGGGTGTTATTATGTTAATTAAAAGTAAAAAAGTTTGGTCAAGTAGCCAGTTTCTTCCTCTTATTTTAGAAGTTGAAGATAATAAAATAGTTGCTGTTTATGATTATGATCATTTTGATAATGTTGATTATGACTTTGGTAGTAATCGTATTTTACCAGGATTTATAGATATTCATACACACGGTGCTTACGGTTATGACACTAATGATGCTACAGAAGAAGGTTTGCGTAACTGGACAAAAAATTTACCAAGTGAAGGAGTTACGTCTTTCTTACCTACTACTATTACTCAAACTGAAGAAGTTCTTCTTAAAGCTGTAGCTAACGTTGCTAAAGTTTATCGCGAAGGATATGAAGGTGCTGAAATACTAGGGATTCACTTTGAAGGACCTTACCTTGATGCAGAAAAACGTGGAGCTCAACCTCTTAGCTGTATTCAAACTCCAAGTGTTGAACAATTTAAAAAATTCCAAGAAGCAAGTGATAATTTAATTAAATTAATTACTATCGCTTGTGAAAAAGATGTTGATTACAAATTAACTAAATACTTAGTTAGTCAAGGTATCCGAGTTAGTCTTGGTCACTCTGCTTGTAATTATAAAGATAGTTATTTAGCTTTTGCTAATGGTGCAAGTTCTCAAACACATGTTTATAATGGTATGGTAGGTTTCCATCATCGTGATGGTGGTCAAGTTGGTTTTGCATTACGTGCTCATGATGTTTATGGCGAAGTTATTTGTGATGGTATTCACTCTACTACTGATGCATTAAATACTTACTTTACTGCTAAAGGTAGACATCATGGTATTATGATTACCGATTCACTTTGTGCTAAAGGATGTGGGCGTGGTTCTTACATCTTTGGTGGTGAAAATATGGAAATATATGAAGATGGCAGTGCTCACCGTGATGATGGTCGCTTAGCTGGTTCTACTCTACGTGTTATAGATGGTTTAAGAGTTCTTATCGAAGATGCTCTTGTTCCTGTAGAATCTGCGATTAACTCTTGTACAAAAAATCCTGCAGAAATGCTTGGTTTTGGGGATAGAAAAGGAAAATTAAAAGTTGGATATGATGCCGATTTTGTAGTTATAAATTCTGATTATGAAGTATTAAATACTTTCTCACGAGGTAAAGAAGTATTTAAAAAAGACTAATTTTAAGAGATTAAGGAGTTAATTTATGAAATATTTAGTATTCGAAACAAAAAAAGAAGCTTCTAAAGAAGCATACAAAATTTTAAAAAGTTTAATTAATGAAAATTCTACATTAGGTCTAGCTACTGGTTCTACACCAACTGACCTATATGAAGAAATGATTAAAGACCATAAAGAAGGAAACTTTAGCTATAAAAATATAAAAACTTATAATTTAGATGAATATGTAGGAATTAGTTATGATCATCCTGAAAGTTATCATAAATTTATGGATGTAAATCTGTTTGAACATATAGATATAGATAAAAACAATACTCATATTCCAGATGCTAGTGCAGATAATCTAGACCAAGCATTAGAAAACTATCAAAATGAGCTAAATAACACTACTATAGACGTCCAAATACTAGGTCTTGGTGGAAATGGTCATATAGGTTTTAACGAGCCAGGAACACCGTTTAACAGTGGTGTACACGTTATTGATTTAAAAGAAGAAACTATTAAAGCTAATTCAAGATTTTTTGATAATGATGTGAATTTAGTTCCTAAACAAGCCGTTACTATGGGAATTAACGATATTATGAAAGCTAAACATATTATTTTACTAGCTTTTGGTAGTGAAAAGAAAGATGCTATAAAACATCTAGTAACCGGTGACCTAATTGATGAAAGTATTCCTTGTACAGTATTGAAAAATCACCCTAGTGTTTATGTACTAGTTGACAAGGATGCTGCTTTTTAAAAATTAAAAGACAATAGACTGCTACTATTTGTAGCATTTTATTAAATAGAAAAATGTAAACGTTTTATATAATTTAGGGAGGTACATTATGTATAAATTACAATGGGAAAAAATTGGAGTAGTAGCTGCACAAAAAGGTTATGATAAAAATATAGGTACTGCAGGTCTACTAAAAGGAGTAATCGATAATAAGCTTATTTTCGGTGGTGGTGCTAATTTTCCAGGTGGTTTACCTGTAGATGGTGGTACTAAAGTAACTCATAAAGATATCTACTTATATGAAATAAAAGATAATAAACATGTATTACTAGATCAAATTCAACACGATTATCCATTAGCTTATGGCCCTAGTGCTATCTATAAAGATAAAATATATTATATTGCGAATAAAGATGAATCTTCTTCTGAAATATTACAAGTATCTGTAATAGATAACAAATTAAATATTGAAGTTATTGACAAACTACCGCTAACTGTAGAAAATACTATAGCTGAAGTTTATAATAATAAACTATACTTTGGTATTGGATCTATTAATGGTAAAAATACTAATGAACTATATTCTTTTGACTTAGAAACAAAAACATTTGAAGTTGAAACAGAATTTCCTGGGGAATTACGTTCACAAGCTTTAAGTTATGTTTACGATGACTCACTAATTGTTTATGGTGGTGCTGCAGCGGTAACCTATAAAGATGGTTATAAATATGGTTTTAAAGAAAAAAAATGGACTAAACTTGCAGATATAATAATAGATAACAATGAATACTCAATTTTAGGTGCAGATTGGTGTAAACTAAACGAGAATGAATTGTTAGTAATAGGTGGCTTTGATAAAGACGTCTGGAAAGACGCTGTTTTCAATCTAAGCACACTTACTGGAGAAGAGCATGCAAAATATCGCGATGCCTACTTTAGACGTCCAGTAGAAGAATTTAAGTGGAATAGAGATGAACTAGTATATAACCTTAAAGAGAATACATGGACTAAACTAAATGAAATAAACTTTGAAGCACCTTGCGCTCATGCTCTTTTAACAACAGATACTCACATTTATTCTATAATGGGAGAAATAAAACCAGCTGTAAGAAGTTCATACATACACCAAGCTAAAAAATAAAAATATAAAACCTCCTTACTAGATTATTGTCTAGTAAGGAGGTTTATTTATGCAACAACTTCTAAGTACAAAAAAAGACCTTCCAAAAGGAAGGTCACTGTTGCCTGGCAACGTTCTAGTC
>CAUSKO010000071.1:0-5874 GCA_963532255.1 uncultured Gemella sp. | reverse complement strand
CCTAAAATTATTCAGGAACAAGGCTTTTTTGATGATGTATTAATTTTATATTAAAGAGAATTTAATAGAGTAAAAATTGGTTGTTTTTATTGTTTAATATTTTACTTTGTTTCTCCAGGCCAATTATTCATACCACCTTCGATATTTATTATATCGAATCCTTGAGCCTCTAAAAAATCATATGCCTTAGCTGAACGTCCACCTGCTTGACATATTACATAGTATTTTTGATTTTTATCTAATTTAGTGAAATCTATACCAAGACTACTCAAAGGAAAATTTTTAGCAGAAGGTATATGACCTACTTCGTACTCATGATTTTCTCTTACATCGAGAATCGTAAGTTCCTCATTATTATACTTTTCATAAAAATCTTGCATTGAAATATTATTTTTCATGATCTCTTCCTTTCAATATTAGTAATTTTAGACTATTTTTCCTCTCCATGCATGCATACCGCCTTGGATATTAATGACATCGTAGCCTTTCTTTTTTAGTTTTTTTGCTGCAAGTTTGCTTCTAGCTCCAGAGTGACAAATAACATATACTGTTTTATCTGTTATTGGAGTAAATTGACCAATCTCATTAAGTGGAACATTTTTTGCATTTTTTATATGTCCTCTTCGAAATTCACCAGGTGTTCTTACATCTATTAATTGAATATTTTCTTTAAGTTTTTGTTCTAGTTCGATAGTAGAAATACTAGCTACTTTTGTGAATAAATAAAACATATATAGTATACCTCCCAATATACCCTTATAGGGTATATTAAATCATGAGGTAGATGAATTGTCAAGAATGTTGATTATAATCAGAAAATAAAAAACTAGTTTATGGATTATTGTAAAAAAAAAGATGATTTAGAAATTTAATTTATAGTTCCTAACCTCTAACTAGAATAATTTTTCTATAATTTTAGTTTGAAATTTTTATAAACTACTAGTAAAATAGTATATGAGTAGATAATATAAAAAATTTTTAGGAGTGAAAAGATGTATATAAATGAATTTAAAACCGATCAGGAAGTACATATGTTTTTCTTATTGGATAATGTAGTAAGAGGAATAGCTACTAGTGGTAAACCTTACTTAACATTATATTTAAAAGATAAAACCGGATCCATTGATGGAAAAATTTGGGAAGTTAAAGAAGAAGATACTGAAAATTTAAAAGTCGGTATTATGGTATATATAGAAGGAACAGTTCTTGATTATAGAGGAAAATTACAGCTCAAAATAAAAAACTATAGATTGGCAAATGATGAGGATACTATAGATATTCAAGATTATATACAAACTGCACCAATACCAAAAGAGGTAATGGTTAGTGATTTGAATAATTTCTTAAAGGAAATTACTAATCAAAAATTAAAAGCTGTGACAATAGAGTTATTAAATAAATATAAAAAACAATTTATTAGTTATCCTGCCGCAAAATCAATGCATCATGATTTCTACTCTGGATTAATTTATCATACTACAACAATGTTAAAAATTGCTAAAGCATTGTTAGAGATTTATCCAACGTTGAATAAAGACTTATTATATAGTGGTATTATTTTACATGATTTAGGAAAAACTATAGAATTAAGTGGACCTATCGGTACTTCGTATACTCTAGAAGGGGAATTGCTTGGGCATATCGTTATTATGAGTGATGAAGTTTCTAAAACAGCAGAGAAATTAGGTATAGAAGGGGAAGAGATTATACTACTTCGACACATTATACTTGCTCATCATGGGAAATATGAATTTGGTTCACCAAAATTACCTATGGTAAAAGAGGCAGAAATTATTAATTTTATAGATAATATTGATGCTCGTATGATGATGTTCGATAAAAACTTATCAAATGTAGAACCAGGAACTTTTAGTGATAAGCTATTTGGTTTGGAAGGTAGACATTTCTATGTGCCTACATTTGATGTTAATGAAAATAAATAATTAGGAGAATTTAAGGAAAATATTATGAATAAAACAGTTAAGTATATATTAGGTTTTGTAGCTATTTTTGTGGCCGCAGTAATTTGTGTTTTTGGTATTATTAAGTATGAGGAATCAAAGGAAACTTCAACTACTAATAATAGTGAAAATTTAGGCAGTGTAGATGGTAAAAAACTAGATAAGGAAACTACAGTAGTTGTAGAGAAAATACGTACTATTACAGATTTAGATTCGTTAAAATCTGAATTGAATTTATCTCAAGAAACTATAGCTGAATTAAAAAACTTTGCCCCAACGATTAGTTATTCAGTAGATAGCAGTAATGGAGGCACTAAAATCTACCTAAGACAAGGTGGACATATTTCAAATAATAAAATTGTAGGAAAAAATGAGATAATAGGTGCATATGATGTAAAAGATGGGAAATTAACACCTGTCAGTGAAGATCTTAAAAAAGTTTCATCAAAAATAGATTCTAGTAAGTTAAAATGGGCTGATTTAAATTTAAAAAATACAGACCATAATAAATCTGCAGCAAAAGAAATACTACAAAAATATTTCTTCGTAACTCATGGAGGAAGAAAGTTAGAGCAAGTAGCATTATTTGGTTATTTAGTAGATTTAGACAAACACATTACGGTTAGTGGTAAAGATTATCATGTAACAAAAATATCATTGGCCGAGCTAACGGATGTTTATAATACAGCATATAAGGATACATACAGTGCAGAAGATGTATATAAAGATGTATCAACACTGAAAAATATAAAATATAGAGAAGTAGATGATAGTTATTCAGGTAATGAAGATAAGTATAATAATTCTCTTGTATTAGGAGAAACAGTATTCTTTAAAAAAGATAAAGTTTATATAACAGGAATGGGAGGAATAGGAGGAGCCACTCCTCAGTCACCAATTGAAGAAAGTAGTTGGACTACTGAAGGGGATAGATTAATAGTTCCAATTAAGGATGCCTCTAAAGACAATAAAATAGTAGGAAAATATATATTACGTTTAAATAATAAGCAATATAAAGGTGGAGAATCTCGCTCTAAATATTATATAGAGAGTATAGAACTAAACTAATATGTTAGAGATAAATAATAAAGTAGCTTTAGTAGTTTGTTCTAATGGTAAAGCTAGGGAAGATAAAACTAAATTAGATAACTTAGAAAAAACATTATTAGACTTTGGCTTAGTTCCTGTTTATAGTAATTATTTATATAAAGATGAATTTGGCAGAAGTGCTAGTGCTAAAGTGCGAGCGCAAGAGGTCATAAAGTTTTTTAGTGATAAAAGTATAAAGGCAATTTTTGATATCTCAGGAGGAGATGTTTCTAATGAGATATTAGATTATTTAGACTATGATATTATTAAAATGAATATTAAACCATTTTTTGGTTATAGTGATTTAAGTGTGGTATTAAATGCAATAACGGTTAAAACAGGAGAACCTACTTATTTATACCAAGTATTAAATATAATTAGGAATAAAGATATAAGAGATAGTTTCGAGAAAACAGTGTTGCATAATGAACCAGATTTAGTAAATATATCATGGGAATTTTTTCAAGGTGAAAAAATTAGTGGGATAGTTGCAGGTGGAAATATTAGGTGTTTTCTTAAACTAGCAGGTACTCAGTATTTTCCAGATTTAGAAAATAAAGTATTATTTTTAGAAGGATTAGGTACAACAGCAGAATTATTAATTACTCATCTAACTCAATTAAAACAAATGGGGATTTTTGATAAGATTTCTGGTTTATTACTTGGAACTTTTACTAATCTTGAAAAGACTTATGATAAATATGATATTTATAGTATAGTCAAAGATTTTATAGATAAAGATTTACCTGTAGCTAAAACAAGTGATGTAGGGCATGATATAAACTCTAAAATACTTACTATAGGTGGTAAAATAAATATAAAAAACTTTCAGAGTAGATAAATTACTCTGAAAGTTTTTCTATTATTTATAGGTTATACCATTTAGAAATGGCTTGAGTTCCATTAGTATTTCTAACTTCTTCTTCTAATTCATTATATAGTTTATAAGCAGCTTCTAATCCTGGTAGTGTAATATTCATTTTTTCACATTCTTCAAGTGCTAGACGCATATCTTTTATAAAGTGATGAACAAAGAAACCAGGTTTAAAATCATTTTTAAGAATTCTTGGTCCATAAGATGTCATAGAGAAGCTTCCTCCTGAACCCGTCGAAACAGTTTTGAAGAAATCTTCTAAATCAAGACCAACTTCTTTAGCAAATTTAAAACTTTCAGCAACAGAAATCATAGTAGTAGCTATAGCTATTTGATTTGCAAGTTTTGCATATTGTCCTTTTCCAGCTTCTCCAAAATAAGTAATATTTTTACCTAAGTGTTGAACAAGTGGTAGCACTTTTTCTTCATAAACTTTTTTATCTCCACCAGCCATTATAGATAAAGTGCCATTTTTTGCACCAATATCTCCACCTGTAACAGGTAGGTCTAATGCGCTAGCTCCAACTTTAGCAAATTCTTCACTGATTTTTTTTGCAATAGTAGGTGAAGAAGTTGTCATATCAACAAATACTTGTCCTTCTTTTGCAGTAGTAATTAAACCATCATTTCCTAGATAAACACCTTCAACATCTTTAGGATATCCAACCATTGTAAAAACAACGTCTGCGTTAAGTGGGGCATCTTTTATCTCAGTAAGTAATTTAGCACCACGATTAACTAGATTTTCTGTTTTTGATACTGTACGATTATAAACATAAAGTTCATGACCTGCATCTAGTAGATGACCAGCCATACTTTCTCCCATAACACCTGTACCAATCCATGCAATTTTCATAATGAAATCCTCCGATTATTAATATTATATTTTTAATTATATCATATATTAAAAATATGTTATAATAATTTAGGTAATAAAGATATTTAGGAGGTAGCTTTGAATAAAGGTAAAATTAGAGAATTCTTTTTATGTACTAGACCGCACAGTTTTCCAGCAGCAATAGCGCCTGTCTTATTTGGAGCAACATATGGATTAACATATAGTAATGATTTTTCATTTTTGAAGTTTACTTTATTTCTTATAGCATGTATACTTATACAAGCAGCAACTAATTTATTTAATGAGTATTTCGATTATAAACATGGATTAGATAAAATTGATTCTGAAGGGATTTCAGGGTCAATTGTAAAAGGTAAGTTAAGTGCAAAAGAAGTGATGAATGGAGCGATAATTCTTTATATGGTTTCGTTAATTCTTGGTATAATATTAACATTAATGACAAGCTATTATATTTTTTTTGTAGGTATAATATGCATGTTGACAGGTTATTTTTATACAGGTGGTAAGTATCCTATAGCTTATTCTCCTTTTGGAGAGATTGTTTCTGGATTATTTATGGGAACAATTATTATTGCTCTATCATTTTATTTTCAAACAAGTTATATTAACTTTGATATTATATTAGTTTCTTTACCGATTTTTTTAATGATAGGTGCTATATTATTGGCTAATAATATCCGAGATTTAGAAAACGATAAAGAATCTGGAAGAAGAACTTATGCTATATTAGTAGGGAGAGATAATGCTATTAAAACATTAGCAGCTAGTTTTGTTTTAGTATATTTATTGAATATAATTTTTTCAGTTACTAAATATGGATCGATATGGTATTTACTGGTACTTATAACAATACCGTTAGCTATAAGAATAATAAAAGGCTTTAAAAAAAATTATAACAATAAAACAATGGCGCCATATATGATACTAACTGCAAAATTAACAATATTTATAGGTTTTATGATGTCATTAGCAAATATAATTAATTTTATTTTAAAATAAAATAAACTTGTCAACTTTTTTTGTTGACACCAGACGATAAAAGATATATAATAAATAATGTGTTTATGAGGTGATATTTAATGAAATGGTTA
>CAUSKO010000070.1:0-5898 GCA_963532255.1 uncultured Gemella sp. | reverse complement strand
GAATATTCTTCATCTTTAGCTAATACTTTATCAGCTAATTTTGATAAGCTTTTTACTTCTCTTCTGTTAGCGTCAAATAATTTTCCTAAAATTCCCATTAACATTTTCCTTCCAAAAATTTTTAGAAAATAATTAAACATAATATTTAATCATTTTACTTAATCAATATTGAATATTCACCTATAAAAAATATTCAATAAATTATCTTATTCAAATTTAGTAATAATTTAAAAGAAATACACACTATCATTAAAGTTAGTATTTCTTTACATCATATTATTATAACACTCATTGACCTTTAAAGCAACAACAATAACATGTTTTAAGTTGATATTAACTAGGTTTTTAAAAGCAAAATTTTCTAATGTTTCTCTATACTCATTTTTAAATTTATACATAAAAAAGAACTTGGATTTAATTAATAATCCAAGCCCTTTTTATTAAGTTACTATTTGTTTAAAATACTAGCACAACGTGGACATAAACCTTCTTCGTTTACTTCCTCAACGATGTTCCAGCAACGTTCACAGCGTTGTCCTTCAGCTTTTGTTACTTTAACAGTTGCTAAATCATAGGCAACACCATCGTTTTCTTTAACTTCAACTTTACTTACGATAAATAATTGGTGTAAGTTGTCTACTGAGTTTAGTAATTCAACTACTTTACTATCGTTACTGTAGATTTCAACAGCAGCTTCTAGAGATTTACCGATAACTTTTTCATTACGGCTTTCTTCTAAAGCTTTGTTTACATCGTCACGTACTTCAAGAAGTTTATCCCATTTAGCTTCTAATGCTGCATCATCGATTAAGTTCTTAGCTGGGAAATCAGTTAAGTGAACAGATTCAGCATCTTCGTATGGCATATTATCATATACTTCTTCTGCAGTGAATGATAAGATTGGAGCTAATAATCTAACTGATTTACTTAAAACAGTGTAAAGTACAGTTAACATACTTAAACGTTTTTGAGATTTTTCATCTTCGATATAAAGAATATCTTTACCATAGTCTAGGTAGAATGAAGATAATTCTACATTGAAGAAGTTGATTAACTCTGTAGTGATACTATTGAATTGATAGTTTTCATAGTAATCTAATACTTTAGCTACAACTTTTTCAAATTTAAGAACCATATATTTATCTAATTCTTCTAGCTCGTCATATGATAATAGGTCTGTTCTATTATCAAAGCTTCCGTTGAATAAGTTACCTAGTAAGAAACGGAATGTATTTCTAATTTTTCTATAAGTTTCAGATACTTGTTTTAAGATATCGTTAGAGATACGTACGTCCTGAGTATAGTCAACACTTGCAGACCATAGACGAATAATTTCTGCTCCAAGCTGTTTACCTACATCATTTGGAGAGATAACATTACCTAGAGATTTACTCATCTTGTTACCATTACCATCCATAACGAAACCTGCAGATACAAGTTCTTTATATGGAGCTTCTCCAGAAATTGCTACAGAAGTAATTAATGAAGAGTTAAACCAACCACGATATTGGTCACTACCTTCTAAGTATAAATCAGCTGGGTATGTTAAATCATCACGTACTGCACAACATCCTTGATGAGAAGTTCCAGAGTCGAACCATACATCCATGATATCCATTTCTTTAGTGAACTCACCGTTAGGGCTACCTGGGTGTGTATATCCTTCTGGTAATAGTTCTTTAGCATCTTTGTAGAACCATACATTTGATCCTTCAGCTTCAAAGATTTTAGCTACATGCTCAATTAGGTTGTTATCTAAGATTGCTTCTCCATTTTCTGCATAGAATACAGGAATTGGTACTCCCCACACACGTTGTCTACTGATTACCCAGTCTCCACGGTCACGAATCATATTATATAATCTTGGTTTACCCCATTCACTGTAGAATTTAGTTCTATCTACAGCACCTAATAATTCAGAACGGAACGCATCAACAGAACAGAACCATTGAGGTGTTGATCTGAAGATAATAGGTTTTTTACTTCTCCAGTCGTGTGGATATGAGTGAGTGATATTTTCTTGTTTTAATAATGCACCTGTTTCAGCTAAGTGTGAAATAATATTTTTATTAGCATCGAATACGAATTGTCCTGCAAATTGCCCTGCTTCTTCAGTCAAGTTACCTTGGTTATCAACTGGTGATAATACTCCAAGTTTATATTTACCTTGTCCAACGATAAAGTCATCAACCCCGTGTCCAGGTGCAGTATGAACTAAACCAGTCCCTGAATCAAGTGTTACATAATCAGCTAAGATTAATGTAGAAGTTCTATCTAAGAATGGGTGTTGACATAGTAAGTATTCTAATTCTTTACCAAGTACTGTTTTTCCTAGTTCAAAGTTTTCCCAACCAAATTGTTCAGCTAAGAAGTTAACTCTTTCTTTAGCTAATAAATAGTTTTCACCATTTACTTTAACTTCTTGATATTCAAAATCAGGGTGTACTGCGATACCTAAGTTTGCAGGTAATGTCCATGGAGTTGTTGTCCAGATAACGAATTTTGTACCTTTTTCTACTACTCCATCTTCACTTACTAATTCAAATCCAACATAGATAGAAGGTGAAGTATGGTCACGATACTCGATTTCAGCTTCCGCTAAAGCAGATTCTGATGATGGTGACCAATAGATTGGTTTTAACCCTTTGTAGATATATCCTTTATCAACCATTTTACCGAATACACGGATTTGTTCTGCTTCAAATTTTGGATCTAATGTTAAGTATGGGTTATCCCAGTCACCAATTACTCCAAGTTTTTTGAAGTCAGCACGTTGTTTATCTACTTGTTTTAAAGCATAGTCTTTACATTTATTTCTGAATTTTGTAGCTGGCATAGATTTTCTATCAACACCATTATTTACTAATACTTGCTCGATTGGTAAACCGTGAGTATCCCAACCAGGAACATAGTTAGAAACAAAGCCATTCATATTTTTATACTTAACTATAAAATCTTTTAAAATTTTGTTAAGTGCGTGTCCAATGTGGATATTACCATTTGCATATGGAGGTCCATCATGAAGAACGTATGAAGGTTTCCCTGCATTTTTTTCTAAAACTTTTCTATATAAATCCATTTCATCCCAACGTTTTAAAAATTCTGGTTCTTTATTAGGAAGATTACCACGCATAGGGAATTTTGTTTTTGGCATTAATAATGTATCTTTTAATTCTACCATTTTTTCTCCTTTCAAAATAAAAAGCTCCTAGTAAAAGTTATTGAGGGCGGAATATATCCACGGTACCACCTCATTTAACTCCCACTAAGAGCACTCATTGTCCTATAAAATTAATTTCTAATAAAGTGATAACTACTTTATGTCTTTATAAAACTTTTCACCAACCAGTTTCTCTCTAATAATAAATACATAGTAGTCCTGTCTTTATTCAATAAACATATTATATTACATCAACAACAAAGTTTCAAGTATTTTTTGTGAATTTATTATTAAATTTTCTGAAAATAAGATATTTTATTTACATTATATTATTACATAAAAAAAATCTATATTATTTCTAATATAGATTTCTTTATCATTTTATGATCCTAAATACCCTTTTATTGCTTGCGAACCATATTGTAATAACTGTTCATTAGTTAATGAAGCTGAAACATTTATCACTCCATTAGATACTTCTATTCCTTCTAGTTTTACTGGTAGTTCTACTTTATTAATAGTAATTACATTACCCTTAATACTAGCTCCTGTTCCAGTTAAATACTCTTTTAAATATTTTTCTAAAGCAAAATCTGGTACAGGCACTTTACCTATTTTAGCATCTTCTAATGTAAGTTCAATTTTATTATTTGAACCAGATAATTTTATATTAGAAGAAATCTCACTTTTTATAAAAGATAACTGAACTGGTATCTTAGCTGCTACTCTATTGCCAACTAATTTATAACTTCCATCTTGAATTTCAGCACTACCTTTAGTCGCATGATTTAAAATTGATAGAAACATTTCATTATTAATCTTAAGATTAGTAGACAATTTAGAATTGCTGTAACTTACGTTATTTACAAACTCTTTATTTAGTGATGCTAAGTCCATCGATGTATTTACACTTGATAACTTTTCAGAAGTTTTTATATCTTCACTAGGTGTTAAAGCATATACAGCTCCCCCACCAAACAGTGCTATTACTACTAGAAAAGCTAATAATTTTCTTAATACTTTCACTTAAGTCAAACTCCTTTTTTATTATAATTTACATTATACAACAATATAGTCAACTATACAAACTAAACTTTAAACATACTTAATGCTTCTATTGATTAATAAATTATTAAACAATTGCTTGCAACATTATAGAAATAAACTGACTTATAATTTTATTGTAGGTCAGTTTTTTATTTTACTTTACCGAAATCAATGTACAAAATATATTTTTTAAGCTATAATTATTAGTAACCTTTTTAGGTTATAAATACTCGAAAGGAGAATTAGTTATGGAAGAAAAAATTACATTTAAAAAATTTACTATGAATGTACTTAACGGTGTTGCACTAGGAACTGTCTTATGTTTAGTACCCGGTGCGTTATTAGGAGAACTTTTGAAATATATCGCAAAAGTATATCCATCTTTAGCGTTTTTATCATTTTCGGTTACAATTTCTAATGCCCTTATTGGACTTGCTTCAGGTATGATAATAGGAATGATGTTTAAATTAACACCTATTCAAGGTACTTCTATTGGTTTAGCAACACTATATGCCAGCGGATCAATAGTTCAAACAGCCGATAAAACTGGCTTAATGTTAAAAGGTGCAGGAGATATTGTTACTATTATCTTTACTGCAGCATTAGCAACTGCATTTATCTTACTTATTGGAAATAAAACACAAGGATACGCAGTATTAGTACTACCTACTCTAAGCCTTGTTGTAATCGGTGGTATAGGAAGATATTTACTTCCATTTTTTGCAGGACTTACTAGAGTGCTAGGAGACGGAATTAAACATTTATTAACTCTTCAACCTATTATCCTAACAATTTTAATAGCGATTATCTTTGCTTGTCTAATTGTTACACCGATAACATCTGTTGGTATTGCACTAGCGATTAATATTGACGGTATAGCATCTGGAGCAGCAAACCTTGGTATTTGTGCTTGTGGTTTTACACTTGCTATTGCTGGTTGGGCAGTTAACTCAAAAGGTATCTGTCTTGCTCACTTTATAGGATCACCAAAGATTTCTATGGCAAATGTCTTCGCAAAACCAAAAATTATGTTACCAGTAATCTGTAGTGCAGCTTGTACAGGTGTACTAGCGGCTATCTTTAATATTAAAGGTACAGCAATGAGTGCTGGTTTTGGTTTTAGTGGTTTAGTTGGACCATTAGCTCATCTTGCTACTACTAACGGTGGTGCTTATGAAATAATTAAAGCCGCTATAATCTTTGCAGTAGTTCCAATTATAACTGGATACCTATTTGTTAAACTATTTACTAAAGTAATCCCAATTATAAAACCAGAAGACTACAAAATTAATATGTAATATAATTAACCTTATTACTTTCAAAAGTAATAAGGTTTTTTATTTAGGAAACTATATTCTATAAAATTAGTCTTTTTTAAGCTATAATATATTTATAATTCTATCTTACTTTTAAGGAGTAACTATGCTTGAACTTATTAAAAATAAAAATGTTAATATCTACACTAACTTAAATGGAAATAATCCACTCATTCCTATAGCGACTGATGAACTATTTCTTCGTCAATCACTAACAAGTAATGAGTGCATTCTACATATTCATTCTTTAGAAAATTCCGCTATTTTAGGAACACCCGATACACGGGTTCCATTTTTTAAAGAAGCTCTAGATTCATTTTATAACAATAATCTAATTCCTGCGGTAAGAAATATCGGTGGTTTAGGTATTATAGC
>CAUSKO010000069.1:0-5918 GCA_963532255.1 uncultured Gemella sp. | reverse complement strand
TTGTAACTTATCACCAGCAATTTGGCGTACTAAATTTTCATATACATCATCAAGGTTAAGACCTTCAAGTTTTACTATTAATTCCGTTTCTTCAAGCCAATCTGTATGATAGTATCTATCCACTTTGGATATTTTCTTTTCTATACCCGTAGTTTCTTTATATCCAATCCAAGCTTGATACTTCTCGTTGTATTCTAAAATATAAAGAATATGGTACGGGATTACACTATCAATAGATTTTAATAAGTTTATATCAACTTGTGAGCTATTAAGATTGACTTCAAATACTTCAATCTCTGTTACGTATTTTCCTGCAGACAAATTAGTAGTTGTAGACGCAATTTTATTTCTCCAATAAATAGTCTTTACATGATCTACAAACAATCTTTTTAAAGAAGACGTAATATTTATATTCTCATAGAACTTAGCTTTAGGAATGCGCCGATTAAATTCTGTAGCTTTAGGTAAACCAAGCATCATTTTCTCCTTATTATTTAACTACTAGGAAAGAAATAAGCTCAAAGTCATCTAAGCCAGATACTACTGAAATTAGTGCTGAGGTTCCACCAGCTGTAAATAGACTATCAATATCACTTTCTTCTTTAGTATCGATAATAGAATGAATTGTTTCACGAAGAAGGTTTGATAATTCCTGCATATCTTTCCCATCATTCGTTTCTTCATTAAATTTTTGACATAACTCTACTATTGGTTCTTGTTTGCCTCTACACAATAATCTAATATCATCTAGCAATTGTTTTGGATTTAAATAGTCACAGATAATATCTCCATCCATGCCAATATAAACCATATAAAATGGATGAATCCTGTTTTGATTATCTATATTAACAGAGTTATTAACATTTTTCAGTACAAATATTACACCTTCTGGAAGCTCTTCAGATGAGGAAACAACAGCATGTAACCCTTTTGGTTTTGTATCCATATCCCCATGAGTTTTTATATACTCTAAAAGATCAAGTCTAAACTCATTTAATCCTAGATCCATAATAGAAATACCTGTAGACATATCTTCTATATCTACTACTTCTTCTTGTAAACGCTTTAGCTGCTGCTTTCTATACTCTAAATCCCCCTTCTCCTCAGCGTTAATAAGATCGTCATCTCCCGTTGATGACATAATAGATATTTTCATCCTTGTTTCTACACGACCTTTAAGGTTAATATATTCATCTAAATCCATATCAGGCCAGAAGTTAACAAGTTGGATACTTTCATTTCTACTACCAATGCGGTCTACACGACCAAATCGTTGGATGATACGTACTGGATTCCAATGAATATCATAATTAATAACACAGTCACAGTCTTGTAAATTTTGACCTTCTGATATACAATCTGTAGCTATTAATACATCAATTTCATCATCACTATCTGGCAATAAAACGGCTTTATCTTTTGAAATAGGAGAAAAACAAGTTAATACATTATTAAGGGTAGCCTTAAAACTCTTAATAGTAGTTTTACCATCAATAGAACCAGTTATAACTGCAGTATTAAGACCATATTTTTCTTTTATATAAACACTAACATGTTCATATAAATACTCTGCAGTATCAGAAAAGGCCGAGAAAATAAGAACCTTCTTATTATTAATATTAATTGGATTTTCTATTTTCTCAGATATAACCTTAAGCAATGATTGTAACTTACCATCATATTTAGGTGTTATTACATTCAACATACTCATCAAACCATTTAATACCTCAATATCTGAAGTAAGTTCAGATCGCCAGCTTTTATAATCCATATCAGCTAAATCAATTTGAACCTTATTACCGACAGTAAAATATTCAGTATTACTATCATCTATATCCCACTCGGTATCAGAAGATTCATACATATCAATACTACTTGCACCATATTGCTCAAATCGATTTATCTTATCTATAGTATCATTAATAAGGCTATAAATACGTTGTAATGTAAGGTGAAAAGAATTAATAGAGCTTTCTAAACGTTTCAACAAATTAACACTCATTAATTTACGAATACCTTGCTCACGACCTGTTTGGGTTAACTCATTCCCTTTATTATGTGTTAGATCAATATATTTTTGAATTTTACTTGGGAAAATATAGTTAGAAGGTGTATATATACAAAGGGAAAGCTTACTTAACTCTTCATAAATTCTATTATAATTTGTAGCAGATTCTAAATTAGTAAGTACAGGCCTCAAAGAAATAGGTTTCATCCTTATAGGAAACTTACCAATATCGGAAGTATCGTAATATTTTTCAATATGCTTTCTAGACCGTGCAATCGTAACACTATCTAGTAATTCAAAGAAATCAAAATCTAATGTTCTTAATAAAGCATCTGTTGTTCGATCAGCTACATCTAATTCACTCCAAGCATTAAATGCTCGTTGTGCTTGTCTAAATATTTCATCAATAGATTTTGTGGTACCTAACTTATTATCAATAAGGGAGGTATCTCCTTCATAAGCTATGGCTAATTGGTTTTTTAAATCAATAAATCTATTATTTACAGGTGTTGCGGAAAGCATTAATACTTTTGTCTTTACACCAGACCTAATAATTTTATCCATCAGTTTTACATAACGATTCTCCACCGTATTAGCATGCGTACCAACACCGTTACGGAAATTATGAGATTCATCTATAACAACTAAATCATAGTTTCCCCAATTTAAGCGATTTAAATCAAGACCATTTGAAAAGCCACCGGGTCTAGATAAATCCGTATGGAATAAAACATCATAATTAAGTCGATCTCCAGCAATTGGATTATTTACATAATTATCTTTATATGTATTCCAATTCTCTGCTAATTTTTTAGGACAAAGAACGAGGACACTTTTATTACGATTCTCATAATATTTCACAACAGCTAATGCAGTAAAGGTTTTACCTAAACCAACACTATCAGCAAGAATACAACCATTATATCGTTCTAATTTATTTATAATGGCAAGTACTGCATCTCGTTGAAAGTCGTATAGCATATTCCAAATTTTACTTTGTTTAAACCCTGTAGCTTCATTTGGTAATTCATCAGTGGAGATATCATTTAGAAACTCACTAAATACATGATATAAAATCAAGAAATATATAGACTCTGGGGAGTTTTCATTATAAACAGTTGTCATATTATCTATAACTATATCCGTAACATCTTGTAGCTTATTTTTATCGTTCCATAGACTTTCAAATAAATTGATATAAGAATCGGCAAATGGTGATTCAAAGCGATTAATCATATTATAGGTATTATTACCACGTTCACAGCCAATATCTACGGTTGTAAAACCATTAATAGGCATGTAAGTGGTAGCAGAATTAGAGTTTGTTACATTTACAAAGCCAGTCATATTTTCCCCTGTAATATTAGACTTAAATATAGCTTTTCGTTTAATCCAATCTGCGCATTCTTTTGCTATAGCCTTCTGGTTCATTTCGTTACGTAGCTTCAATTCAAACTCTGTACCATATAAGCTATTTTCACGATTTAATCTAGGAATATAGAATTCTCGCTTTTGTTTTTCTGTTTTTTCTTTAATAAATGTTGGTGCTGTAAAAATAAATCTACACTCATCTATTTGTTCCAACTGCACTTTCAATTCTTTATAAGCATAAATTGAAAAACAAGCAGCAGCAATCGATATCTTACTCCCCTTATTTATTGTAGATATCATATCATCACGAACAATATCATTAATATTATCAAAAATCTTTACATCCATCAGTATAACCCCTTACTTCTGAACTAATTATCCCTATTACTTTCTGTACTTACACTTATAATCATATTATATAAAAAACCAGACATTCTGAAAATAAATTTACTAAGTAGACTCTAAAAACTAATTTTATGTGCTAACTATAAAAATAGCACTATCTATTTAATAGATAGTGCTAAAGAATTGAAGCAGCCATTAAGCTTAATATATTAATAGTACTTTTAAAATAAATTTCTTCAAAAGAACATCAAATCACAAAGTTATATAACTCTGACATATTTTTACATGTTAAAACCAATTATATTTATTTAATAAATTATAAGTATCTAAAACATGAACATCTAAACTCATATTTTTATCATTAAATTTTATTTAACTTATATACCCTACAAGCTAATATAAACAAAAGCAATATTATTGTAAGGTAGATTCTCTTATATATTCAAAGAAATAATTCTCTGCATCTACAATATTGTTAAAATTTTTTGTATCTTTTGAAGAACATCTACCATTATTTTTAACTATTACATTTATACTTCTACTTTTTTCTTCTAAATAAATATCTTTATCTGGTAATGAATTAGATGTACCTTGCCAATGATACCTATCTAGTTTATTCCAATTGTATAAAAAATGTATTTTTTCAAGTGAATTTCTAAGTTCTGAAGCACTATGTTGTCGTTTTTCAGATAAGGGATTACAAGCTTTTCGAATTATTCTTTGAAGCTTTTTAGGAATATATGGTTCAAATTGTATTCTTTCAATAAGAGTTCCATTCCTTATATGACGTTCAAAATTAGGTATACTTTGTAAAAAGGAGCTCCAGTTTGATATATTATTTACCATCCGAAACATTGTCATTCCCAATGCATAAATATCCGTCTCTACAGTAGCAATTGAATAATCTACAAAAGTTTCTGGAGCTGCATGAGTTCTGTACCATCTCCATGGAATAATTAAATTGCCTAATGTCGTTGATAATCCAAAATCTGATAATTTAGGAGTACCATTATCGAGTAAAATATTGGCAGGCTTTATATCTCTATGTATAATTCCTTTTAAATGAGAAAATTCAACTGCAAATAATATAGCTTTAATATAATGTATACTTTCACTAATAGGAACAAATCGCTCTTTAAGCAAACACTCAATAGAATTACCGTTTACTAATTCCATATCAACAATAAAAACATCTTCAGAATTAAAAGTAAGTAACTCTCCGCTATTTATTCTAATAATATTATTATGCTGACACTCATATGGAATCGATGCCTCATTAAATAGTTCATACGCCTTTCTAGGATCTGATACTTCTATTATTTTTATAGCCTTTTCTACGTGTAAAACTCTATCTTCGGCTTTATATACAGCACCAAATCCTCCATTACCCAACTTGGACAATAATTTATATTTACCAACTTCTGATCCTGAATAATCACATTCTATATCCATATTATTCTCCCATCTCAAACCACGCTATTAATGTAGCTTGCATCTCTTCATCAGTTCTAAAATGGTTATCAGAAAAATGGCTAATACATTTTATTATTTTTGATTTTTTCCCTGCAGTAATCCAACTATTACTTCTTTCTATTATAGGAATACTATTCTCATTACACAAAAAATTTAGAATACCAAATGAAAAGTGCATATATGGTATCTGTTTCATATTTGCTTTTAAAGATAATTTATACACTATAACATCAGGATGAAATTTTGTAATTAATTCAATAAATAAACTATGAAAACTCATCATTAATAGCTTAGAAGAAGTATCCGATTGGAAATTTTGTTTTCCTGAATTTAAGATAGTAGCATTCTCCATCTTTGTTCCTTCTATAACAGAGTACCATAATTCATTTTTCTTTATTGCTATACCTAAACTTATCATAAAAACCTCATAAATAAACATTGCTAATAAAACAGCTTAAATTTATTATACAATACTTCAATTACAACATTTAATAGTTTATATACTGAATCGCTATTAATACACCAAGAACTCTAGTATTCAACTCTGTTACTTATATTCTACTTAATAAACTCACACACTCAACGTGCGCTGTCATAGGAAACATGTCTACAGGTTGTACTTCTTTAAGTTCGTATCCATTGTGTGTGAGGATTTCTATATCTCGAGCCATGGTAGCTGGGTTACAGGATACGTAAACAATGCGTTTTGGTTCCATTCCTG
>CAUSKO010000068.1:0-6085 GCA_963532255.1 uncultured Gemella sp. | reverse complement strand
CATCTGTTTCTTTTTGAGTTGCATTTTCTTTTGATAATACTTGTTTCGCTGCTTCCACTTCTTTATCGTATGCAGCTTTTTTAGCTTCATCGGCATTATAATATTTAAAATTATTCTCTTTATTTTCTGATGCTAAATTTTGTAATTCTGCTTTATCTGTTGGAAGCCCAGTTAACTTTCCTTTAGACTCTAACGTATATTTTATTAACTCGTTAATACTTTTTTGTGAAATATGGTTATCTTCACCACTATCTAACCCTTCAATTACTGCTTCTATATCAGAAATATTTGCTTCATAAAAACTTTGCGCATCTACTGAAGCATTATAAAATTGTGGACTATTTTTTATTGAATCAATCTCATTATAAAGCTCTCTCAATTTTGAATAATCAGTTGGTTTTCCATTTAATGCATTTTTAGCCTCATTAATTTTTGCTACTACAGCATTTATTTCTGTTTGAGAAATAGGTGCTTTTGCTGCTTTTGTTTTTCCTTCAGCAATAGCATTATTATAGGCAGTTACTTTGGCTTTATCAGTTTCATTATAATATTTTTCGTTTGTTCTTTTAAATTCATCATCAGCATTAATTAAACTATTTAACTGACCTTTATTTGTTGCAGCGACATTTCGCATTTTTTTAACTTCTTGTGTAAGATCATTTGTTACATTATTAGTTTTAGTTTGATTTGATCTCCTATCAGCTAAAACTTTTTTTGCTTCTGTCAACGCTTTGTCAAACGCACTTCGTTGAGCTGGTGTTGCGTTTAAATAATGCTCACTATTTTTAATTGCATCTCCATCTTTAATCCAACCCGTTAATCCCGATATATTTACTCCAGGAAGGGCTCTCGCATCTCTATCACTATCTGTTTCTATTTCTTCCCTTTTAGCTATTTCTTTATTTTCAAGTTGCTTAGCTAAAACTTTTCCGATAACATTATTTACTTTATTTGTAATATCATCAACTTCATTTTGATCCGCATCTCTTCTGTAAAGTACAGAGTTAGCTTCTATAATAACATTACTTAAAGAATTTTTACTTTTTTCATCAACATTTTCAGCACTTTGTAATTCAGTTGCTTCTTTTATAGCAACTTCTAACATTACTTTGTCTACTTCTTCAGTTGCTTCTTGATTAGATTCAACATTTTTATTTGTTTCTTCTTTTTTAGCAACTTCAGTAGTATTTACTGATTCTTCATTATCTACTGATCTTCTGCCTCTTTTTTTATTAATTATTTCTTCATTAACAGTTTCTTCACTAGTAGCTTCTTTTTCTATCTTTTCTTTATTGATAGCTTCTTTACTAGTAGCCTCTTTTTCTGTTGTTTCTTTATTGACAGCTTCTTCACTAATTACTTCTTTTTTAGTTGTTTCTTTATTATCAGTTTCTTTACTAGTTACTTCTTTTTCAGCTGTTTCATTTGAAGTAGGTTGTTCAGTTACAACTGGTTTACTATTAGTTTGTTGTATATTTTGACTACTATTTATCGAAATATTTTTTTCTTGTTTTACTTCTACTTTATTAATAGTAGTTTCTTCATTTACTTCTGCAGCATGAGCAACACTGCCCATACCAAAGAAAATAGATGCTGCAACAGCTACTGATGCTGTTCCAACTGTGAATTTTTTTATAGAGTAACGTGTTACTCTTTCTCCATCTTTTTCTAGATGTAGTTTATAATTATTTTTCCCTATCATAATATATATATCCTTTCTCCATATAATCTTATTTTTTTACGATTATAAATATAAAATACCATTCTCTATTATCCTATATTATATTAATTTTGTCTATTAAAAAATACTAAATTAATAATATTTTTTATATGATTTTTTAGATTGTAAATAAGATATCTCTAGCGTTAGTTTATCTTTACTAATGATATTACCATTATTTAGCAGACATAAATATTTACTTTATTAATTATTTTTTTTTAGAAAACCATTCAGGACAAAATAAATACACTATAACTGTAAAAATTATAGTGTATTTTTTATTATTATATTAAAGTTCTATCATTTATATATTATGCAGAAGCTCCACTTGTTGCATCAGCCGCTGGTGCTATTGGCGCCGCTCCATGTCCTCCAGCATTAGATGCTCCACTCGTTGCATCAGCTGCTGGTGCTGCTTGATGGTATCCTCCAGCTGCCGCTGTTCCTGCTGGTACTAACGCTTGACCAGTTTGTTTTAGATACCAATCTACGATAGGTTTAAAATCTAAGATATATTCATTGATTCCAGCATACTTTCCATCTTTATCATACATAGCTTGGTAGTTATGTACAACATATTTATCTGGTCCATGAGTTGGAACATGTGTACGGAATACATCAACTTGACCTGAACGTAGTAAACCTACTAACCAGTTTACACTTCCATATACTCTTTCTGGGTGAACATTAGATAATGAACATCCAACTTGTTCTGGACGACGTTTCGCTAACATTTCGTAATCTTCTTTATTGTAGTTATAGTATAAGAATTGGTTGTTACTATCAGCGTAAGTTAATTCCATTGGCATTGAATTTAAGAAGTAATTTAATTGATCTACTGTTAAGATACCACGATCTAATTTTACGTAAGTATCACCTGATACTGCATTAACTTTTTCTGCTGCTTTTTCATACCAGTCATCAGCGTTTCCATCAACACCCTCAATTGTAGTAGAAATTTTTCCACTTGCTGTTAAATCTTCTGGTGGAGTTGGTTTTCTCTCAGCTAATGATTGAGCTACTGTAGCAAATTTAACAAATTTAGTTAAACAAGTACGTAAGTATCCAATTGTACCCTCATCTTTAAGGTTTCCATTTTCATCAAATGCTTCTTTAGCTTTTCCTAAAAGGAACTCATTACCTGGAAATACAATTGCATTAACTCCTGGAGCGTCTAAAATTTGACGTAAGTGTAATTGAGCACGAGATGATCCTTGATCATAATATGATGCACCTACAACCATTACTGGTTTATTTTCAAATGGGTGCAATTCATAAGATAACCATTCTAAAGCACTTTTTAGTGAAGCAGTAATTGTGTGGTTATGTTCAGGAGTTGAAATAATTACTCCATCTGATTGTAAAATTTTACGGTTCATCACTAATAAGTCTTTATTTTCAGTTGAATGGTCTTCATCTTGGTTAAACATTGGTAAATTTGTAATATCTAATAACTCTAAAGTAAATAAATCTTTATATTCTCTAGCGATAAATTCCATTAATTTACGGTTGTACGATATTTCTGCGTTTGATCCTACGATTCCTACTAATTTCATGTTTTTCTACACTCCTATCTTATTTTAAATCTTCCCATGAGAAGTTTTCAATTTCTTTTTCAGCTTGTCTATGTGCATGCATTAATTTTTCTGTAATTTTAATGAATAATAAAAAGTCTGCAAATAAACTATCTAACTTAGCAACTGTTTCTGGGTTAGAAATATCACCAGCTTCATCAAAAGCTTGTAATGAACGTCCTAGTAAAAACTCTGAACTTGGCATTACACGTGCTTTTACTTCTGGAGAGTCTAAAATTTGACGAATATGTGCTTGAGCTCTTGATGAACCTAAAGTCCCGTAAGATGCCCCTGTTAACATTACTGGCTTATCTAATAATGGGTGAATTCCATAAGATAGCCAAGCAATTACACTCATAAGTGATGCTGGTACAGCGTGATCATACTCTGGACTACTAATAATTACTCCATCTGCAGCTTCTATTTTTGCAGCTATTTCTGTAATTGCCTCTGGTACCTTTTTATCTGCTGGTTTGTTAAATAAAGGTATGTCCTTAATTTCTACTAATTCAATTTCAGCTTTTTCTGCAAAATGTTTTTGAATAAATTGTAATAATTGACGGTTTGTCGATTTTTTAGAGTTTGTTCCTACTATCCCTACTAATTTTACCATTTTTTTAGTTCCTTTCGATGTATTAATATTTGTTTTATTAGGTTGTATTATTTCCTCATTTTTAAAAATACGAGTATTATTTTTTGCACGTTTATTTTTAATCAATTTGTTTCCTACCTCTCTTATCTTTCTAAGAATTTTTATTAACATTTATTCTATTACCCTATCTAATATTCCTTTAGAATAATAAACTTTACCATCGACTGTTACAACAATTCCTTCTATTTCAGGTATTTCTTCTAAAGTATTCATTATTGTTTCAATACTTTGACCGAACAGACGTGTAGTCCAAATTTCACCATCTACTGACAACTTAGATAAAATCGTTAATCCAGCTATCTCAGTTTCAACAGGATAGCCTGTTTTTGGGTCTATTATATGGTGGTAAGTTTTTCCATCTTTCCCTGTATATTTTCGTTCATATACCCCCGAAGTCACTACTGATTCATCATGTATTCTTAGTACACATATATGATTACCACGACTTCCAGTTGGTTCTTGAATACCTATTCGCCAATGAAAATCATTGTTGTGTAATGCAGGACCAAAGGTAACTACATTGCCCCCTAAATTTAATAGGCCTGAATTTATACCTTCGTTTTTAAGATAGGTTACAATTAAATCTGCTATGTAGCCTTTCGCTAGCGCTCCTAAGTTTATTTCCATATTTTTTTTAGTAAGATATACTGATTTCCGACTGTCATTTAACTCTATACAATTAGGATCAGTAATCTTTAGTAATTCTTGGATCTCATCATCCGTTGGTACTCTCGCATCAGAAAAACCAATACGCCACGCCTGTATTATCGGCCCAACAGCAATATTCAATAAACTTTGCGGTGCTAAACTATGAATTTTTCCTAAACGAATTAACTCATACAAATCACGGTGAACAACAACAGGTTTAATACCAGCATTATGATTAATTTCCATTAATTCAGAATCATCATCATTGGCACTAAATCTATCTTTATACATCTCTAATAATATTACTACATCATCAAAAATTCTCTCTATATTTTCTTGATCATATAAAACTATATCAATAGATGCACCCATCAATTTTATAGTTCTTGATTTTAGTTGCACTTTTTCACCTCCAGACTACATAATCCCAAAAAAGAAAACTTCATCGCCCGTATATTTTACAATAAATAATATATAATACAACAAAGAAAAAATATAAATGTTTCCTTATGAGGTAATTATATAACAACAGTAAAGATAATGCAAGCTAATATTTTATTATATTTAAAGAAAGTTATTTATATTTATTATAAATTTACCTTATTCTATCGCTATTATGGAAGGTTTTTGCTAGCATTTAACAATTATTAACTAATAAAATATTTTGTCACTTATTTTAAAATTTATAGGAATAAGCAAACTGTTTCATTTTTTATGTTATTCTGTTTTATTCTTAAGTAATGAAATATTTTTTCTATAATTACGACAAAACAAAAGTTATATTAAAAGAAAACATTGATAAATTAAAGTTTATTGCACAAGACACATTTCGTTCACATATTAAGTAACTATAATAATTATTTTACTAAACATCTCTTTTTCTATTTTATTAAAATATTATTTTCTGTAATATAAAACCGTTTTATAAAAAACTAGACTATTTTGTAAGTGGAAATAATAATCAATAATCTTTCTACTTGTGATAATTATAAAAAATTTTCTTTTATTAAATATTTTAAAAATTTAATTTAATCGATATCTTCTCTCAATTATAAAAAAAGACTAGTACCCTAAGTTACTAGTCTTTAATTGACATATACTATTTAATTAGCGTTTGATGTTGTAGAATGCTTGTACACCTGGGTATTCAGCTGTTGCATCTAATTCATCTTCAATACGTAATAATTGGTTGTATTTAGCAATACGGTCTGTACGGCTAAGAGAACCTGTTTTAATTTGTCCTGCGTTAGTTGCAACTGCGATATCTGAGATTGTAGAATCTTCAGTTTCTCCAGAACGGTGAGAAATAACAGCTGTGTAACGAGCACGTTTAGCCATTTCGATAGCATTTAGAGTTTCTGTTAATGTACCGATTTGGTTAACTTTGATTAAGATTGAGTTACCAACACCTTGTTCGATACCTTGTGATAATTTTTTAGTGTTTGTTACGAATAAATCGTCCCCTACTAATTGTACACGGTCACCGATACG
>CAUSKO010000067.1:0-6309 GCA_963532255.1 uncultured Gemella sp. | reverse complement strand
CCACAAAAATAATGATAAAAGCATATAATTTATTAGGTTTAATGCAACGAGCAGGAAAACTTATAACAGGTGAAGATTTATTAATAAAAAATTTAAAAAATAAGAAGATAAAATTATTAGTTATTGCAGAAGACTGTGGAGTTAATACAAAGAAAAAATTAGTTGATAAAGCTAGTTTTTATGGAGTAGAATATATTGAGTTTTCAAATATCGAAAATTTAAGTATAGCTATAGGAAGAGATAATCGTGTAGCAGTTGGAATAACTGATAGTGGATTTACAAAAAGATTTAAACAACTACTAGAAGAAGGAGGAAGACAATAAATGAAAAAAGTCAGAGTGTATGAGTATGCTAAAGAAATTTGTAAACAGTCAAAAGATATTATTTCAGTTTTAAAAGAAGCAGAAATTGAAGTATCCAATCATATGTCAATGTTAACAGAAGAGGGGTTAGCCAAACTTGATAGTGTCTTCAAAAAAGTAAAAAAAGAGCAACCTAAAAAGAAAGATTCTAAAAAAGAAGCTTCAAATATTCAAGGTAACAATGACAATAAAAAAGGTAAAAAGAAAAAAAATAAAAAAGAGAAAAATAAAAAATCTCAAAAACAGCAACCAGCAATTATCGAAGCACCAACAGAAGAATCTATTTCTGAAGATACTATTCTAGTAAAAGATGGTATGACTGTAGGAGAACTTTCTGATGTTCTTTCAGTTAGTTCAACAGAGCTTATTAAAAAACTATTTATGGAATTAAAAATCATGGCAAATATTAATCAGTCTCTTACTTTAGAGCAAATTGAATTAATTGCTATGGATTATGGAAAAGAAATTCAAGAAGAAGTTGAAATCAATAAAGAAGACTTAGATTTATACTTCGAAGTTGAAGATGAAGACAAAGATCTTAAAGAGAGAGCTCCAATTGTCACAATAATGGGGCACGTTGACCACGGGAAAACAACTCTTTTAGATACAATTAGAAACACGCGTGTTACAGCAGGAGAAGCAGGTGGTATTACTCAACATATCGGTGCTTATCAAGTACGTGCAAAAGATAAAAAAATAACATTCTTAGATACACCAGGACACGCTGCATTTACTACAATGCGTGCTCGTGGAGCAAAAATTACAGACGTAACTATTTTAGTTGTAGCTGCTGATGATGGTGTAATGCCCCAAACAATCGAAGCTATAAACCACGCAAAAGCTGCTGAAGTTCCAATTATCGTTGCAGTTAATAAAATGGATAAACCGCAAGCTAATCCAGATCGTGTTATGAATGAATTAGTAGAATATGGTTTAATTTCAGAAGAATGGGGTGGAGATACTATCTTTGTACCTATTTCAGCTCTAAAAGGTGAAGGTATTGATGAATTATTAGAAAATATCCTTCTTGTAACAGAAATGCAAGAACTAAAAGCTAATCCAAATCGTCTAGCTTTAGGAACAGTAATTGAAGCTAAATTAGATAAAGGACGTGGAGCTGTTGCAACATTGTTAGTTCAAAATGGTACTTTAAATGTTGGAGATCCGTTAGTTGTGGGTAACACATTTGGACGTGTTCGAGCAATGATTAATGATCGCAATAAAAATATTAATATAGCAAAACCATCTACTCCTGTTGAGATTACTGGATTACAAGATGTACCTAATGCAGGTGACAGATTCGTAGTATTTGGGGATGAGAAAACAGCTCGTCAAATTGGTGAAAAACGTCAACAACAGTATATTGAAACAACACGTCAAGCAAACTCAGCTGTATCTTTAGATACATTATTTGAACAAATGAAACAGGGTGAAATGAAAGATTTAAATATCATAATTAAAGCTGATGTTCAAGGTTCAGTAGAAGCTTTAGCTATGTCATTAGCAAAAATTGATGTAGAAGGAGTTAACGTACGTATTATTCATACTGGTGTTGGTGCAATCAATGAATCAGATATTACATTAGCAGTAGCATCAAGTGCTGTTGTAATTGGATTTAACGTTCGTCCAGATAATAACGCAAAACAAATGGCTCAAACTGAACAAGTAGATATTCGATTACATAGTATAATTTATAAAGTTATTGAGGAAATCGAAGCTGCAATGACTGGTTTATTAGATCCAGAATTTGTTGAAAAAGTTATTGGACTTGCAGAAGTACGTCAAGTTTATAAGGTTTCAAAAATTGGTACAATCGCAGGTGCTTATGTTACTGAAGGTAAAGTTTCACGTGATGGAAAAGTACGTGTAATTCGTGATAGTGTAGTAATTTATGAAGGTGAAATTGATACATTAAGAAGATTCAAAGATGATGTTAAAGAAGTACAAAGTGGTTATGAATGCGGTATGACTGTTGAGAACTTTAATGATATTAAAGAAGGAGATGTCTTCGAAGTATACGTCATGGAAGAAGTAAAAAAATAGGAGGAAAACTTTATGTCAGAATTAAGAGTTAATAGACTTGCAGAACAAATAAAGAAAGAAATCACATATGTTTTGGCTACTAAAGTTAAGAATCATGATTTAGGATTTGTTACTGTAACGGAAGTAGCTTTGACAGGAGATTACTCTCAAGCAAAAGTATTTTACACTGTTTTAGGTGGAGAAAAAGAAAAAGAGAAAACTAAAGAATCATTTAAGAAAATTAAAGGATTTGTTAAATCAGAAGTAGCTAAAAAAATTAAAATAAGAAAATTTCCAGAACTTATTTTTCAGTATGACACAACTGCTGAATATGCATTACATATTGAAAGTTTAATAGCTAGTGTAAGTAAAAAAGAAGAGGAATAATTAATAAAAGTTTGAGATTTATATATAATCTCAGACTTTTATATAAAGTGACCTATTCTTTTATTATTGAATTTATTATGAGGAGAAAAAAATGTTACAAGTAACTAATTTAGGTTTACGTTTTGCAGATAGAAAGTTATTTGAAGATGTAAATATCAAGTTTACAAATGGAAACTGTTATGGTTTAATTGGAGCCAATGGTGCAGGGAAAACAACATTTTTAAAACTTTTATCTGGTGAATTAGATTCACAACAAGGACATGTATCACTTGGTAAAGGTGAAAGACTTGCAGTATTACGTCAAAACCATTTTGCTTATGAAGAAAATAGAGTTATTGATGTAGTAATGATGGGGCATGAACGTCTATGGGATGTTATGAACCGTAAAAATGAAATCTATATGAAAGATCCATTCACTGAAGAGGATGGTATTCTTGCAGCTGAGCTTGAAGGTGAGTTTGCAGAAATGGATGGATGGAGTGCTGAAAGTGATGCAGCTCAATTATTAGAAGGTTTAGGAATTGCTGTTGAATATCATGATATGTTAATGGGTGAATTAGATAATGCGATAAAAGTTAAAGTATTGTTAGCTCAAGCATTATTTGGAAACCCTGATGTATTGCTTCTAGACGAACCTACAAACGGACTTGATATTAGTGCAATTAAATGGTTAGAAGAGTTTTTAATAAACTTTGAAAATACAGTAATTGTTGTCAGTCACGACCGTCACTTTTTAAATAATATATGTACACATATTTGTGATTTAGACTTTGGTAAGATACAGCTTTATGTAGGTAACTATGATTTCTGGTATCAGTCTAGTCAATTGGCACGTCGTATGGCTGAAGACTCTAATAAGAAAAAAGAAGAAAAAATTAAAGAGCTACAAGAATTTATTGCTCGTTTCTCAGCTAATGCATCTAAATCTAAACAAGCAACAAGTAGAAAGAAAATGCTTGATAAGATTACTCTTGATGATATTAAACCAAGTAGCAGACGTTATCCATATGTACGTTTCACACCAGATCGTGAAATTGGAAATGATTTACTAATAGTTGAAGGATTGACTAAGGTTATTGAAGGTAAAGAAGTTTTAAGTAATGTGAGCTTTACTGTAAATCCAAATGATAAAGTAATTTTACTAGGTGATGAAGTAGCAAAAACAACATTACTTAAGATTCTTGCTGGAGAAATGGAACCAGATAGTGGAACAGTAAAATGGGGAATAACAACATCAAGAAGTTATATGCCTAAAGATAATACTGAATACTTTGAAGGGTTAAAACTTACATTAGTAGAATGGTTGAGACAATATGCGTCTCCTGAAGAAGAGTCAGAAGCATATTTACGATCTTTCTTAGGTAGAATGTTATTCTCTGGTGAAGAAGCTCTTAAACGTGCTCATGTGCTTTCAGGAGGAGAAAAAATGCGTTGTATGCTGTCTAAAATGATGTTATCGAAAGCTAACGTACTTTTATTAGATGAGCCTACTAACCACCTTGACTTAGAATCAATAACAGCGGTCAATGAGGGTATTATAGCATTTAAAGGATCAGTATTCTTTACATCTCATGACTACGAGTTTATTCAAACTATAGCTAATAGAGTTATTGAATTAACTCCAGAAGGTGCAATAAATAAAGAGATGGATTATGAAAATTATCTTAAATTCAAAGGAATTATAGATTAAAAAATAAGAGGTGAGTTTAATTTACTTACCTCTTGATTTGTTATTAAAATTTTAAATTGTTAAAAATAATTTTTGTTACTTCACTAAATGCTGTAACTTCATCTTTAGAGAATCTATCAAATTCAATTGAATCTATATCTAATAGTGCTACAACTTTATCATTTTGAATAATAGGAATAACAAGTTCGCTATTTGTTGCACTGTCACACGCTATATGACCTGGAAATTTGTGCACATCTTCAACATAAATCGTTTGTGCAGTAGAGTAGCAGTGACCACATACACCTTTATCAAAAGGGATTCTGGTGCAAGCTACTTTTCCTTGGAAAGGACCAAGTACAAGGTTATTATTGTTATTATCTACAATATAAAAACCTACCCAATTAGTATTTGGTAAATACTCTTTATATAAAGCAGATAGATTTGATAAATTAGTAACAAGATTTTCTTCACCTTCTATTAGTGAAGAAGCTTGTTCAATGAATAAAGACTTATTTTCTAAAATATTCATAGTACACCTCCGAAAATATTTTATTCTATTTTCCCATATTAGTAAAAAAAAATAAAGTAAAAAGTAAAAAAAAAAATATAATACTATATTATAATTAAAAGTAATGAAAAATATTAAAGAGATAGTGAAGAACTCTAAATTAACAAAAATTAAGTGAAAAATAGAAAAAAATAAAAAAAAATGGTTGAAATACTTTGTTTTTTCTATTAAAAATGGTATAATTTTGTTAGGTTTATTGTATTAATAAAGATAAAAAATTTAATAAAAAAGTTCAGGGGGAAGATATATGACATATATATTTTTAATTGTGTGTATTCTGATTCTTGGTGGAATAGTAGTACTATTTGTATTAAGAAACAGAAAAAAACAAGACTTATACCCTCTTTTAGTTATGAAAGACGAACTAGAAAGAGAAACATTATCCGATGATTTGAAAAAAGTAAAAGCTTTGGAGATTGCAGGAAAAGCTGAGAAACTTTATGCAAGATGGGAAAGCGAATGGTATGAAATTCAAAGTATCGATATTGAAGAACTAGATCGTGATTTATATAATGCAGAAAGCTATATAGATAAATTTAATTTTAAACGTGCTGATGAAGTAATTATGAACAGCGGTGAGTTAATCGCGTCAATTAAAGATAGAATCGCTGGCATTAGAAGAGAAATTAAAGAATTAAAAGAGGTAGAACCAAGTAATAAAGAAACTTACGAAGAAATTGTAGCTGAATACAAAGAACTTAATCGTGAGTTACTTGCTAAAAGACACCAATATGGTACAGCTGCTGAGCAATTTGAGACTAATATAAAAAATCTTGCTCCGCAATTAGAGGAATTTAAAGTCCTAACTTCTACTGGTAAATATATTGAAGCTCAAGAAAAAATAAATGCCATTAAAGAAGCGATTTATGACCTTAAAGAGCGTATGGAAGTTTTACCAGAATTATTAAAAGAGATAGAAAAAACTTGTCCATCACAAATCCAAACTTTAAGACTTAAAGTTGAAGATATGGAGAAAAAAGGATTTAAACTTTCTCACTTAGAAATTACTAGTAAGATAGAAAATAGTATTTGGCAACTTAATGATGCTCGTGAAAAAGTTAAAGTTGGGGATATTGATTCTATTGAAAGTATTTTAGATGGTATTTATGATGTATTAGATGAAATATCTGGTGATTTGAAAAAAGAACTAGAATATAAAAAGTATATTGAAGAAAATTATAGAGAAGTATCAAATAAACTTGACCTACAAGATAAATTAAATGAAGCACTTTATAATAGTATTCAAGAAATCAAAAATAGATACCAAATTTATCAAAAAGATGAAGAAATGGTTGCTA
>CAUSKO010000066.1:0-6317 GCA_963532255.1 uncultured Gemella sp. | reverse complement strand
GAATATACCGGCTCCCAGTCTGGAGTAATAGTAGAACCAGAGCAAGTAGCTCCACTTCCAGAATACACAGGAGTGCAAGCTGGAGCGACAGTAGAACCAGAAAAAGCGGAAGCTCCGAGAGAATATACGGGTATACAAGCTGGAGCTTTAGTAGAACCAGAAAAAGTAGAATCGCCAAGAGAATATACAGGAGTGCAAGCTGGAGCGTTAGTAGATCCGGAGAAAGTCGAACCAACTAGAGAGTATTCTGGAAGTATTGAACAGCCAAGTACAGAAGAGACTAAACCAAATAATGAAAATACTAATACACAAGAAGAAATGAGTATTCAGAAAAAATCTAGTGCATTAATTAATATGACCTTTATTACAGATTCATCTAGGGGAACAGGAGTGGGATCAGCTACTTTTATTGCATCAAATGTACTTTTAACAGTAGCACATAATTTCATTAATAATTCTACTGATAATACTACAGGTAAGTTCATAGGGGATGAAACCAAAAATACATATGAATGGGTAACTCCCGATGGGCGAAAAGGAAGATTTACTGCTAATGATATCCATTTTTATAATAAACAAGATTATCCAAAAGGATTTATCTATGATTTAGCAGTGATTAAGCTACCTGAAACAACTAGCAGAGAACATGTAGACTTAGTTAAAAATTATACTAAAGTAAATCTTAATGACAAACTAAATGTTCATGGATATCCAGGTGGGAAATATACGCACTTAAAAGATGCTACGGTAGAAATGGAACAAGAATATGCGAACAACACCTACGGTGTTCAATATCAAGGTGGAAATCCTGGTATGAGTGGTGGAGGAATATTTAATGCTAATGGTAAAGTCATTGGTGTCCACCAAAATGGAGCACAAAATCGCTCAGGCGGATTGATTTTATCTCCTACACAATTAGCGTGGATTAAGAGTATTATAGCAGGTAATGAAATTCCACCGGTATACGATAAACTTTATCGTCATAAAGATGAGAAAAAAGACGATATTAAAGAAGAAGTTATTAAGAAATTGGAACTTAGAAATATAACTTCTGTTGAACTATATTCTAAAGAAGGTGATAAGTATCGTCATGTTACTTCATTGGATTCTGTGCCAAATGCTCCACAAAATTACTTCATGAAAGTAAAATCAGAGAACTTTAAAGACGTGATGCTTCCAGTTACAAGCATTACTAATACTAATAAAGATAATAGAGATGTTTATAAAATAGTAGCAAGTGTAAATAATCTGATACAACATGAAAATAATAATGTACTAGAAAATTATACATACTATTTACCAAAAACTCAGCAAAGTGAAACTGGTGTCTATACATCATTTAAAAATTTAGTAGATGCAATGAATAACACTCCTAATGGCACATTCCGTTTAGGTGCAACTATGGATGCTCGTGAACTTGAACTTCCAGATGGTCAAGAAAGTTATGTGAAAAATGAATTTCATGGAACATTAATAGGGCAAAATAATAATAAGTATTACGCTATATATAACCTGAAAAAACCACTGTTTAATGTGCTAAATAGCGCTACAGTAAAAGATATTTCAATAAAAGAGGCCAATATTTCATCAAAAGAAGATGCTGCAACACTTGCAAAAGAAGCGAGAAATGGAACTGTAATTAGTAATGTTCATGCTGATGGAGCAATAGCTGGGGAACATGGAATAGGGGGATTAGTATCACAAGTTAATAATTCTACTATTTCTAACAGTAGCTATACAGGTAGAATAACTAATACATATAACACAGTTGCTAGTTATCAAATCGGAGGTTTAGTAGGTAAACTTTCTGGTTCGAGGGGATTAATAGATAAGTCGTTTGCATCAATTGATTTAGCATCAAACGCAACTAAAGGGGATCAATCTATTGGTGGAATAGTTGGTGCAGTAGAAGATAGTGCGCTAATTAGTAATAGTTATGCTGAAGGAAATCTTAATAATGTGCAACGTTTTGCAAACGTTGGTGGAGTAGTTGGTAATCTTTGGGACCCAGTAGGCGGATTAGAAAAATCTGGTCAACTATCTAATGTGCTAAGCGATGTTAATGTTACGAACGGTAATGCAATAACTGGAAAAGATTTCACTGACATGAAAGCAAATCATGTATATAGCAACAAAAATAATAAGGTTGTGAACGTAGTACAAGAAGATGATGAAATCTTAACTAAGGATTCTGATGTTCAAAGAGGAGAAGTATTAGAAGACGCACAAATTAGAGAGAAAAAAGCTGCTTTTGTATCTAGAAATACTATTAAAACAGAAGACTTTAATTTCTCTTCTAGATATGTAACTGACTATAAAAATCTTGAAAATGCCGTTTCATCTAAAGAAAAAGTATATAAAAATATAGAAAAACTATTACCGTTCTATAATAGAGAAACAATAGTTAAGTACGGAAATTTAGTAGAGTCAAGTAGTAATCTTTATAATAAAGAATTATTATCAGTTGTTCCAATGAAAGATAATGAAGTAATTAGTGATATTAACAAATACAAATCAAGTATAAATAAATTATTACTATATTACGCAGACAATACATCAGAGAAACTTAATGTAAATTATCAAAGTGATTTTTCAAATGTAGCAGAGTATAGAATAGGCGGTACAAACTTAATTTATACACCGAATACATTACTTCGCAATTATCAAAATATTTTAGATGAAGTATTACCAGCCTTAAATAGTGTAGAATATAAATCAGAGGCAATTAGAAAAGTATTAGATGTTTCTAAGGATGTTAGTTTAACGGAGTTATATTTAGAAGAACAATTCGATACTACAAAAAATAACTTGAGAGATAGTTTAACGAAACTACTTACTGCAGATGCTGCAATAGCTGAAAATAACAATAAGATAATAGATAATTATGTAATCGAAAAAATTAAAAATAATAAGGAAGCTGTACTTCTAGGATTAACATACTTAGAGCGTTGGTACAATTTCAAATATGGTGATACAAAAGCGAAAGATTTAGTCATGTACCACTTGGATTTCTTCGGTAAATCAAATAGTTCAGCGTTAGATAATATTATCGAACTAGGTAAATCTGGATATAATAATTTACTAGCGAAAAATAATGTTATAACTTATAACGTTTTATTAGCGAAAAATTATAAAACTAATAATTTATTTGATGCATTAGAAAAATATAGAAAAGCTTTTGTACCGGATAAAACAAATAATGAGTGGTTTAAAGAACAAACTAAAGCCTATATAGTAGAAGAAAAATCTACAATTAAAGAGGTAAATGATAAGCAATCAATAGCTGGTAGTCCATATTCAATTGGAGTATATGATAGATTAACTAGCCAATCTTGGAAATACCCAAGTATGGTTTTGCCGCTATTAACATTACCTGAAAAATCGGTGTTTATTATTGCGAACATTTCGACTATAGGATTTGGAGCTTATGATAGATATAGAAGTAAAGAACATCCAGCAGGAACTAATTTAAATGATTATGTTGAAACAAAAGCTAAAGAAGCTGCTGCTAGATTTAGAGATCACTATGATTATTGGTATAAAATATTAGATAATAAAAATAAATCAAAATTGTATAGAAGTGTTCTAGTCTATGATGCATTTAGATTTGGTACAGATGAAAAAGTAGATAAAGATACATACCAAGCTACTTTTGAAACTGATCATCCAGCAATAAAACATTTCTTTGGTCCAGCAGGAAATAATGTTGTTCATAATGCTAATGGAGCATACGCTACAGGGGATGCATTCTACTATATGGCATATCGTATGCTTGATAAAGATGGTGCAGTAACATATACTCATGAGATGACGCATAACTCAGATAGAGAAATTTATCTTGGAGGATATGGAAGACGAAATGGACTTGGACCAGAGTTTTATGCTAAAGGATTGTTACAAGCTCCTGATCATCCAAATGATCCTACTATTACGATTAACTCTATATTGAAATATGAAGAATCAGAAGATCCAACTAGACTTCAGGTAAAAGATCCTACAAAACGATTTAATAATGCAGAAGACTTGCAAACATATATGCATAATCTGTTTGATGTAATTTATATGCTAGAATATCTAGAAGGTAATGCAGTTGTTAACTTAGATATTTCTAAGAAAAACGAGTTGTTGAGAAAAATAGAAAATAAATTTGAAACGGATCCAGATGGAAGTAAGGTTTATGCAACTAATGTTATTCGTTACTTAAATGATAGTGAACTTAGCAAATTAACGACATTTAATAGTTTAATTGAAAATGATGTTATTACAAGAAGAGGATACGAAAATGACAATGATAATACCTTTAAACGAAATGGATATTATACTATTAAACTATTTTCACCAATATATTCTGCTCTAAGTAATGATAAAGGAACTCCGGGTGATTTAATGGGACGTCGTATGGCGTTCGAGTTGTTAGCTGCAAAAGGTTTTAAAGATGGAATGGTACCATATATTTCTAATCAATACGCGGAAGAAGCAAAAGCAAATGGTGACGTTATTACATCATATGGTAAAAAAATCGGTAATGTAACTGATGATTTAGTGCTTAAGAAAGTGTTTAATAATGAATATAAATCATGGATTGATTTCAAAAAAGCAATGTATAATGAGCGAATAGCTAAATTTAATAAATTAATGAGCATTAGCTTCATTAACCCAAATGGAGATTGGTTCAGAAAAGATAGAGTGACAATAACAAATATAAATGCGCTTCAAAGAATGATGACTACTGCTGTCAATGAAGATGCTGAGGATTATCTTGTGAATATATATCCAGAAAGAAGTAGAGTTCATAAACTTAAACAGGCAATATATAAAGCTTATCTCGATCAAACGAATGATTTTAGAAATTCAATTTTTGAGAATAAAAAATAGTATTTGCTATTAGGAAATAAAAAGTAAAGGTAGAGGATTACAATTGTCATTATTAAAAAAAGATAAATTTTCCATTAGGAAAATAAAAGGTATTGTTGGCTCAGTATTCTTGGGAAGTCTTTTATTCGCTCCGTCAATTGTTGGTGCATCGACTTATCACTACTTAGATTATAGTACTTTGACACAAACTGAACGTGATCAGCTCAAACAAGGTAGACCTGACGAATCAAAAGAATCATATGCTTTGGTTTATGAGAAAGACGCACTACCAAATACTGGTCAATCACAATCTATTATGACTGTATTTGGTTTATTGACCATCGGTAGTCTTGTTGTAGTTATTACAAAAGATAAGAGAAATAAAAAAATAGCTACATTTTTGATTGTAGGGGCGACAGGTTTAGTTACACTATCAACTACTTCAGCACTTAATTTGAATGCTAACATCCATGAGTCTGGACGTGATGGTGTGTTGCAAATTTCTGGTTACAGATATGTTGGTTACTTGGAACTTGATGAGAGAACTGTTTCGTCGGTTTCTCCAGTATCAACTGTTTCGCCAGTTGAGCAACCCAAAGTTGTGGCAGAGAAAGGCGAACCTGAGGTTCAGCCAGAATTGCCAGCATATGTAGTCACTGAAAAGGGCAAACCTGAGGTTCAAGCAGAATTGCCAGCATATGTAGTCACTGAAAAAGGCGAACCTGAGGTTCAAGCAGAATTACCAGAAGCTGTTGTAACTGAAAAAGGAGAACCCGAAGTTCAAACAGTCTTACCAGAAGCTGTTGTAACTGAAAAGGGAGAACCTGAGGTTCAACCAGAATTACCAGAATATGTAGTCACTGAAAAGGGCAAACCTGAGGTTCAAGCAGAATTGCCAGCATATGTAGTCACTGAAAAAGGCGAACCTGAGGTTCAAGCAGAATTACCAGAAGCTGTTGTAACTGAAAAAGGAGAACCCGAAGTTCAAACAGTCTTACCAGAAGCTGTTGTAACTGAAAAGGGAGAACCTGAGGTTCAACCAGAATTACCAGAATATGTAGTCACTGAAAAGGGCAAACCTGAGGTTCAAGCAGAATTGCCAGCATATGTAGTCACTGAAAAAGGCGAACCTGAGGTTCAAGCAGAATTACCAGAAGCTGTTGTAACTGAAAAAGGGGAACCTGCAGTTCAAACAGCATTACCAGAAGCCGTAGTCACTGAAAAAGGGGAATCTGAGGTTCAACCAGAATTGCCAGCAGCAGTAGTCTCAGAAAAGTTAGAACCTGCAGTTCAACAAGAATTACCTGAAGCTGTTGTAACTGAAAAAGGGGAACCTGCAGTTCAACAAGAATTACCAGAAGCAGTCGTGACCGACAAAGGCGAACCTGAAGTTCAACAAGAATTACCTGAAGCTGTAGTCACTGAAAAGGGAGAACCTGAGGTTCAACAAGATTTACCAGAAG
>CAUSKO010000065.1:0-6447 GCA_963532255.1 uncultured Gemella sp. | reverse complement strand
AAAAAGACGATATTTCTATCGCCTTCTTTATTTTATAATTTCTTAATTAATCGCTTTTGAGTTTTATCACATACATAGCCAATACTTTCATAGAACCTATGCGCATCTATGCGTCGAACATTTGAGTTAAGTCTAATATAACTAATATTATTCTTCAAAGCATAATCCTCTATAGAACTCATAAGTTTTTTTCCTATTCCTTGTCCTTGAAAATTAGAATCTACTGCTAAGCCAAGTATGTTTAGCCCAGTATCCATATACAAACTTTCATAAAGTTCAGCATGAACAAAACCAATAATTTTTCTTGTTTGTTCATTTTCAAAACCTATTATAATATTGTGTTTATTATCATTAGTCAATTTTCTTATTTGTTTTTTTACAATATCTAAATTGACATCATATCCTAATTCAAAGTTACTAATACTTTGAATTTCTTGGGCATCAAATATAGTAATATTCCTTAGCATTTTTCTTACCTAAAACAATTACTTAGATACTTCTATTAACGCTTGTTTTACTAAATCAAATTCACGTGTGCGAAGTGTTCTCATATCAAGAATTAATTCATTATCTTTAATACGTGTAATTATTGGAATCTCCACTTCTAATAAACGACGCTCTAAATCTGTTGCACTTAGTCTAGGGTGTTCTAATTTTACTACAATACTTTCTAAATAGCTTGCTGGATAACTTCCTCCACCTACTTCAGCTTTATCTTCAGCTATAGTAATTTTGAAATCTAAATCACTAAGTTTTGTTTTTAATACATCTGCTTTTCCAAATAAACGCTCTTTTGATAATGAAATCATATGTAATGTCGGAATATGCTCTAATGCTTCTTTTTCGTCTAGATATAATTTTAATGTTGCTTCTAGTGCAGCTAGCGTCATCTTGTCGACACGTAAAGTACGAGTAAGTTGGTTTTTTTTCATTTTATCAATGTATTCTTTTTTACCAACTATTATTCCTGCTTGTGGTCCACCTAATAGTTTATCACCACTAAATGTTACAATATCTATTCCGCTATCTAACACTTCTTTAACAGTAGGTTCATAAGGTAGTCCATATTTAGTGAAATCTATAAATTGACCGCTTCCTAAATCATTTATTGAAACTATTTCATTTTCACGAGCAAGATATGATATTTCTTCATTAGACACATCTTTAGTAAATCCTAAGATTTTATAGTTACTAGTATGAACTTTTAATAATGCTCCAGTATTGTCATTAATGGCATTTTCATAATCTTTTAAGTGTGTTTTGTTAGTAGTACCTACTTCAACAGGTGTTCCACCACTTAATTTAATAATTTCAGGAATTCTAAATGCTCCACCGATTTCCACTAGTTCACCACGAGATACGACAATTTCTTTATCTTTAACTAATGTATTTAAAGTTAACATTACTGCCGCAGCATTGTTATTAACTACAAGCACATCTTCTGCACCAGTTAATTTTTTGATAATATCGATTAAGTGAACATATCTACTGCCACGTTTTTTATTATCAATATCAAACTCAAGGTTTGAATAATTAAAAGCTACACTTTCAATGTTTTCTTTAATTTTTTGACTTAATAAACTACGTCCTAGATTAGTGTGCAGTATAGTTCCTGTTGCATTAATCACTCTTCGTAAAGAATTTTTATCTTCTTTTTCTACTTTTTTAGAAACTTCACTTACTATAATCTCTAAACTTGGCACTTCAGTTAATTCTTCATTTAAAATACCTTGTTTCACTTCTTCTATATGACTTTTTATCGCTGATTTAACAGCTACTTCATTATATGATTCTATAAGATCTTGAATTTCATCTAATAATAATATTTTATTAATCGCTGGAATTTTTGATAATAATTGTTTTGTCATATCGTTTCTCCTAAATTTCCTTAGCAATTGATTTAATTGCCTTAATAGCATAATCTACTTCTTCTTCTGTATTCATACTTGAAAAAGAAAATCTAACTATACCTTGTTCTTGTGTTCCTAACGCTTCATGCATTAATGGTGCGCAGTGAGCTCCTGGTCTAACAGCAATATCATACTCTTCTGCAAGAACATCCGCCACATCTGAAGCCGATATTCCTTTGAAATTTAACGCAACTACCGCTGTTCTATCTTTTGTAAAATCTCCATAAAATTCTAAGTAATCTAAGTCTTTTAATTCATTATAAAACTTATTCGCAAAGTCTATTTGTTTTTTATAAAGTTTATCTATACCATGTCTGTTAATATATTTTACACCTTCATGTAATCCTAAAATACCAGAAGTATTAAGTGTTCCCGCTTCTAAACGCAGTGGATACTCTCCAGGATGAACTTTATCAAAAGTTCTTACCCCACTACCTCCAACTTTATATCTTCTAATTTCAGGCTCTTTTAATCTTACGCAAAGCCCACCTATTCCTTGCGGACCGTACAAACTTTTATGCCCTGTAAAACATAAAACATCAACACCTAATTTATCTACATCAATCGGTACTACTCCTGCTGTTTGAGAAGCATCTACTACTGAAATAAGGTTATGTTTTTTACAAATAGCTACTACTTTTTCTAAATCTACTATATTACCAGTAACATTAGAACTGTGTGTTATTGCGATCATCTTTGTATTTGGTTGAATAGCTTTTTCTAAATCAGCATAATCAATCATTCCTGTTTTATCGCCTTTTACGACAGTATACTCACAACCAATAGTCTCATGAGCAAGGTAAATTGGCCTTAATACAGAATTATGCTCCATAGATGTAGTAATTACATGATCGCCTCTATTTAAAAGTCCTAATATAGCAATATTTAAACTTTCTGTTGAATTATTTGTAAACACTAATCTATCTTCTTCTTTTAAACCAAAAAATTTAGCTATATCACTTCTCGCCATAAATACTTCTCTAAATGCATTGTTAGCTTCATAATAACTACCACGTGATGCATTAGCATATTTTGCAGAAGCTAATACTTCATATACTTTATCAGTTACTTCTTTTGGTTTTTTTAGAGATGTTGCCCCATAATCAAAATAATAACTCATATTTTGCCTTGTTGAATTAAACGTATTAATTCAACTCTCCCTCCTTTTGTTTATTCTTAACTAAAACTCGGTAATTCTCTACTCTTCTAGTTACTCCTAGTTTATCAATATATTCTAAAATTGCCATAGAATATTTTCTGCTTGATCCTGTTATATCACGGAATTCTGCTAGTGTCATTTTTTCAGCATTTTCAAAGTGCTTATTTACTTTTTCTATAGCTTTTGTTAGCACATTACGATGTAATACTAAATCAGCATCCAGTCTTATAATAGTATTGTCTACTAATGAATCTAATAACTCTAAACTAGCTTTCACTCCATTAGTTAATTCTTTTATTGTAGGTGGTGTAAATCCACCATTTAATAATTCTTTTTCTATTCTTGCTTTCTCTGCTAATTGTTTTTTATCATAATTAACGACAAAATCTTTTTCAGCAACTAAGTTACCTTCTAAGCGTACTTCATTATTTTTTATAAATAATTCTATCAACTCTAATACTTCTTTTTGAGAAAGTTTAAATTTAGAAATTATTTCTACCTTAGGTATTCCTACTTTTAATTTGTAACGTTTGTGGTAATCAGCAAGTAATTTTTTAAGTTTTTCAAGTACTTCATCATATTTTTTCTTATGAATATAGCCTAGGTTTGTTTCAAAAATATTGCCACTAGTTGCTAGTTCAGCTAATTCTATTGCTACTTCTCCTTCAGGAAGTTGCAAATCTTTAATAATATCATTTTTAGATACTATATAATTTGAGTGTGATAATAAATAATTTTGAATTAAATCTCCAGAATTACCTTCTAGTTGAACTTTTAATTTTTCTAAAATTTCTTCATTAAATCTACTATGTTTTCTAGGACTAGCATCTAAAATTACACCACCACCTATTGTTACCATAGGAGAATAAGTACGTATTATAAATTTATCATAATTTTTTACCGCTATTTCTTCTTCTAAACGAAGTTGAACAAAACCACTTTCACCAGGTTTAATTGATTCAGTTCCTAGTGGTACAACCCTAGCCATAACTTCCACAGTACCTACATATATTCTAACTCTGTCCCAAAGTTCAAGATTAGCTCTGTCATCATTAATTAGTTTAATTTCACTATCTAACATATAAGTTTTAACTAAACTACCTGCAGTTGCTAAAGTATCACCACGTTTTACATCATCAAATTTAATATTAGATAAATTAATAGCTGTTCTTTGTCCTGCATAGGCTTTATCTACATCTTGTGAGTGCACTTGAATATTTCTAACTTTTGCTTTTACTTCTTTTGGATAAATAACAAGTTCATCCCCAACACTAATACTTCCTTCTGTTAATGTTCCTGTAATTACTGTTCCAAAACCTTTAACTTGGAAAGAACGGTCAACATTAAGACGAGCATTTTTTTCGATATTTTTCGCTTCAATATCTTCAGTTTTTTTATCGATAGTATCTAGTAAAACATCTATTCCTTTTTTACTAATTGAATCTACTTCTATTATCGGTGCATTTTCTAATGCACTTCCTTTTGTAAATTCTCTGATATCCTCTTTTACTAGTTCTCTATATTCCTCTTCTACAAGGTCTATTTTAGTCATTACAATTATATAATTTTCTATACCTAGTAAAGTAAGAATATCAATATGCTCTTTTGTTTGTGGCATAATCCCTTCTCTTGAATCTACTAGTAATAACACTAGATTTATACCACTAACACCTGCAAGCATATTTTTTATAAACTTCTCATGCCCTGGAACATCAACAACTCCACATCTTTTTCCACTTGGAAGATCAAAATAAGCAAACCCAAGATTTATCGACATACCTCTTTCTTTTTCTTCTTGAGTCGTATCTGTCTCAATTCCACTTAGCGCTTTTATTAACGTTGTTTTTCCATGGTCTATATGACCAGCTGTTCCTATTATTACGTTATTATTCATACAATTCCACCTTTATTTTTTAAAAGAGTAGAAATCCTCATATTAATTTTTTTATAATTATATTTCATAATCTCTACTCTTAAAAAACTATTTTAATTTATAATCTTCTAGTTCCGTAACTATTCTCTTTATTCCGGCTTTTCTCGAATAGTACAATCCTTTATATTCTATTTGTTCATCCACTAACATTTTCACAAGACTATCAAATTTTTCCCAAGCAATTTTTAGCATAAATCCACAACCCGCTGATATAGATGGATGTGTTGGGATAAGTGATGCAGCTATCTTGCGTTCTGCACAAATATTATCCGCTTTTATAGAATCATGTGTACTATTAAATACCACTAAACCTTCTTCTATCATATTACCTCCTATGGTTGAATAATTTTGTTAGCTTTTCTCATATCTTCAACAATAAAGTACATATTAGTTGGGTTACCAACAGCTAAATCTATTTTATTGTAATCTATACAAGCACCACAACAAACTATTTCTACACCATTATTTTCTAATTCCTTTAATTCGTTTAATACATGGCTACGTTCTTTATCTACTAGGATTGCTCCATCATTAAAGAATATTATTTTTTTCGGTAAAACTTCTTGTTCACTTAAAGCATAAAGATAACCTTTTATTAATCTTTTCCCTAATTCTTCACTACCATGACCCATTTGTTTTTTATTAATAACTACGATGTAGCTGTCATCTTTTACAGCTACAACTGCTTCTTCTTTTTCAGTTTCTTCTCTTGTGATTATTACTTTAAATCCTTCTTCTAAGTCTGAAACTTCAAAACTATAGTTATTTTTCTCAGCAAATTTTCTTAAACTTTCTATACTTCCCTCTGTTCTTACCAATATTATTACTTTTGTTTCCTCTTCTAAAGTTCTTTTAGCTTGAGTAACAGGCACTACACATTTATCACTAAGTGTGTCAATTACAACACCGTCTTCTACTTCACCTTTTTTTATTGTAACGATATATTTAGTTTTTGATTCCTCTACAACTGAGAATTCATAACCTAATTGATTAGCCATTTTTTCTAAATTTTGTGTTGCAATAAAATTATCAACTATTGTTTCTACAACATCATTATCCACTAATAATTTTTTTGTTTGTATAACTGGTAGTGGACAAGCTAATCCTTGTGCGTCTAATGTTTCTTTTTTCATACTTAATTCTCTCCTTTGAGTATTTATCATAAATTTTATTTGCTATTTTACTATAACCGCTTTTTCTTGTTTAGGAATTACTTTTCCTACAATAGCACTTTTTATTTCAAATGTATTTAATCTTTCTAATAATTCTTGTGCCTCTTCTTCAGGTACACTAATTAATAATCCTCCAGACGTTTGTGGATCATACATTATTTCTTCAAGTGCAAAATCTTTTATCTGATATTCAACATTAGGTTCAACATGTGTTCTGTTTAATTGACCACCTGCAGTTATTATAAATTCATTAGCACATTTATAAGCTTCTTC
>CAUSKO010000064.1:0-6487 GCA_963532255.1 uncultured Gemella sp. | reverse complement strand
CTATCGTTAAAAGTATCAGACAGATGTTTATTTACGATACTCTTCTACTTTATATTTATATTCATTAAGCAGTTGTTTTGAATAATTTTTTTCACTCTTCGAGTCTCTAACTTCTTTCCAAAGGATAGCTGCAACTTTTAACTTGTTGGAATAATTATTGCTAGATTCATCTGCACAAAAGTCTTTTAGAAATTGATTCCACTGACAAGCTGAATTATCATACTTGGCGTAATCTGACTCTCCATAATATATTTTAATCATATCTTGAATTGTAAAATTTATATCATTATCCCTTTTTACTTTTCTCCATGCAGTTGCCATATCAGCATTAAATTTAAACGGACTAACTCCTGTTACAGCTGAAAAATAATCTCTAAATTTTTGGTTAAAAGAAAAACCACATTCTAGCAATGGTGTATTTAAAGATATTACTTCGGCATGTTTTTTGTTTACTTTCCTTGTAGACTTTTCTATTCTATTTCCCTTGAAATATTGTTCAATAATATAGTTCAATTCTTTCTTTGTACATCTATACTCTAGTCCAAGAGACTTACATATTTGTGAAAGTTCTTCTCGATACCAATAGTATTTATTAAATTCTTCAAATAATTTTAAATCTTTAAAACTAGGCCTAATTTCTATCACAAACTCACCTCCAAAACTTCATGTATATCTCACTTTCCAGCCTTAATCAACTTTCTTTATTCTATTATACTATATTACTCGGAGTTCATAAATCATAAAAAATACAGAACAAGTACACTACCTTACACCACTTTATTTTGTCAAAACTGTACATTCTTATTTTTCCATTATCACTATTATCTTGTGGTATTTTTTGTTATCTAATTTGAGTATACAATCTCCCATAATAATTGAAAAAATATCGTTATGTATATTCTATCACAGAGATACAAAAAATGAGTGACTCGAAAATCGCAATTTTGGAAAAATCGATTTTGTCGAGTCACTCCTGCTCAGCTTATTAGATATCTAAAAAGCTTTTATAAAGCAAATTTAGATATTAATAAACCACTACTTCTATGAGTTATCATATACATTTTTTTAAAATTTAGTACTTTTAGAGCATCCCAAAAGATATTCATTCTATGTTTCTACTTCAGATTAAAGTCTAGACTTAGTATACAAACTAATGTTTATAGATTCTGTTTGATAAAGCGATTGATACTATCATTCATCACACGAAGGGCTTCGTGCTCTACAGGATAGTGACCACCGTTTGGTAACTTAACAACCTCTACTGGCACTTTTGAAATTTGATCCAAGACAGGACGGCTCAACTCATAAGGTGTCCATTTATCCGCATCTGGTTGCGTTAGTAAAATAGGAGCAACTGCGAAATCCTTGGGAGCAATCTCTGGAACGTAGTTCATGTACGATTGTAAGAAATTGATAGAAGCAAGATTTCCAGCAGATGTCTTATCTTTCATAAAGATTTTGAGCAAGTCCTTGTCATTAACAAGAGCTGACATTTTTGATGCAAACCACATTGGCAGCTGAAGACGCCCTAAGCCTAAAGATTTTCCTAGGGTCAACATAGGAACACCAATTCGTCCCATGAGAATATTGCTAGTCGTTTTATCTCTGACAATCTGAGCCTTTTGATCCAAGAAGGTCATACCAATAATCCCTTTTACCTTTGGATTGCGAGCTGCTACATGATAGGTTTCCATTCCACCAGCACTCAAGCCGTACAAGAAAATCGGACGGTCGTCTCGTGCCAGCTCTTTATCAATCAAAGCCGCTCCAATCTCTACCCAGTCATCATAAGTGACACTCTTACGATCACGAACTTGGGAAACGCCATAAGTTGGCATATCAATCATAATGGTTTCATAGCCATTTTTTGATTGTGGACCACCGAGAATCATAGAAATTTGTCGACCGTTTGTTCCCACACCATGAAAGGCAATGATTTTAGCTGGTGCAGCTGGATTTCTAAAGGTATCCAAGTGCAAACGATGCCCTTTGTAATCCCACCACTCTTCCTTAGGTTGATAAGAAGCTGTAAACTGATAATCAGCTGGCAAAGTTTTCATAATTTCTTTCCAAGTTGTTTGTGTTGTATAGGTCATTTTTTATTCTCCTTTTTATTTTTATATTTTTAAACTTTTCGACATATTAGTGATAAGAAAATTTAAAGTCTTACTTTAAATCCTCCTCTATAGAGTGCACCAGGTCTTTTAAGATAACCAGTGCTTCTTCTAAGCACACACTATAATAGCGTTCCTTCCCATCTTTTCGATAGGTGACAAGATCTGCTGAGTAGAGCAATTTCAGATGATGTGAGACTGTTGGACGAGAAAGCGACATATGATCTGTCAACTGATTGACTGTCATCTCTCCCTTATCAAACAAGAGCATCAACATATCTTGCCGACTCTCATCTTGCAACATGGTAAAAGCTGGAATAGCCTTCCTCAAATACTGCATTGTTTTTTTACTCATTTTTTACCTCGTGTCGAAATGTTTAAACATATTATATTATAAAATTTTCTATTTGTCAACACTTTTACTAAAAAAAATTCAAAAATTGATTAATTCTTTTGTATGAAAGAAGCCAGTCAGCTAACTGAATATACCTATGATATGATTAAATTTTATTACAAAAAGGGTTTAGTTCCCAATGTTAAGCAAGAAAAAAAACTATTGGGTCTTTGATTTAGCGACTATTGACTAGACAAAAAGTCTGCCCTATCTGAAATATTATGAATATGTATTTCTAAGATTCAAGAATATCTAGAAATTTACAAATAAGGATCGTCAAAGATACCACGAATCTAATTTAGGCTGTTGAATAATAAAGTCACACTTACTAAAATCTAGTCTATTCAAGAAGAATTAAAAATCGATGATATGCAGCTTTTTTTAAGGTTGTCTTAACAATAAATCAGACTTACCTTATCATTTCGTCGGTCTCTCTCCTCATTCTACGAGTCCGATCTCAGAATATAAAATATTCTTCTACTTCTCTAATTAGTTCGTTCAAGAAGTGTTACCACTTCAACATGAAACGAGTGAACACTAAGTATATCAAGTGAACCTGTCTATATCTGGGACTATAACCACTAAACCATTTAACTATAGCATAAGGTTATCGTTAAATGGTATTACCTTGATAAACTGAAATTTTATTATTTCTTTTTCTTTGGTTTTGGTGCAGGTAACTCATCATACATTGAATTAAATAAGCCGGTTAAATATTCTTTGTTGTCAACATCATCTACCAATAGCATTTCCTTTGCTCCATCATATGGTAACTCGTACTTTGCATTTGGCATGTATGCTATTGCAGATTTAACAGGCTTCACTAAAAACCTATCATCATAAATTCCACCAACAATTTTTCCACGATAATAAATTATATATTCACCCATCATTGACTTATATGATATTTCTTCCAAATTGGATAGTTGTTCTAAAATAAAATCTAAATATTCTTTCCTTGAAGCCATACCCTTCACCTCCACAAATTTCAATTTGTCTTCGTTTAAAAATAAATCCCATTATACAATCCCATAAACTCTTTAGAAAACTATGTGACAAGTTCATGATCAAGTACAGTGGCTAAGGTTTCTCTCCTCTTTCTACGAGTTCTATCCAGAGTATAAAATATTCTTCTACTTCTTTAATTAGTTCTTTCAAGAAGTGCTACCGCCTCAACATGATAAGTTCCTGGAAACATATCTACTGGTTGTACTTCATTTAATTTATAACCAAGATCTCTCATAATTTCCATATCACGTGCTAGAGTTGCTGGATTACAGCTCACATAAACTATCTTTTCTATTCCCATTGAAGCTAAGTCTCTTAAGAAGCTTTCTTCGCATCCTTTACGTGGTGGATCGACTATTACTGCATCAATTTGCACATTTTTTGAAATTAAATCCTTAATGACATCTTCGCTTTTACCTAGTAAAAATTCTGCATTAGTTATATTATTATTTTTTGCATTTTCACGGGCATCTAATACTGCTGCTTCTACTATTTCTATACCATAAACTTTTTTCACTTTTTGTGCTGCAAATAAACTTATTGTACCTATTCCGCAGTATGCATCTATTATAGTGTCATCTTGATTTAATTTTGCTAATTCTAGCGCTTTACTGTATAGTACTTCTGTCTGAACTGGATTAACTTGATAGAAAGAGCGTAAAGAAATCTTAAATTCTATTCCACCTAAAGTATCTGTTATATAATCTTGTCCATATAAATTCTCAGTTTTATCACCAAAAATTACATTAGTTTTCTTATTATTAATATTAAGCATCACACTTACTATTCTTGAATCAAATTCAGTTATCTTCTTAACAAACTCATCAAGACCTGGGAATTTTTCTTTTACTATTATCCCAATCATTATTTCTGTTTTATTAGAATTCGTTCTAAACATTATATGGCGAATCGCACCTTTATGTGCTTTTTCATCATAAATAGAAAGATTCATTTCAGCAATTAAATCTCTAGTATAGTTCATAAGTTTATTGTGTTCATCATATTGAATAAAACACTTCTCTATATTAACTACATCGTGACTACGTGGTTTGTAGTAACCCATACGTACTTCGTTATCTACTTTTTGAACAGGAATAACAGATTTATTTCTATAATGATATCCATCTTCCATTCCTAGTGTTTCTAGTACTTTAACACTATTTTGTCCTAATGTTTTATTCATAACATTTTGAACTTTTTTTGTCTTGAATCTTAGTTGTTCTTCATAACTCATATGCACTAAGTTAGCACCTGAAGTTTTTGGTATACCTTCTACTCTATTACTTGATTTTTCAATAATCTTAAGTGCTTTACCATAACCAAGATTCTTTTTTAATTTAATAATTTTAAATTCTACTTCTTCACCTTCTATTACATCTTCAATGAAGATTGGAAAATTATTAATTTTAACAATACCTAAACCATCATGAGTATAATCAATAACTTTTCCATTGAATATTTCATTTTTCTGCATATATTCTCCTTTTATAACAAAAAAAGAGAACTGACTAGGAAACTACATTCCTCTCCAGTTCTCCTATTTTTTTATATACTTTATTATATTTTTTTACATACTAACGCCAATAACTTTAATTTTATTGACAAATTCAAGATTTTGTATTCTCTTAGTTAGTTTTTCTATATTTGTGTGACCAGGATCAATTTCTAGTGAGATAATGATAGTAGCACGAGCATTAATCGGTACTGTTTGGTGAATCGTAAGTACACTACATTTTTCTTCATTTACTACTGAAAGTACTCTTCCTAAAATACCTGGTATATCATCAACATCTATTGAAAGTGATAATATAGATTGTCTTTGTATTTCTTGAATTGGAAAAATAGTATCTTTATACTTATAAAAAGCACTTCTACTTAAATCAAATCTTTTTGATGCCTCCAAAATTGATAATTTTGGATTTTCTTCTAAAGCTTTTTTCATAATTATAGTCTTCTTTACAGCTTCAGGAAGCACATCTTCTCTAATTATGTAATATACTTTTTCATTATCCATTATGGTATTTCTCCTACTCTACAAATTCAAACTCACCTTTTAGTATTTTAACTGTATCTCCGTTTTTACATCCACGTTCGCGTAACGCGTCGTCTACTCCCATAGAACGCATTTGTTGAGCGAAACGTCTTACAGATGCATCACGGTTAAAGTCAGTCATTAAGAATGCACGCTCGATACCAGGTCCACTAACAACATATGCTCCTGTATCATCACGAGTAATTTTAAATGTTTCATCTTTTGGTTTATGTTTATAAATAACTCGGTTTTCCATGCTTTCTTCTTCAGTATCTAATTCGTAAAGCATATTAGGATCTGTGTTATCTAAAATATCACTAATTTTATATAATAAGTTATCTATATTATTTCTTGTAAATGCTGAAATTTCTACGATATCAACATCTTCTCCGTCTTCAGCTAGACGTTTTTTAAATTCTACTAGATTTTCACTAGCTACTGGAATATCCATCTTATTAGCTACTACTATTTGTGGACGTTCTAGTAAACGCATATTATATTCACCTAGCTCTGCGTTAATTACTTTATAATCTTCATAAGGATCACGACCATCTGTTGCTGACATATCAATAACGTGAACTATTACTTTAGTTCTTTCAATATGACGTAAGAATTGGTGCCCTAATCCTACCCCTTGGCTTGCTCCTTCAATAAGTCCTGGTAAGTCTGCCATTACAAAACTACGGTGATCTTTTGTTTCTACTACACCTAAGTTCGGTGCTAATGTAGTAAAGTGATAATCAGCAATTTTTGGTTTTGCTTTTGTAGTAATTGATAATAGTGTCGATTTACCTACTGATGGGAATCCAACTAATCCAACATCAGCCATAAGTTTAAGCTCAAGTGTTAAATTTCTTTCTTCTCCTGGTTCACCATTTTCAGCTATTTCTGGTGCAGGATTTGAAGGTGTTGCGAAACGACAGTTTCCACGTCCTCCAC
>CAUSKO010000063.1:0-6791 GCA_963532255.1 uncultured Gemella sp. | reverse complement strand
CTCACGCACTAGCAGAAGTAATTAAACGCGCTCCAAAAATGGATAAAGATAAAGTAATTATCGTTAACGTTTCTGGTCGTGGAGATAAAGACGTAGCGGCAATCGCTGAATACTTAGAAAATAGAAAATAACCCTCGTGTATAAATATACTTTTAACGTAAAAAAGAGTACAAACCAATTGTTTGTACTCTTTTTGTATATAGAATAATACTATTTTTTGAATTTTTTGTGTGTTTCTGTGTAGAATAGTAAACCAATAACTGTTAATCCAATTCCACCTAAAGCTAATCCTGTTTGAGCGATAAGCGTACTTACTAATGTATATACCCCACCTAAAATTGCGATTATTGGAATAATTGGGTATAATGGCACTTTGTAAGGACGAGCTAGTTCAGGATCTTTCTTACGTAAGATGATTACCGCAAGGAATGTAGCTGTATAGAAGAACCACATTACAAATACTAGTAAGTCTGTTAACATATCAAAACTTCCTGTTAACATCATGATTCCAGCTAATACTAATAATAGTAAACCTGCATTTACTGGAATAGAATCTTTATTTAGTTTTGTCCAAACATTTTTCATTGGAATTTGATCACTTTTCGCCATTGCGTAAGGTACACGAATTCCAGCCATTGTAAATCCGTTTATAGCACCATATACACTTATTAGAATACCGATTGTTAGGATTTTACCTCCTAGTCCTCCAAATAACTTACCTGCTACTTCACTAGCTACCGTTTGGTTACCAGCAACACGGTCTAATGGTAAACTCATTAGATACGCAACATTTATAAGTACATATACAGCCATAACTACTGCAAGACCCAGGAAAATAGCTCTTGGTAAGTCTTTTTGAGGGTTTTTCATTTCTCCAGCCATACTACCTACATTAGTCCAACCTTCATACGCGAACATAGCAGCTAGTAATGCTCCACCTAATCCACCTGCAAATGAGATATCTTTTCCTGCTTCAATCGGGAAAAGTTGTAGAGGTTGAGAATCTGATTGGAATAAACCAAAAAGTATAATAGCAATTAATGGAATTAATTTACAGATTGTAGCAACTGTTTGGATAACCCCACCTGTTTTCCCTCCTAAAAAGTTTAAAAACATTAGTGATGCCGCTGCTGCAAAAGCAATTGGTAAATGCCATGTTTTATCTAAGTTTAATAAATTCAACACTTGTGTTGAGAAGATAACCGCTAAAGCCGCTATCATAGCTGGGAAATAGATAACTGATTGTGCCCAACCTAATAAGAACGCTGCTGTTTTACCATAAGCCTTTTCAATCCAAACAACCATTCCACCAACTTCTGGAATAGAAGCTGCAAGCTCAGCTACTGTAAGACCTGCGCATATTGTAATTACACCTGCTAGTGCCCAAGCTAAAAGCCCTAAACTCATTGTTCCAGTTGTTTTATATATTACGGCGGCCTTGAAGAATACCCCCGCTCCTATTACAGAACCTATTACCGTCATGAATGCCGGTAAGAAACCTATCGTTCTTTTTAATTCACCCATAGATTCATCCTCCTTTTTTTTTGTATAGTTTTGTAATCGTTTTTATAGTTATATTATACCTTTTTTTAAAATAAAAATAAAGTAAATAGATGTAAAATTTTTAATATAACAGATTTTATATTGTTATTATCTACAAAGTTAACTGTATCAAGATTACTTTAATTTTCATGAAACACCTTTTCATAAACACATTAAGTATTTTATAGTTATTTTATATAGAAAATACACTTTTCATAAAAAAGAAGCAACTAATACTAGCCGCTTCTTTTTCATATAATATTTTATTTTCCAAATAATAATTTAAAGAATTTTAGTTTTTGTCCATATCTTAATGTTGCTGATCTATATACTCTAACACAAGCAAGAGCTATTATAATTGTCGTAATAGCTAAAATAGCATAAGAAAGTTGTAAATTCTGTAAGCTAGCATTACCAAGTGCGTACCTAGTAAACATCACAAAATATGAAGTTAGTGGGAAGTATGATAATATTGCAGCAAGCTTAGTATTAGCTCCTTGTTGTAGTATGTAGAAATTCACAAAAAATGCTGCCATAAACAGTAATGTCGGTAACATAACAGCACCGTTAACATCCTCCATCTTACTTACTAGTGATGCAAATGCTGCATAAATAAACATAAACATTACAAACCCTGTTATCATAAACACTAAACCTACACCTAACACTTTATAGTTTAAATTGCTAACTATTTCTTTCATAGTATCACTATATTTAGAAGTATTTATTTTAAGACCTAACAGTAATCCACCAACGATTAATCCCATTTCAATTAATACTGCAGCAGATAATGCAAGTACTTTTCCTAAAATTAATGTTTTTGGCTTAACCGTTATTATTAAAAGTTCCATAGCTCTATTACTTTTCTCTTTAACAACATTCAGTGCAACAACATTACCAAATTGCGCTATAGTAAGATATATAATAAATGTTAGCACATAAACTAATGTATAATTTACTATTTGAGCTTTAACATTTGAGTCACCACCAACATTTACAGAAGTTGGTTTTGGTATACTAGCTTTAACTTGATTTACTTTTGCATAATCTAAACCATTTTGTTTGTAAACTTGTTTTTCGATATTTACTCCAAATGCCTCTTTAAATGCACTGTTATTATCACTCATAATACTTTGTTTTGATAGGTATTCATAACTACCTTTAGTCAAAACTATACCTTCTTCGATTTTCCCATCTTTTATATCTTGTTCTATTTGTTCTTTACTTTCATATTTTTTAGCTTCTTTCAAATCTGTCACTTCAATAGGAACATCTTTTACAACATATGCACTTTTACTAAAGTTATCATTATTGTCTCCTTTAAAATAGCTACTATTCATAATATTTGGAATAAATGTCACCCCAAACATTAGAACAAAATATATCACCATTATAACTCTAGTTGATTTCTTCGCAAAAAACTGTTTAAATTCGAAATTAAATACTGTCATAAAATTTCTCATAATTACCTACCTACCTGTTCTTTAAATATTTCTTCTAATGTTGGTTTATACAACTTAAACTCTTCGATATCAAAACTACTTCCCGCTAACTTGTTAAGTAGCATTTTCTTAGATCCCTCTTCTTTAAAATCAAGAAGTACTCCTTCTGGTTTTAGCGATAAGTCTATTCCCATTGGCAAACTTCTTAAGTTAGCATATAATTCTTGATTAGTTATATTACTAACACTTAAAATCATTTTTCCATGACCTAGTTGTTTTTTCATATAATCAAGATTTCCACTTAATACTATTTCACCTTTTTCAAGAATATGTATATCTTCACAAAATGTTTCTACTACAGGCATTTGATGAGAAGAAAATAGTACTAGTTTATCTCTTTTAATAAAGTTATTGATAATTTCTTTTAGTTTTGATACGTTAACTGGATCAAGACCGCTAAAAGGTTCGTCGAAAACAAGAATATCAGGATCATTCATAACACTTTGAATAATTTGGATTTTTTGAGCATTACCTTTAGATAATGTTTTAAGGGCTTGTTTATCATCTTTTAAGTCAAAATACTCTAACCATTTTTTAGCTTCTGTTTGTGCTGCTTTTTTATTCATCCCTTTTAACATACCGAAATATGTTAGTTGGTCTACTAAACCAATACCGTCATACATTCCTCGTTCTTCTGGCAGGTAACCTATTTTCACTTGTTTATGGTTAAGTTTCTTTCCATCTAGTAAGATTTGTCCTTTATCAGCCTTGAAAATATCTAATAAAATACGAAAACTCGTTGTTTTTCCGCTTCCGTTTCTTCCTAAGTAACCATTCGCTACTCCACTTTTTGCAGTGAAGTTAACACCTTTTAGCGCCTTTTTGGCACCAAAGCTTTTCTCTACATTTATAAACTCTAGAATCATATCTTTACCTCTTTCTCTTCATTCTACTTAATCACTATTTAATTTCAATTCTTTTTTTAACTTAAAATATTTCGGTATAAATATTGCAAACCCTCCTATACAATAACCACACATACCACCTATTAATCCAGATAATAGTATGAAAAACATACTCAATATTTTACTTTGGATTGCAAAACTAAGAATCGCAAACTTATTTGTGAAAAACAATACGGCTATCATACTTATTATAATAAACTGAATTGTAAATCTTAACAATCTATATCTAACAATTTCTAATTCTGTCTCGGTATCAGTATAAATTGGATACGAGTTGGAATCCCCTTCTGCTAGTCTAAATATATTATAAAACTTAAACTTGTGAAGTTTCCAACCACTCGCTTTATAATACTCCGCTGTCTCAGGTGTAAAGTATTTATCATAAATAAACTTATATTGCTTATCACTAGTCTCAGATACTTTCTTCATTCTAACCGCTACTATATATTCTTTATCATATTCATATCCTTGAGCAGCAAGGCGATTCATTTTATCAGCCACTTTATCATAACTGATCCATATATTTATATATTTATACATCCTTATCACCTCTACTTATTTTTCATTATACGACTTCCTATCAAGAGATAGGTATTTAAAACAGAAACAAATAATAATTGCTACCATTGCAGCTCCTGCACCAAGCACTATACCTCCAATAAAGTCAACAAACTCATTGTTCTTAATATATGTACTTGCAAAAGTAAATAATATACCTACTATTATAAATATTGCTGCTAATATTGAATTAAATTTTATTCTTTGTTTCCACATTTCTTTCTCACTAACAGCATCTGTATATAGCTCTACAGCATCAGCTTCACCTCTTAGTATTTGCCAAAAGTAGCTATTTCTTACTACTTGCCAGCCATTAGCTGCATAAAACTCTTCACGTTCTTTATCAAATTTTTTCTCATATAACAATCTATACTTACACTTTTTCTTTTCACCTTTTTCCAGTAACATAAAAAATACGAGATATTTTTTAAAATACCAGCCCTCTGCACTGTATTTTTCTAATCTTTTCATACATCTATCATTCGATAAAGCGAATCCATGTATAATCTTATATCTACCCATTCAAATCGCCTCCCAAAAACCTTTTAGCTACATCAACCAAGAATTGACGTTGTTTTAAATTTCTTTTTAATATCTCTTCTCCTTTTGGAGTAATATGATATTCTTTTTTTGAATTATCCACTTCTTTTTCTTCTATCCAACCTGCACCGACCATTTTTCCTAAAGTCGTATACATTGTTGCTGGACCGATAATAACACTGTTATTTGTAATTTCTGCAACTTTCTGCATTATCATATAGCCGTGTATCGGTTCTATTAGAACTAGAAGCGTAAAAAATATACTATCCGTTAATTCTCCCGTTTCGTACGGACTTAATTTTGCCATTTTATCACCTCATTTTTAGAGATATTCTCCATCTATATCCATCATCGATATATCTATCTTTGATATAATTGTATATCAATCATTGATATATGTCAAGAGGTATTTTGTTATTTTTTTACATTTTCCTTCTCTAGCTTTTAATATTAAAATGTGATAAACTATGTTAAAGCCTATAAATAAGGAGATGAACATAATGAAAATCGCAAAAAAGTATTTTTTAATTACTTTAACATTTATACTTGCTGTGACTCTTACAGCTTGTAATATGGTAAATACTTCAAATCCAGAAACTATACTTAGTAAAACAATTGAGAACACTAAGAACATTAAAAGCGGAGAGAGTTCTACTACCACTATAGCTGAGATGGTTACAGATAATTCTACTCCTAAATCAGAAACTAAAATAGTCTCTACATTTACTACCGACCCTGAAGTATATAAAATCTCAGGAACTGTATCTTCGGATAATGTTAGCGACAAAAATTATAAAGAAGAAATATATTTAAAAGATAATACTGCTTATGTGAAAAAAAGCACATCTTCTGATTGGACAAAAAGTTCAAATTCTACAGTTACATCACAATATGACCATTTAAAAGAAAATATTTTCCCACAAAAAGTATTAGAAGCATACAAAAAAAATGCACAAGACTTTAAAGTAAGTGAAGAAAATGGAAACTATGTTCTTACATACTCAGGAACAGATAAAGAGAAATTCAAAGAAATTATTATTTCTATATTGAATTCATCTAAAAATTCTGATGATCAAAACGATACATACAACGACATAGACCCTAAAGAACTACAAATTAAATATGTTGTAACAAAAGACTTTACTCCAGTTAGTAGTGAATCGAAATTCTCTTTCAGCGCTAATAATCTTACTTTTATCGGAACAATAAACACTACTTATAGTAAAATCAACGCTGTAAATGAAGTTAACCTTCCTGATGAAACTAAAAACGCCGTAGAAGTAACTGGTTAATACATATTAATATATCCCATAACATCTATACCTTAAGTACAACTAGGTATAGATGTTATTTTTAACCACTTTGCAACTAAAAAGAACATCAAATTAATTTACATAATTCTTTTCATTTAGTATAATATGATAGAATGCTTAAAATAAGGAGGTTTTATAATTTATAATTACAGCGCCCGAACTAAGTTCTAATGGTTAAATTGAGCTTAGTTGACGAGGAAAAAAGTTATCGAAAATTCGGCGGATGCTTTTTCGGAATTAAAGAGTTTCGTTAAATAATGTACAACAGAATACAAGAAATTAGCTATTTTACTTCTTTAATAAATTAGTACTTTCTAATTTTCTTTATGAAATTTTCTTTTCATAAAATAACTATTTACGAAGTGAAATTTAGTGTTAATTTTTTAAGTTTATTCTTCAAAATCATTATTATCTCTTTATATAATACCTAT
>CAUSKO010000062.1:0-6950 GCA_963532255.1 uncultured Gemella sp. | reverse complement strand
GAATAAAAGAGAGGTATAAAATAGATGTTTGATTTTCTTCCAAATTATTACACAACATATTTAGATGCAACAATAACAACTTTAAAAGTTTCACTTATTGCACTACTAGCAGGTTTAATATTAGGAATAGTAATTTGTTTAGCAAAAGTTAGTACATACAAAGTATTTAATGTTATAGCTACGGTATATGTAGAAATAATTAGAAATACACCTATACTGGTGCAAATTATGATTATATACTTTGCATTACCAGAAATAGGGATTTCATTTACTCCGTTTATGTCAGCAATTATTGCTCTATCAATTAACTCAGGAGCATATGTTAGTGAGATATTCCGTTCTGGAATATTAGCAATTGATAAAGGTCAAATGGAAGCAGGACGTTCACTAGGATTAAGTTATTTCCAAACTATGAAGCTTATAATATTACCACAAGCATTAAAAAATAGTTTACCATCATTAGGTAATGAGTTTATCTCTCTAGTAAAAGAATCTTCTATAGTTTATTTTGTAGGGGTTGCAGATATTATGTTTACTGCAAATACTGTTAAAAATGCTACCTACCAAACATTTGGACCATACTTAGTAGCTGCAGCAATATATTTTGTTATAACATCAGTGTTATCACTATTGGTAAAACGTTTAGAAAAAAAACTAGCAAAGTAGGTGAAGGAATTGTTATTAGAAATTAAAAATTTACATAAAAAATTTGGGAAGTTGGAAGTATTAAAAGGTGTGAATATTAATGTAGATAAGGGTGAGAAAATCGTAATCTTAGGTTCTAGTGGTAGTGGGAAAAGTACAGCATTACGCTGTATAAACTTATTAGAAACACCAACAAGTGGACAAATTTTATACAATGGAGAGGATATTACTAAACAAAATATAAACTTATATAGGAAAAAAGTGGGAATGGTATTCCAAAACTTTAATTTATTTCCAAATATGAGTGTATTAGAGAATATTACTTTAGCACCAAAAACTTTTGGTGATGATACTTCGGCTAATATTGAGAAAAAAGCTATCGAACTGTTAGATAGAGTTGGGTTAAAAGATAAAAAAGATGTTTATCCTGGTAGTCTATCAGGTGGACAAAAACAACGTGTAGCAATAGCACGTGCGTTAGCAAATTCACCCGAAGTTCTTTTATTCGATGAACCAACCAGTGCATTAGATCCAGAGATGGTAAAAGAAGTTTTAGATGTAATAAAAGAGTTATCCGAAGAAGGTCTGACAATGGTAATAGTTACTCATGAAATGAATTTTGCAAAAGAAGTTGCAGATAAAGTTATATTTATGGATGGTGGCGTGGTATTAGAAGAAGGTACACCTACTGAGATTTTTGATAATCCAAAAGAAGAAAGAACGAAAGAATTTTTCTCGAAAATATTATAAAATATATTTCTTAAAAAATAGTAGGATGAACAATGTTCGTAAAAAAAACCTTACAAAAGTAATTGTAAGGTTTTTTTATTATGTTTTACCGTTAAGTATTATTAAAAATGATTATTATAACAAAAATAACAATAAAAACATGAACATTTATAAGCAGGTTGTCTTGACATTATGGTAAAAAAGGTATATTATAAAATTGTTCAAAAAACAAATTAAATAAGGAGAATTTTCTTTTATGTTAGAACGTCTTTTTAAATTATCAGAGAATAATACTAATGCAAGAATTGAAATAGTATCAGGTCTTATCACGTTTTTCTCTATGAGTTATATTTTAGTAGTAAACCCAGCAGTTTTATCAGCTACTGGAATTCCAATAGATAGGGTATTTACAGCAACAATTATTGCAATCTTAATTGGTACTCTTATAATGGCTTTTGGAGCAAACTATCCTATAGTAATAGCTCCTGGTATGGGGATGAACTCATATTTTGCTACACTAGCAGCAACTAGTGGGTATAGTTATAAAACATTACTTGCTACATGTTTTCTTGGAGCAATAATTTTTGTAGTATTATCTGCTACACGTTTTAGAGAGAGCTTAATAGATTCTATACCTAGTAATTTAAAACATGGTATATCAGCTGCAATTGGTTTATTTATTGCATTTATTGGATTAAAAAACTCAGCACTTATAGTAGCAAATGAGCATACTATTTTATCTTTAGGGGATTTAAAAAATCCTATTGCTTACATGACTATTTTTGGAATTTTTGTTATCTTAGTTTTATTAGCATTAGAAGTAAAAGGTGCAATTTTTATAGGTATGGCATTAACAGCAATCGTTTGTTATTTTACAGGTTTACTAAAAATTGAGAAAATTTTTGGTATTCCCCATATGGATCTTAGTTTACTGTATAATCCAGTTACTGAAAGTGTTAATGTATTTCAATTAGGTCTATACGGAATAATATTTACGTTCTTAATGGTAACTTTATTTGATACTACAGGAACAATGTTAGCAGTAGCCGCTCAAGCTGGATTAGTAAAAAATGGTAAACTAGCAAGAGCAAAAGAGGCATTATTAGCTGACTCTATTGCAACACTTGCCGCTTCATTATTTGGTAGTACACCAACAAGTGCATATATTGAGTCTTCTTCTGGAGTAGCGAATGGAGGTCGTACGGGTCTTACAGCATTATCAACTACATTTTTTGTAGTTATGTCAATTTTCTTTTTCCCGCTAGCTAGTAGTTTAGCATCAGTGCCATCTATAACTTCTCCAGCGCTAATTATTATAGGTTCGTTTATGATGGAAAGTATTGCAGAAATTGATTGGTCTGATATAACAGAAGCTTTCCCTGCATTTGTAACAATTATTGGTATTCCATTAACTGGTTCTATAAATGATGGTATTGCTTTTGGATTTATATTCTATGTTATTCTTAAATTATCAAAAAGACAATGGAAAGATATTCATCCATTAATGTATATTTTTGCTATATTATTTGTAATACAATTACTTTGGTTACATATTTAATAGATAATAATATGAAATCGAACATGATATTTTTATCATGTTCGATTTTTTAATTTTTGAAATAAAATATTGTTTTAGCTAAATAAAATGTATAATTTTAGTTGATATAATCTTTGATATGTAGTATTATAAAGTATATTTTATTTAAAGAAAGGAATATATAAATTATGAAAAAAGGTCTTTTAACAGGCTTGTTATTATTTGGTATCTTCTTTGGTGCTGGTAACTTAATTTTTCCACCAGCATTAGGAGTTAGCTCGGGCCAAAACTTTTGGCCAGCAATTTTTGGATTTGTAGTTTCTGGAGTAGGGATAGCAATAGTTACGCTAATTGTAGGAACACTTAATCCTAATGGGTATGGAGCAGAGATGGATGAAAAAATTTCTCCTTTATTCTCGACAGTGTATTTAGTATTACTTTATTTATCAATAGGTCCATTATTTGCAATTCCTAGAACTGCAGCTACAGCATTTGATATTGGGGTAGCACCAGTTGTTGCTGAAAGTAGTTTACCGTGGTTATTAATCTTTACAACTATTTATTTTATTTGTGCGTTTTTATTAGCGGTAAACCCTACAAAAATTTTAGACAGTGTTGGTAAAATACTTACACCTATGTTTGCTATATTAATTGTAGTGTTAGTTATTCTTGGTGTTATGAAATTCAATTCAGTAGGTGAAGCAGCTCCAACATACGCAACTAGTGGTTTAGCGTTTGGTTCAGGGTTTATTGAAGGATATAACACATTAGATGCTCTAGCTTCTGTTGCCTTTTGTATTATTGCTATGAGTGCTTTAAAACAATTAGGTTTTAAAGATAAAAAAGAGTACCTATCTAGTGTTTGGATTGCAGGTATAGTAACTGGTATCGGATTTAGTATTCTATATATTGGATTAGGTTTACTAGGGAATAAATTTTCAGTACCAGCGGAAGTAATTGCAAATGCAAAAATTAATAAAGGTGCTTATGTGTTATCTGAATCTACACGAGCAATTTTTGGTAACTTTGGAAGTGTATTTTTAGGAGTGATGGTTATATTAACTTGTTTCACAACTACAGTTGGTTTAATTGTTGCGACTTCTGAATTTTTCAATAAAAAATTCCCACAACTTTCATATAAAGTATATACAATAATTTTCACAATAATTGGTTTTGGAATTGCTAATATAGGATTACAAGACGTAATAAAATTCTCAGTTCCTATGTTGTTATTCTTATATCCAATTACTATTACTTTAGTACTAATTGTTATAGTGAATAAATATATTGCATTATCAAAACAAGGAATGCAGTTAACAATGTGTATAGTAACATTAATTTCTATTATATCAGTAATAGGAAGTACATTTAAAGTTGAATCATTGAGTAGTTTAATTGCAAAATTACCATTGGCAGCCGAAAGTTTAGAGTGGTTATTACCAGCAGTAGTTTGTATACTTATTTCAGCTGTTTTACCAAATAGGCAAAAAGGTAAAGTTTACGACTTTAATGAATTATAAAATAAAAAAGCTTTGGATTAATTTATAATCTAAAGCTTTTTTATTTTGAGCATTAACGTATCATAAAATTATATAAGTTTTTTTACTTCATTTAAAAGAAACATATCAATATTTAAAGAAGAAACAAATTTTTCTAATTGATTAATTTTATCTTTATTTATATTATTATTTGTTTTATAGGCGCGTATAAGTTGATTTTTAGGTGTATTTTCTTCTGAAATAAACTCTACAATATCAGACTTGTAACCAAAAGCCTCAAGAACTTCACTTCTAATAGAGTCAGTTAATAACGTAGAAAATTTTTCTTTTATAATACCATGTTTTAACATAAATGGTAAAAAATCATTATTAAGTTGAGAATTTACTTCTTTTTGACAATATGGTACTGCAAAAAATACTTTAGCATTCCAACCTAATGCTTTTAATATTGCTATATCAGTTGCGGTATTACAAGCATGTAAACTAATTACCATATCAATTTCATCTTTGTTTTCATAATCAATAACATCCCCATAAATAAAACTAAGTTTAGTAAAGTTAAGTTTTTTTGAAATATTGTTACATTGTTCTATCACTTCCTTTTTTAAATCAATACCTATGATTTTAACATCAAGTTTAAGTATCTCGCTAAGATAATAGTATGCTGAAAATGTTAAATAACTTTTTCCACTACCAAAATCGAGGATGGTAATCTGCTTTTTAGTATTTAATTGAATAGTAGCTTGTTTAATAAATTCTAAATATTTGTTTATTTGTTTAAATTTATTAAACTTACTCTTAATAATTTTGCCATCCTTATTTTGAATACCTAATTCAATTAAAAAAGGATATTTCTCTTTTTCACTTAAATAATATTCTTTTTTATTGTTGTGATCGAATGAGATATTTCTAGTATTAGCTTTTTTTCTATTCACACTAATTTTATATTTTTTCGAAATTTTTATATTAATAATTTCATCACTAGTTGCAATATTAATATCTTTAGCTAACTCGAATAACTTTATTAGTTCATTTTTCACCGCTTCACTATCAGAAGTTAAAATATTTGTGTGCTTAATTATTCTTTTATAACGATATTCAAATTGAATATTAATATTATTTTTTATTCTAACAAGTTTGGCAATGACTTTATCTAGTTCTAGTTCTTTATTTCTTATATTAGAGAAGGTAATTTTAGAAATATTATTATCAGAGATTAGATTTAATACTTCAAAGATTATTTCGTGATTCATAGGTTCTCCTTCGATTAATAATTATATATTTCTTTTATATCTTACAATAGATTTTATTAATCCGCAACTTAATAAGAAAAATTAAAGTTAAATTATCGATGTCTAGAGTTGAGTATTACTGGTATGCATGGTATAATTTAATAGTTAGAAAATAAGAAAAAGGTTGATAGTATGAATATATTAGAAGTAATTAATAATATAAAAATTAAAACTATTTATGGAAAGCTTCCAAAAAGTGTAAATAATATCTCTCAAGATTCTAGGAAAATAGGTGAAGGAGATGTATTTGTGGCTATTAAAGGATATACTGTAGATGGTCATAATTTTATTGAAAAAGTAATAGAACAAGGAGCAGCATTAGTAATAGCAAGTCGATATGAAGATTATAATATCGAAAATTGTGCTGTTATGGTTGTTAAAGAACATGAAATAGAAAAAATAGCTAGTATGATTGCTAAAGCAATTAATCATGGGCCAGCAGTCCACACAGTTGCTGTTACTGGAACAAATGGAAAAACTAGTATTTCAACATTAGTTCATAATATGTTGAGAAATCTTGATGAAAGCAGTTCTTATATTGGGACAAATGGTTTTGGGAAAAATGATGAAGAACCAGTGTATTTTGGGAATACAACACCTGATGTTGTAACTCTTCATAATAAAATAGGTGAACTTCGCAGAGAAAATATTGAAAACTTGGCGTTCGAAGCATCATCTCACGCTATGGCATTAGGAAGAATTTACAATGTTGATATTGATGTTGCTATTTTTACTAATCTTACGCATGAACACTTAGATTTTCATGGTGATATGCAAACTTATGCGTACGATAAAAGTCTATTGTTTTCAACATTAGGAAATAATTTTTCTGATACAAAATATGGAGTTTTAAATAAAGATGATGAGTATTATGGTATTATGTCGAAATGCCTATATCACCAAGAAATTAATTATTCTGTAAAAGATGAAACAGCGGATTTTTATGCTTATAATATAAAACAACTTAAAGAAAATGGAACTTATAAAACTCAGTTTTCATTAAATTCACCTGAAGGAATTTTTGAATGTACTACTAATTATATAGGGGACTTTATGGTTAGCAATGTTCTTGCTGCAATGATAGCTGTTTGGGTAAAAGGTTATAGTGTAGAAAAATTAGTTAGTATTTTACCTAACTTAGGTGCTTTATATGGACGCATGGAAATTTTAGGTGATGATTTACCTATAGATATTATTAGTGATTTTGCCCATACTCCTGATGGATATAAAAAACTATTAGAAGCTACT
>CAUSKO010000061.1:0-7222 GCA_963532255.1 uncultured Gemella sp. | reverse complement strand
TACGCTTTAGCAGCTTAATAAGCTAAAGGCTGATTACTTTGTTTGACTGTGACAAAGCTAATCGGTTCATTAATTAGCAGTCTACGATTTTTCTCTTCCGTTTGTAGAGAAAAATAAGAGATTAATCAAACTCGTTTTTCATTGCCTGTTTATCGGCTTAAGTGGAAAATTAAATTCAATAGGTAAACTAAACATGTAGAAGCTAAGGGGAGGTATTTTTGGACGCGGGTTCAAATCCCGCCATCTCCATATCAATGCTAGAGTATTAATACTCTAGTATTTTTTTATAAAAAGTATTAAAAAAAATGTATTGTAATTGTTTGCATATATATATATATAGTATAATAAGGGTGTAAAAGAATAATTATTTTGGGAGGAGATAATTATGATGAAATTAATGTCAATATTTAAATTCGGGGATTTAGATAATCAAGATGAAGTCTATAAAGGTGGTGTTCCCTCAATTCTTGTAGCGATAGGAAGACACTTATGGTTAAGTGTAACTAATATCGTTAAAGCAATAGGGTATACTTTATATTTAGCAACTTGGTTAATCTATGCAATGTTTGTATTAGTAGGAATAGGACTTTTAGGTTACTATATTTATCAAGTAGCATTAGCACTATTTTGGTAATACATAATATAATAAAAACAGCTGTAATAGAGTCTACAAATACTCTTTTACAGATGTTTTTTATAAAGAAGGCCAGTTTGTAAATAATTATTAATTATGCTATAATATACCTATAATCAAAAGGAAGTAAAAAAAATGCTAATTAAATTTTCAGAAAATCTATATTATACAAAACAGCGTTATATGTATCTAGAACCTGCAATAGGTTATGTAAAAGGTAAGCACTTTTCTGTTATGCTTGATGCTGGTAATGGACCTGAACAAGTTGAAAAATTTTTAGAAGAATTGAAAAAAAATGAATTGCCTTTACCTAGTTACGTAATTTTAACACATCATCATTGGGATCACAGCTTTGGAGCTGGGTATTTGAGTATTCCAATTATTTCAACACAAAGAGCAAAAGATGCTCTTGTTGAATTTTCTAAATTGAAATGGGATGATGAAAGTTTATATAAAAGAGTAGAGGATGGTTCTGAAATTAAATATAGTGCGGACGTATTAAAAAAGGTTTATGAAAATTATGAGATAAAAATTAGAATTCCTGATATGCCTAAAGTTGGGGATGTTAACCTGAATTTAGGAGGAATAAAGTTGAATTGTATAGCTAGTGACAATTCACATTCTGATGATGCATTTTTAATTTACATAGCTGATGAGAAGGTATTATTTTTAGGAGATAGCCATGCTAAAAATTATTATACTAAACCTATGAGTTATGATAAAGTTAAGCTTCGTGATTATATCGATAAGATAACGCAAATTGATTTTGAGTATGCTATCCCAGGTCATGGGAATATTTTTACAAGAGATGAATTGCTAACTTATTTAGAAAAAGAATATGCAAAAATGAGGTGATAAAATGACTGATTTATATTTATATCTCGATTGGATTCTTTTATTAATATTATCGCTGGCATTTTGTCAACAACTGTTCTCTAAGAAATTTGGTTTCTTTGGAATAGCGTCAATTATCAGTTTAGCGATATATATTGCCTTACATTCTTACAAAACAGGATTAAGTATTTTTGTATTCTTACTATTTGTTGGTGGAGTATCTCTTATAGCTTTAGAGATGTTTATACCTGGTGGTATAGTAGGAACTGTAGGGGTAATTACCTTAGTTTATGCAATTATTTATGTGAATGAATCAACATACAATATTGCATTTATAATAATAATTTCATTTATGCTTTCAGTGGCTTTATTTTTATTCAATAGAAAGGTGCTAAATAAAAAACTAAACTTTTTAAATCAATTGGTTTTAAATGATGCTATTTCTACTGAAGATGGCTATGTTGCTAGTGAAAGTCGAAATGAGCTGGTTGGTAGTATATTAATGTCATATACAGACCTAAGACCAGCTGGGGTAGCGGTATTGAATGAAGAAAAGTTTGATGTAGTTACGGATGGAGATTTTATAGAAAAAGGTAATAAAATTGAGGTTGTACGTGTTGAAGGTATGCGTATAGTAGTTAGAAAAATATAATTAAGGAGGAAATAATATGCCAGAATTAGTATTCTCAGGTATTACATTGGTTGTAGTATTAATACTTATTTCAGTATTCTTTACATTCTTCCCTCTTGGATTATGGATTAGTGCAATAGCTGCTGGTGTAAAAGTTAGTATCTTTACATTAGTAGGTATGCGTTTAAGACGTGTTATTCCAAGTAGAGTTATTAATCCTATGATTAAAGCTCATAAAGCAGGGTTAGATGTAAGTATCAACCAATTAGAAAGTCACTATTTAGCAGGGGGGAACGTAGATAGAGTAATTAATGCTCTTATTGCAGCACATCGTGCTAATATAGTTAGCTTAACATTTGAACGTTGTGCAGCTATTGACTTAGCAGGTCGTGATGTTCTTCAAGCAGTTCAAATGAGTGTTAATCCAAAAGTTATTGAAACTCCATATATTGCAGGGGTTGCAATCAATGGTATTGAAGTTAAAGCGAAAGCAAGAATTACAGTTCGTGCTAATATTGAACGTCTTGTTGGGGGAGCTGGAGAAGAAACAGTTATCGCCCGTGTTGGTGAAGGTATTGTCTCTACAATCGGTTCTTCTGAATCACACACTGTTGTATTAGAAAATCCGGATAGAATTTCTAAAACAATTTTAGATAAAGGATTAGATGCAGGTACTGCATTTGAAATCTTATCGATTGATATTCTTGATGTAGACATTGGCCAAAATATTGGTGCAAATCTACAAACAGAACAAGCAATTGCAGATAAAAATATTGCTCAAGCTAAAGCGGAGCAACGTCGTGCAATGGCTGTAGCTGCTGAACAAGAAATGAAAGCAAGAATCCAAGAAATGCGTGCTAAAGTAGTAGAAGCAGAGGCGGAATTACCACTTGCTATGGCAAAAGCATTCCAAGATGGAAATCTTGGTGTAATGGATTATATGAACTATAAGAACTTAGAAGCAGATACAGGAATGAGAGATTCGATTAAACGTATGTCTCAACCAGAAGCAGGAGAAAACAAATAATTAGATAAAAGGAGGATGTGAAATGTCATTTCTAATTTTCGCAGCACCAATAATATTTATCATAATTTTTGTTATCTTCCTAGCAGTATTTTCTTCTGATAGCAAAAAATATAGAAGAAATTTAGATAATAATAAGCAGATGCAATTAGATGCAGCCCGAGAAAATGCCTTAAAGGCTGTAGAAGAAATAAAAAGAATTAAAAATGATTCTAATTATTCTAATGTAACTAGTTCAACGGCTAGAACATCAGTTCAAACTGTTTCTGAACAAAATAATCAATCTACTGAAAATGCATACCAACAATATTATAACAACCATTATAATAAAGGTAGAAGTAAGTATAGACAACAACGTAATTTTCAAAATATTAATAGTGGTACAGTGGGGGCAACTCCTACATTAGTTTTCTCGAAGGAAAACTTAGTAAGAGGATTAATTGCTAAGGAATTTTTAAATAAAAAATATGGTGGTAGGAATTAATGAGCACTTCTCTCATAATATTTATATTACTAACTTTAGTATCTTATGTATTAGATAATAAGAAAAAGAAAAATCAAAAAAATGATCCCACTAAAACTATAACTCGAGCGCCTAAAGTAAAGGTTAAAAAGGTTAATAACCAAAAGCACGTAACATCAACTGTGCATAACTATCAAAGGCCTCAGGTGAAAAAGCAAAATTATGTTAGACAAACAACTAGAAAAATAGTAGATAGAGAACAAGAGATATATTCGAATTCTAAAATTGTAGATAAAGATAAAATTGTTAATGATATAATTTTTTCAGAAATATTATCAAAACCAAAAAGTAAAAGATAAATAATAGGAGGTATAAGATGAAAAAAGCTTTTAACTATATGAGTTACTGTATTTATTCATTTATACCTCTTTATTTTGTCTTGCTAGTCTATACTCTAGTAAAGCAAGACAGTGAAGATGTAATTTTAGTTATTATATTAATTATTAGTTCTATTTTTACTTTAATAGCACTTAGTAATACTCGTCCAACTAATATATTTGTATGTTCAAAAGAAGAAGTAGCTAAAGGAAGAGGTATAGATTATATTTATTTAGTTTTAATGATAATATTAACTTTTCTAATAATAAATGAGAAGATAATATTTATATACAAAGTAGCGTTCTTATTAATTATATTTTTAATTTTATATAAAACTGCATTTAAATATAAAAACTATACTTTAGTATTATTAGGCTATCAAATGTATACAATTCGTGATAAAATAGTATATAGTAAAAAAAATGAAAGCGAATTATATAATATATTAAAGGGGAAAAAATATCTTCAAGTCATTGAAATAAGCGATAATATTTATATAGAAAATGAGAAATATACAATTACTAATTTTTATTGTAAAGATTTCTAAAAGCATTTTATAATTAATAAAACCAAGATTTAGACTATAGGAATAAGGAGCATTGCATGAGAGCAGTAGATATAATTGAAAAAAAGAAGAAAAATAAAGAGCTATCTAAGGAAGAAATAGATTTCTTGTTAGAAGGATATTTAAAAGGTGACATACCTGATTATCAAATGAGTTCATTTTTAATGGCTGTTTATTTTAACAATATGACAAAAGAAGAATTAACATATTTCACTTTAAAAATGAGAGATTCAGGTGATACAATTTTCTTTGATAATTTAGATTATTATTTAGTTGACAAACACTCTACAGGTGGAGTAGGAGATAAAGTTACAGTTGTACTAGGTCCAATTTTATCAGCAGTAGGTATGGCAACTACAAAACTATCTGGAAAAGGATTAGGTCATACAGGAGGAACAATTGATAAGTTTGAATCTATTGAAAACTTTAAATTTAGTGTAACTAAAGAAGAATTAGTTGAGATAGCAAAAAAAACTGGTGTAGGCTTAATGGGGTACAGTGATAATATAGTGCCATTAGATAAAAAGATATATGCACTTCGTGATGTTACGGCAACGGTAGATAGTATTCCTTTAATAGCAAGTAGTATTATGAGTAAAAAGCTAGCTATTCAATCAGACCTTATTATTTTAGATGTTAAGGTAGGAGATGGTGCATTTATGAAAACTATTGAAGATGCACGAGAACTATCAAAAAGAATGGTTGAAATAGGAAATAGTGTAGGAAGAAAAACTATAGCTGTATTAACAAATATGGAAGAACCATTAGGATACAGTATAGGAAATGCTAATGAAATTATTGAAGGAATTGAAGCATTAAAAGGAAATTGGTCTTCTGACTTAAAAGAAGTAGTATATGAAATTGTTTTTCTTGCATTAAAACATAAAGGTGAAGTTGAAACATTTGAGCAAGCTAGTGAAATAATTGATAATGTAATATCTAATGGAAAAGCATTAAAACTACTTAAAGAATTTATTGCATTAAGTGGTGGAAATGGTGAAGTTGTAAATGATTATAATCTACTACCTACACCAAAATCAGTTTTAGAAGTTTATTCAAATCAAGAGGGATATATTACGAAAATTAAAGCTGAAGAAATAGGTAAAGCTGCTATGGTTATAGGAGCGGGACGTGCAACAAAAGAGGATGAAGTAGATCATGCGGTTGGTTTATTGCTTAAGAAAAAAGTAGGTGATAAAGTTCAAGTAGGTGATTTAATAGCTGAGATTCACTATAATGATTCTAAAAATATAGAATCTAGTAAAAATATGATTTTAGATGCATTTGTAATTGGTAACGATAAAGTACAAAATGTTAAAAATATTTTAGAAATAATAGAATAGAGGTATAAAATGGAATTAAATAAATATATAGATCATACTGTATTAAAAGCAACAGCTAATAAAGAAGATATTAGAAAATTATGTGAAGAAGCAAGAGATTATAATTTTTATAGCGTATGTGTTAATGGTTGTTATGTAAATGATGCTAAAAATTACTTAGAAGGTACGGATGTTAAGGTTGCTGCTGTAGTAGGATTTCCACTAGGAGCTATGACTACAATATCAAAAGTTTTTGAAGCAAAAGAAGCAATAGAAAATGGTGCTAGTGAAATTGATATGGTAATCAATGTTGCTAAGCTAAAAGATCAAGAATATGATTATGTAAGAGAAGAAATTCGTCAAGTTAAAGAAGTAATTGGTGAAAATGTTCTTAAAGTAATTATTGAGACTTGCTACCTAACTGATGAAGAAAAAGTTAAAGCTTGTGAATTAGCTTTAGCTGCGAAAGCTGATTTTGTGAAAACATCAACTGGTTTTGGAACAGGTGGTGCAACGTTTGAAGATGTTAAATTGATGAAAGAAACTGTTGGAGATAATGCGAAAGTAAAAGCAAGTGGTGGAGTAAAAGATAAAGAAACTGCCAAGAGATATATTGAGCTAGGAGCTGAAAGATTAGGAACAAGTTCAGGAATAGCAATAATGGAATAGTTAAAAATAGAGGTATACATGATTATACCTCGATTTATTTTATTACTTAAATATAATTTATATTAATATTTTATTAAGATAGTATAATTTAAATTTCATAAACTTCAAAATTTTTTTTATTTTATTGTTTAGATAATTATTATTATGTAAATTAAAAAGTCTGAGTTAGAACATAAGTGTTATAAAAAAATATTAAATGATAATTATTAGTAAATTGTTTTAAAATTAGTATAAAATAGAATTGAAGATTAAAATATATATTTATTTAAAAATTATAACTATATTATGTAGATATTAATAGTATATTTAATGAAAATATTGTTATTAATAAAAAGAAAACTCCTTAAATTTACACTTGAAAAAAGAATATTGTTCTGATATAGTGTAATAAAAAGTTAACTAACTAGGTTGATTTTTAATTTATCTTAAAGGAGGATTTTTATATGAGAAAAGGGATTACAATATTTGCTTTAGCAACACTTTTATGTGGTGCTGCAGCTATTACAGATAATCATAATGAAGCTTTTGCTAAAAGTAGTTCAAGTTCAAAGGGGAGTAGTGCAAGTTCAGGAAGAGGTTCTCATTCAGGAGGTCATAGTGCAAGTTCAGGAAGAGGATCCAATTCAAGAGGGAGTAGCGCAAGCTCAGGAAGAAGTTCTCATTCAGGTGGACATAATTCGAATGCTGGAAGAAGTTCAAGCT
>CAUSKO010000060.1:0-7318 GCA_963532255.1 uncultured Gemella sp. | reverse complement strand
AAGGCATCTTGAGGAACTTCTACGCTACCAACAGCTTTCATTCTCTCTTTACCTTTTTTCTGTTTCTCTAATAGTTTACGTTTCCTACTAATATCCCCACCGTAACATTTTGCAAGTACGTTTTTACGCATTGCTTTAATTGTTTCACGAGAGATAATTTTGTTTCCAATTGCTGCTTGAATAGGAATTTCGAATTGTTGTTTAGGAATAAGTTTTTTAAGTTTCTCAACAATAACTTTACCTCGTTGATACGCAAATTCACGGTGAACGATAAAGCTAAGTGCATCGACTTGTTCTCCATTAAGAAGAATATCCATCTTAACAAGGTTACTATCTTTATATCCAGTAAGCTCATAGTCAAATGATGCATAACCTTTCGTATTTGATTTCAATTGGTCAAAGAAGTCAAATACAATTTCTGATAAAGGTATATCATAAGTAATATTTACCCTTGTATCGTCGATATATTCCATATTTAAGAAAATACCACGTTTCTTCTGACAAAGATCCATAACAGCACCTACATAATCATTTGGCACCATAATACTTGCTTTAACAAACGGTTCTGTAATTTTGTTAATCTTTTGTGGATCTGGCATTTCTGATGGATTAGATACATCTACCATAGTTCCATCTGTTTTTTCAACTTTATAAATAACCGATGGTGCAGTAGCAATAATATCAATATTAAATTCACGCTCGATACGTTCCTGAATTATCTCCATATGTAACATTCCTAAGAATCCACATCTAAATCCAAATCCAAGAGCTTGAGAAGTTTCTGCTTCATATTGAAGTGCAGAGTCATTAAGTTCTAGTTTTTCTAACGCTTCACGTAAATCATTATATTTTGATGAATCGATTGGATATAATCCACAGAATACCATTGGATTTAATTTTCTATATCCAGGTAACGCTTCTTTTGCTGGGTTATTTGCTAGAGTAATAGTATCCCCAACTCGTGTTTCACTTACATTTTTAATAGATGCACAAATAAATCCTACATCACCTGCAGTAAGTTCATCAACAATCTTTTCTTTTGGAGTATGAATACCTACTTCAGTAACTTCAAATACTCCTCCAGTTGCCATCATCTTAATTTTATCCCCAGCTTTAACTGTACCGTTTTTAATACGTACAGAAACGATAACTCCACGATAAGCATCATATAAAGAGTCAAAAATTAATGCTTGTAGCGGTTTTCCTGCATCACCTGATGGAGCTGGGATATATTCAACTATTTGTTCTAATATTTCATCAATACCAATACCAGCTTTTGCAGAAGCAAGAACGATATCATCAGTAGGAAGACCAATTACATCTTCAATCTCTGTTTTTACCTTCTCAGGATCTGCAGCAGGTAAGTCTATTTTATTTATTATTGGAATAATTTCTAAATTATTATCTAATGCTAAATATACATTAGCTAATGTTTGAGCTTCTATACCTTGAGCAGCATCTACTACTAAGATTGCTCCTTCACACGCTGCTAATGAACGAGATACCTCATAAGTAAAGTCTACGTGTCCCGGTGTATCTATTAAGTGAAAAATATACTCTTCACCATTTTTAGCTGTATATTGTAATTGCACAGCATTAAGTTTAATTGTTATCCCTCTTTCTCTTTCAATATCCATAGAGTCAAGAAGTTGTGCTTTCATCTCACGTTGTTCTAACGCACGAGTTTTCTCTAAAATTCTATCCGCAAGAGTTGATTTCCCGTGGTCAATATGTGCAATAATAGAAAAGTTTCTTATTTTCTTTTGCCTTTCATTTCTTTTATCCATCTTGTTCTTCCTTTACAAATCTTGTTTTTCTATATAATCTTTTGCTGTGTAATAAGAAAATCCATCTCTTACCAGCTTTTCAATAAGTTTTTGTTTTAAGTTATACCCTTCATAACGACGACTATATGTACTATACGCTCGTCTAAAATGTTCTTCTAATATATCCTCTTCATTTTCTTCTTCGTAATCCTCGAAAAATATGTCAAACACCTTTCTTATTATATCAGAAGTAAAGCCATTTGTATAAAGTTTTTGCGTAATTTTTTGAATTTTTTTATTTTTTGCTTCTCGTCTTACTTTAAACTCTCGTTCAATAATTTTATACAACATTTCTATCATTGCTTCTTCAGTACAAATTTTTACTATATACTTGTCTATAGCATCTTTATCTAGGTCTTTTTCTTGTAATTTTCTCTTAATCCAATAGGGCCCTTTTAGATTTAAGTTAAAATAATCTGTAACCGCAGCTTCTATATAGTGTTCATCATTTAAATAGCCAATTTCTACCAACTTTTCTATTACTTCGTCAATAACTTTTGATGCTATTTCCTTTTTAGTTAAATAATCTCTTATCTCTTGTTTAGTTCTTAATCCATATTGCAGATAATGAACTGCTTTACTATAAGCACTTTCTACACTTTCATGTGCAATAATTTCTTTAAGTTGTTCTTTTGTTAGTTCTATTTTTTTAATTAAACCATATTTAATAATAGTGTCTTCTGATACATAAAAATGTTTACCATTATCTAGTTCAATTTTATACTTTACTTTTAATTTTGTAATATTGGTAACTTGCATGTTCTCTCCTCTTTTCAAACATTTCTATTAAACAAAATCATCCCTATAATTTTATCAAATAATGGTAGAAAAATAAACTTATTTAAAAAAGATTCTCAAACAAACAGTTTAAGAATCTTTAGTATTATTTTTTATCTTATAGAAAAATTTATTTTGCTAATTTCTCTGCTCTTGCTAGTGAAGCATCTATATTTTCACAAATATTTTCAGCACCGATTTTTTCAATAAATCCTGCTTTTTCCATAACATGATATGGTTGCTCGTTAACATGAGATAAAATTAATGTTAAATCACGTTTTTTACAAGTTTCTAATATTTCCTCTAATGCTTCTAAACCTGAAATATCCATTACTGGAACATTACGCATTCTTATTATTAAAACATTTTTTCCTTCTCCATGCTCTATTTTAGTAAAAACATTCGCTGCTCCAAAGAAAAGCGCTCCAAATATTTCATATACTATTGTATTCTTAGGTACATATTTTAAATCAACTTCTTCTGATAATTTTTCTTCTTCTGAAGAATCTCTGTATGTCCATTGGCGGACTTCTGCAATATCAGACATACGTTTTAAAAATAGAAAGGCTGCTAATACCATACCAAACTCTATAGCTATAACTAAGTCAAAGAACAATGTTAATAAGAATGTAATAATCAATACAGCTATATCACTTTTAGGAGCAGTTTTTATCATACGAACAAAAGTGCGCCAACCACTCATATTATATCCAACAATTATTAAAATACCAGCTAAACAACTCATTGGAATGTAAGAAGCATAAGGCATTAAAAATAATAAAATTAATAGTAAAGTTAATGCATGCACCATTCCAGCAACTGGTGTTCTTCCACCATTTTTTACATTGGCAGCAGTTCTTGCAATTGCCCCTGTTGCGGGTATTCCTCCAAAAAGAGCAGACATGATATTCCCAACACCTTGCCCAATTAATTCAGCATTTGATTTATGTTTACTTCCAATCATACCATCAGAAACTACTGCAGACAATAAAGATTCAATAGCTGCTAATATTGCAATCGTAAATGCTGGTAGCATCATCTCTCTTATTAAAGAAAATGATAATGTAGGCATAGAAAAACTTGGAAGTCCTGCTTTAATAGTATATAAATCACCAATTGTTTTTACAGGTAATTTAAAATATGCTACTAGTAATGTTGTAACTAAAATTGCTACTAGTGAACCCGGTATTTTTTTTGATACTTTTTGCCAAAAAATTTGAATCAAAATCGCTAGTAATCCTATCGCTAAAGTTATATAACTTATACTACCTATATTTTTACCATATGCTGCTAATTTTTCTAGAAATTCAGCAGGGACAGCTCCCATATTTAGTCCTAGAAAATCTTTTATCTGTCCTACTATTATTCCAATAGCAATACCTAATGTAAATCCTATAGTAATAGTTTTTGGAATAAATTTAATTAAATCTCCAAAGTGTAATAAGCCCATTACAATTAGCATTACACCAGCCATTAAAGTAGCAATAATTAGTCCCGCTAAGCCATGTTCAGCAATAATTCCATAAATAATGACAACAAAAGCGGCAGTAGGACCTCCAATTTGAACCCTACTTCCTCCTAAAAATGAAATAAAAAAACCTGCAATAATCGCAGTATAAAGTCCTTGTTCTGGATTAACCCCTGATGCTATCGCTAATGCGATTGATAGTGGCAAAGCTATAATAGCTACAATTAATCCAGCAACAATGTCTTTCATAAATTGTGCACTTGTATAGCTTTTCATTACACTAAAAAACTTAGGTTTAATATATTTAAACGAACTCATCTTTCCCTCCTATTTTTTAAAATAACAGTATTAATATTTTAGCATATAAAAAACAAAAACTCTAGTTATTCTAGAATACTGAAAACTTTAATCAAAAAAGAGTACATATTAAATACATGTACTCTATTTACATCTTCTTAGTTGAGGTAATCATTTTTATATCCCGTAGAAAAGGAGAAAGGCTCATCAATTGATGAGCCGTATATTATGAAAAAAATATTATTAAGTTTTATAGTTATTATTATATATCTCCTACTTTATATAAAATTAAAACTATAATTAAACTTCACTTAAATTTTTTCAATTTTATTTATATTTATTTTTACCCCTAAAATGGAGAAAAGCTCATCTAATGATGAGCAGTATATTATGAAAAAAATATTATTAAATATTATAGTTAACATTATATATCACTTACTTTATATGAAATTAAAATTTTACTTAATATTTACTTAAAGTTTTACTTTTTAATTCCCAAAATTTTCCACCTTATTAAAAGGAGAAAAGCTCATTAATTGATGAGCAGTATATTATGAAAAAAATATTATTAACTTTTATAGTTATTATTATATATTCTTTACTTTATATAAAATTAAAATTGTAATTAAACTTTACTTAAATTTTTTCTAATTTTATTTATATTTATTTTTACCCCTAAAATGGAGAAAAGCTCATCTAATGATGAGCAGTATATTATGAAAAAAATATTATTAAATATTATAGTTAACATTATATATCACTTACTTTATATGAAATTAAAATTTTACTTAATATTTACTTAAAGTTTTACTTTTTAATTCCCAAAATTTTCCACCTTATTAAAAGGAGAAAAGCTCATTAATTGATGAGCAGTATATTATGAAAAAAATATTATTAACTTTTATAGTTATTATTATATATTCTTTACTTTATATAAAACTAAAACTATAATTAAACTTTACTTAAATTTTTTCTCAATGTCTCTTATTACATAATTTAGTAATGATTCACTTCTTGTATCATACCAAACCCCATTCATTTTATTTCTAAACCATGTTAATTGACGTTTAGCATAACGACGTGAGTTTTGAGAAATTGCTGAAATTGTTTCTTCTATAGAAACCTCTCCTTTTAAGTATGGTAACATTTCTTTATAACCTATTGCTCCGAGCGCTTGTAATTCTGTTCCATAATCATTAATTATACTTTTTACTTCATCTTCAAGACCTTGCTCAAACATAAGCTCAACTCGTTTATTAATACGGCTATAAAGTGCTTCTCTTTCAGTATTTAGGACTATTAAATAAGGATTATAGTTTTCTAAAATAGTATCTCCATTATTATTTGTTGTTACAGATTTCTGTTCATTTTTCACATAATTATAAGCATTAATTACACGGCGATGATTATTTAAGTCAATATTATTATATGTATCAACATAGTTATCTTTTAAATATTGTTTAGCTTTCTCAACGTCTATATCATAAGTTTTTTCTTCTAGATTTGTGAACTCATAATTATTTAATACTGCATTCATGTAAAAACCTGTTCCACCTATTAATAATGGCATTTTCCCTCTACTATGAATATCGTCAATTTTTTCACGAGCTAGCTTTTGAAAATCATAAACGGAACACGTATCATTTGGTTCAAGTTCATCTATAAGATGATGAACAACACCATCCATTTCTTCAGTTGTTACTTTTGCAGAACCTATATCAAATCTTTTATATATTTGAACACTATCTATAGAAATAATCTCACAATTAAATTTTTTAGCAAGCTCAATACTTAAAGCTGTTTTCCCAACAGCTGTTGGACCTACTATTGCAATTAAAGGTATTTTTTGCATATTATCTCCTAAACTATTCGTTTAAACATTTTTTCTAAGTCTTTTTTCTCCATTTTTGTAATAATTGGTCTTCCATGCGGACAAGTAAATGGATTGTTACACTCATAAAGATCACTTATTACTTTATTCATTTCAACGTCATTAAGTATTTGATTAGCCTTTATAGACATTTTACAACTAGCCATAGCTATTGCATCATTTCTCAATTCGTTAAATGTAATATTATTGTTTTTCAAAACTTTTTCAACAATAATTTTTATCATTTCTTCTTCATCTTCTTCTATCCAACCAGGAAACTCACGAACAACGTAAGAATTATCTCCAAATTCTTCAAAAACTATACCTAGCTCTTCAAATTTTTCTATATTGTTTCGAACTTCTGCCGCTTCTTCTACAGAAAAATCAAACATAAGTGGAATTAACATTTGTTTTTTGTAACTTTTTCTTTCGCTAAATTCACGTTGTAACTTTTCATAGTTATAACGTTCAGCTGCAGCATGTTGATCAATAAGATAAAGTTTATTATCTGCTTCTGAGAGAATATATGTTTTAAATATTTGAGCAAGAACTTTCAAGTCAGGTAATGTTCTAACCTTTGTATCGTCATCTTGAACAATTTTAGCATTTTTTATTTCATCGAAATGACTATTATCTAGTTCAAAATTATTGCTTGTAACAACTTTGTCCTCAGTATATTCAATTTCATCTCGCTTAGAGAAATTCATAAAATTCTCTATTTCTTTTTTAGTTGGCTTTTCTCCAAATCTATTTCGTTTATCTTTTGGATGTGGAGTGAAACTTAAATTAGGTAGATCACTTTTAACTCTTGTAGACTTATGTGATTGTTTACTTTCGATTCTTTCATTTCTATCATAATTGTCCTCAGCCACTATATCCTCTTCTGGAACTAAAGCATCTTCACCAAATACAAAACCATCTTCATTTATAATTTTGTTCTCTAATTGTTTATTAGAAGTTTGTGTTTCTTCTATACCAAATTTATTATCTAATTCAGAAAGAAAATCTAACTTTTCTATATGTGATTTTTCTTTTTTAGTAAGAACATTATTCATACCTTGTGGAATATATGTATAATTA
>CAUSKO010000059.1:0-7326 GCA_963532255.1 uncultured Gemella sp. | reverse complement strand
TTAATTGACCACCTGCAGTTATTATAAATTCATTAGCACATTTATAAGCTTCTTCAATATACGGAATATCTTTTGCCCAAACTTCTGCTGAACTTTTCCCATCAAGCATTTCTACTAAATGTCCTAGGAAGCCAAAACCTGTAATATCAGTACAGCTGTTTACCTTAAAATCTTTCATCACTTCTGCAGAATATTTATTTAACGTTGTCATTTGCTTAACACTTTGAGCAAATGCTTCTTCTGAACATTCTTTTACCATATGTGCAGTGTTTATAATACTTACTCCTAGAGGTTTTGTAACGATTAACAAGTCCCCTTCTTTACAATTGTTATTTTGTAAAATTTTATCAGGATGGACTATTCCTGTTACTGATAAACCATATTTAGGTGTAGCATCATGTATAGAATGCCCTCCTGCAAGAACTCCCCCAGCTTCGTGCACTTTTTCTGCCCCACCTTTTAATATTTGATGTAAAATTTCTAAATCCATATTTTCTGGAAAAGCTACAATATTTAAAGCAGAGATAACTTCTCCACCCATTGCATAAACATCACTTAAAGCATTTGTTGCAGCTATTTGTCCATAAAGATATGGGTCATTTATCATTGTTGTAAAAAAGTCTAATGTTTGTATAATAGCTTTATCATCTGTAATTTTATAAACTGCTGCATCATCAGATGATTCATAGCCTACTATTAAATTTTTATCCTCTTTTTTTGGAAGATCTTTTAAAATATCAGATAAGGCCCCCGGCCCTATTTTAGAATTTCATCCACCACATACTATCATGTTCATTTTCTTTTCCGACATACTTACCTCCTAAACTATAACATATAATATAATTATACTACCTTATAGTTAATTTTAAAAGTATTATTTAGTTATTTAGTATAAATAAAAAAGACTAACATATTATTTATATGCTAGTCTTTAAAGTTATTCATATTAATTTTTATTAATATCTTTTACCATCAATATATACTGAAGGAATTGGTGTTACTCCTTGGAAAGGTCCGCTGTTATCTTGGTGTTGAACAACAGATACTGTTCCACCAGAAATTGTTACACCTACACCTACTTCTGTAGCTGTTTTAGATAATAATGTATTTCTGTGACCATATGGGTAAGCTTTTACTACATTATTGATTTCTTTATATAAAATATCTAATAATCTTTGAGCTACTTGATCTGGTGTTCCATTATTATTACTTACTGCAACATTGTATAAAATTTTATTTGGATTTGAGTATCCTGCTCTAGATGCTGCACCTCTTTCACGTGAACCTTTTACTCCGTGAATATTTCCATCGATTGGTAATCTTAATACTTCCGAACTACGATATTTTGTTGAGGCATTTAATGCTGCATTTTGAGTTAAAGGTGATAAATTATTCATTGCACGTAGTCTATTAACTTTAGCTAAGAATGCTTGTCTAATTTGTTCTTCACGTGTACCAGCTGCTGCTGTTGTTACTACTGGTGTATTAACAGCTTTAGCTGCTGTTGCTTTTTTAGATGTTGCCGCTAGCGTTGATACCGCCGCTTCTTTTTTAGCCGCTGTTGCCGCTGTTGTTTGAGCTACTGTTGCTTTTTTAGATGTTGTTGGTGCTTGTTTTTTAGCTGCTGTTGCTTTAACTACAGGCACTTGTTTTTCTGTTGTTTTTGCTACAGACTTAGTTGCTGTTGCTACTACCGGTGTAGCTACTTGTGTTTTAGATGTAGCTGCTAATGTTGATACTGCTGCTTGCTTATTAGCAACTGTTACTTGCTTATTAGCTACTACTGCTTGTTTTGGAGTAGCTGTTGTCACTACTTTTTTAGCTGTTACTTGTTTTGCAGCTGATGTAGTTGTTGCTGCTACTGTTTGTTTTTTAGATGCAGCTGCTAACGTTGATACCGCTTCTGCTTTTTTAGTAGCCGCTGTTTGATTTTTAGCTGTTGCTTTAGTTCTTTGTGCTGTATTTCCAGCTTTTCTAAAACCTGAAGTTCCTGCTGCTTTATTGCTATTCGCTGCTGCTACTGTTTGTTTTGGAGTAGCTGCTGTTGCTTGTTTTGCAGCTGATGTAGTTGTTGCTGCACTTGCTTTTTTAGCTGTCACTGCTTGTTTTTTAGCTGTTGCTTTAGCTGTTTGTTTTGCAGTTGCTTTTTTAGCATTTGCCACTGTTGGTGTAGTTGTTGCTTGAGCATTAGTTACTACTACAGTAGTTGCCGCTGCTGCTACTGGTGCCGCTGCTGGTGGAGCAGGTTGTGCAGAAGGCACTTCTGTAACTGGTGGTGTTACTGGAGTTGCCGCTGCTGCAGCTGCCTCTTCTGCTTTTTTAGCTTCTTCCGCTTTTTTAGCTTCTTCTTCTTTTTTGGCTTCTTCTGCTTTTTTGGCTTCTTCTGCTTTTTTGGCTTCTTCTGCTTTTTTAGCTTCTTCTTTCTTAGCAGTTGTTTCTTTAGCTGTATCTTCTAATTCATCTTTAATTTCATCTTTAATTTTTTTGTTTTCTTCTTGTTGAGCTAGCACTTCTTCTGTTGCTACCTCATATCTTACTGTAATATCAAATTTGTGTCCATTGACAGTAGTAGATGTTTTAATAGTTTGCTTTTTCACTTCTGTATTTGGTAGTTTTCTAGTTGATCCCGGAGTATTTACATCTAGTTCAAATTCTACAACTTCCCCTGCTTTTATTAAATCTCTTTTAATAGTAAATTCAGATTTACCATCTACTATAATTCTTGCTACAACATTAGCTACTTCTTTATTAGAAACTAACCTTGCATAATAATGACCTTCTTTTTCATAAACACTAACGTTTACTTCTTTCGCGTTGACATCAACTGCAGCATTTTTCACTTCTACTGCATTTGCTGGAATGGCTGTGACACCAGTTAAAAGAATTAAGCCCGTAAGTACTTTACTTGTAACTCTTAATGCATTCTTTTTCATTAGACTACTTTCTCCTATCTTCTTGTATTTTCTTAAACTTCCACTTTATTATACGTTGTATTTTCACTCAATTCAATAGAATTTCCCATTTGTAATACAATTTAAACTTTGTAATATTTTTGAAATAAAATGAATTTTTTTGAAACAAATATGACAAATATATCTTTTCACTTATTATTTATTTTGTAGAAATGCCATTAAATACATATTCTCCTAAATTTATTATTATTTATTGGATATTGTGATTCCCCTAATTTTGCAGTCAATATTATAAAACTAATAAATTTTAACTATTATTTAAAGTAAATTTAAGTTTTCCTAAATATAATATAAGCATAACTAGTAAATAGTTATAAACTTCATAAACTTTCCTTTTCTATAAAAGGCCGAGACATTTGTTCTCGGTTCTTTTTTTGTTTTTTATATAAAATCCTTTATTTTATCCGTTTTACACTATACTTTTATATAAGATTTTTAAAACTTTTTGGACAATTTTATAACTACTAAAAACTCTAATCAATATCCTTTTATATTTAATATATTTATTCATTTTTTTTATTAGTGGTTTATTTTTTTGTTTTTTTAACAAATTAAATTTACAACAAAAAATCAATCTATAATTTTAAAATTATAAATTGATTTATTCTATAGATATCATTCCATTATTTTTTTAATACTATGTGGAATCATAATTACCTCTGGTAATAAGTCTTCAGGTCGATAACTAGCATCAATACATTTTTTCCAATATTCAATGTGTTTCTTATCAATATCATGTTCTGATGTCTCAACACTCTCGGCACCTTCCCCTTGTATTGAATACCAGTATAGGTACTCATCTTCGCCCTGCCTCTCTCTAAAAATTGTCTCGACATACATCTTTTCTCTCTCTAAAGTCAGTAAAACACCTTCCATATTATCATTCAAAAACTTTAACCACTCATCAACAACTGAGCTCATCCCTGGTTTCACTTTAAATCTCGTTAACTCAACTTGCATATTTTATATCCTCTATTTATCCTCATAAATATCTTCTTCTAGAATTTTACTTTGTTTAATATTAATTTCCCCTTCGTCATTTATAACAACAATATTTAATTTTCCTCCATAGACGCAACCTCCATCAATATTTATTCTATTATCTCTAATATCATAATAAGGTTCTTTTAAAACTGGAGTATGCCCATGAAAAATTTTCTTATTATATTTTTCTGTACTACTTAAATATGGTTCTCTCATCCATACTAAATCACGATGTATTTGATTCCAAAATCCCTTAGAAAAATCTACACCTGCATGAACAAAATAATAATCCTTACCTTCATATCTTGTTGGTAAATTTTTTAACCAAGTTCTTAATGCTTTGAAATCTTGGGTAAATAGTTTAAAATACTTTCTTCTATTTTCTTTAGTAGCCTCTGGATAAAATGATTGTAATGTTGTTAAACCACTATTTCTAAAATAGTGATCTTGTCGAACCTCCTCTTGATCTGTGTACCTCGCCTCTTTTATAGCTAGATTAAACATATCTTCATGGTTACCTAGCAAAACAATATGATGTGAATAATTTTTTTGTAGATTGTAAAAATACTCCCAAACCAATTTTGTATTTTTTCCTCTATCACACATATCACCAAGACATATAAGTTTATCACGTTCAGGATTAAAATTAACTTCATCTAATAATTTTTTCATAGTATAGAAACTACCATGTATGTCAGAAATAATAATACTTTTCATAAAAACACCTTCTTAACTGGAATCATTATTTGTATTTATTTTATTTAAAGAACACTTTTTTAGTTATGACTTACCTTTGTCTCCAATATCTTTTTGATACCAGACTACATCCCACCAGCGTTCAAATTTATAACCGACTTTTTCAAAATGTGCTACTTTTCTAAATCCTCTTTTTTCATGAAAAGAGATACTACCTTCATTAGGATAGGCTATACAAGAAGTTAAATGATAAATCTCTCTATCTAATAGTTCTCTTTCTAAATTAGAATATAGGGTTTCTCCTAACCCTTTACCTCTAGCATCTTTAGCTAAATAAATAGTTATCTCTGCAGTCCACTTATACGCATCTTTAGGATAAAATTCACCTGCGTAAGCATAACCTAAAATTTTATTATCTTCCACAGCTACTAAAAATGGATAGTTTTGGATTATTTTGGCTATTTTTTCTTCAAATTCATATATACTTGGTACACTATAATCAAAAGTTATAGCCGTTTCTTCGACATATGGCTTATAAATTTCGACTAAATATTTCGCATCTTCTAATGCTACACTCCTTACCTTTATCATTTTTATCACCTACTACTTTACAATATTTTATAAGTGTTCTTTTTTTATTTTTTCTAATAAAGCTTCACAACCTTTTACCACATCTTTATATGTTTTCTCAAAGTCTCCTGTATACCATGGATCATCTATTATTCTATCTTCATTCGCATATTCTAATAGTTTTTTTATCTCTCCTGTTGGTCTTCCATCTACAAATCTAATTATATTCTCTATATTACTATTATCCATACCAACAATATAATCAGCTTCCAAATCACTATCTTTTAGAATTCTTGAATACATCCCTTCCACACTAATGCCTACTTCTAATAGTTTATCTCTAGTTCCATAGTGTACAGGATTCCCATGTTCCCAACTGCTTGTTGCAGCTGAGTCAATTTCTATTTTATCTGTAAGACCTTCTTTTTCTACCATATCACGAAAAACAGCTTCCGCCATAGGAGAGCGACAAATATTTCCTAAACAAACAAATAATACTTTTACCATACTCAACCTCTTCTCTAAATAAAATCTACAAAATAATTATATCACAGCTAACATTAAGTTGAAAATATTAAAATAAATATATACTGTTATATTATTATAAAAAAAGATTATAATATATTTTATAAAATCTTATTCTAATTATTTAATTCACATGATATAATATAGAAAAAGTTTGTATTGAGGAGATTGTTATGGAGAATAATTTGCTTTGTTTTAAAAACACCCCTAAAATCACGGCATTATCTATTCCAAGAGGATATCGTGATGGTTTTGCTAATAAAGATAATATTTGGATAAAACTTATTATTTTATCAGGAGAATTAAAGCTAATATTTCTTAATAAGCATTTAGAAGTTAAACAAGAAGTAAAATGCAATTCTACTCACAGTACACACTTTATTAATCCTTCTAGCATTTTTAGAATTACTCCAAAATCTAATGATTTAGAATTTATTTTGGAATATTATTGTGAAGCGCAGGATTATTTTTCAAATAAATACAATCTTTCTCCTGCACATGAAGAAGTAGTTTCGGCTATGAACTATATTTCGCCATGTAAAGCATTAGACTTAGGAGCTGGGCAAGGAAGAAATACATTATATCTTTCTTCTATTGGATTTGAAGTAAGTGCTGTTGATAATAACGCACTTTTCTTACAAGAATTAGCTAATATATCTTTAGAAGAAAACTTAAACTTAAATGTTTATAAACATGATATTAATGAAGCAAATATAAAGAGTAATTTCGATTTTATTTTTGCAACTGATGTGTTTATGTTTCTAAATCCTACTAGAATTTCTAGTATTATAGTAAATATGCAAAACCATACTAATATAGGAGGGTATAACTTGATAGTAAGTTCTCTTTCTGTACCTGGTCACACATTAGCTACTCCATTCCCTTTTTCTTTTATACAAAATGAACTTAGGGAATACTATAATGATTGGAAGATAATTCAGTATTCCGAACATACAAAACCAACAAAATATTTTTCATACCCACATGTAGTTCTTTTAGCAAAAAAAATATCAGATTAAAAATAGAAAATACATAAATATAACTTCAAAGGTTTAATTATCTTTGAAGTTTTTATTATACACATGTTATAATTATAGAAAAACTTTATATTCAAGGAGAATCACATGCAAAATAAACTTGTTTGTTATAAACGTATGCCCAACTGGACTGCCAGTACTTTACCAAAAGGATTTAGGAGTAAACATAATACACGTGCTGGTGTATGGGCTAAACTTACTGTTTTAAAAGGAGAATTATTATTCACTTCTCTAACTGAAGATAATCAAATTATTGAAGAATTTACTTTCACACCGGAAAGTAATATTCCTTTTGTTGAACCAAGAGCTTGGCATCGTGTTACTCCATTAACTGATGATTTGGAATGTTATCTTGAATTTTATTGCGAATCAAAAAATTATTTTTCAAATAAATATGAATTAAATACTGCACACTCAGAAGTTGTTGAAGCTGTGGAAACTATAAAACCATGTAAAGTTCTCGACTTAGGGTGTGGTCAAGGTAGAAATGCGCTCTTTTTATCTTCATTAGGCTTTGATGTTACTGCAGTAGATCAAAATAT
>CAUSKO010000058.1:0-7540 GCA_963532255.1 uncultured Gemella sp. | reverse complement strand
CAACACTATAGTCTCTATCTTGAATACTTTGGTAGAATAGTTGTCCCATTCCTGGATATCCGAAAATTGTTTCTACGAAGATACCACCACTGAAAAGTCCAGTAATAGAGAATCCAAAGAATGCTGCAATCGGTAAAATAGAGTTTCTAAAGATATGTCCTGAGTAAACTTTTTTAACAGGAACCCCTTTAGCACGAGCTGTTTTTACATAGTCACTTTGTTTTGCATCAATAACTTCATTACGTAAGTATTGAACCGTTGATACTGTTGATAGCAACGCTAAACAAATACCTGGTAAAATCAAGTGTTGAAGTTTATTGATATAATACGCAAATGTTCCAGGATCAAGGTTTACATCAACTGATCCACTTGTTGGGAACCATCCTAATCCAAATCCAAACACCGCAATCATGAATAAGTATAATACGAATGATGGGATAGCTAAGAAGAAGAAGTTGTAGAAGTTTACAAACTTATCAAATTTAGAACCATTATAACGACCAGCGTACATTCCCATTGGAATGGCAACAGCATACATTAATACCGCTGTGAATAATGATAAGTTAAATGTGTTGAAAATTCTTTCTCCTAAAAGCGTACCAACCGATTTACCAGTAGTATAACTTAGTCCAAAGTTTCCGTGGAAGAAATTAGAAAGCCATGTTAAATATTGTTTATACCATGGTTCATAGAATCCACTTGCACGACGAATCGACTCAATTTGTTCTTGAGAAATTTTTGGATTTTCTGCAAGACCACCGAAAGGATCTCCAGGCATTAATTTCGCAAGACCGAATACCAGAATACTAAGGATGAATAGCTGTGGTATCATTACTAAAACACGTTTTAAAACTACTTTCCACATTATACTTCTCCTCCTTTCATGGCAACGTAGTGAGTATCCGTTAATCTTTTAAGTGGGTATACTCTTCCTTCTTTATCGAAATAATCATTATAGTTTTCTTCATATTCTTTTTCAACAGCTTTTCTTACTTTAATAACTTCTTTTGCTTTATCTAAGTTAGTACTTGGAATAGCTGCGATAAGACGTTTTGTATAAATGTGTTGTGGGTTATTATAAATATCATTACGCGTTCCTCGTTCTACAATACGACCACGATACATAATGTAAATATAATCACACATATGTTTAACGACACCTAAATCGTGTGAAATAAATAAATAACTTATATTAAATTCTTTTTGAATTTTTTTCATAAAGTTAAGTACTTGCGCTTGAACAGATAAGTCAAGTGCTGACACAGGTTCATCCGCAACGATTAGACGAGGATTACATGCAATAGCACGTGCAACACCTATACGTTGACGTTGACCACCAGAAAACTCAAATGGATATTTATATAATGATTCTTCACCCATACCTACAATATTTAGAAGCTCTAAAACACGTTTTCTAGTATCTTCTTCTGATAAATTTTCAAAATTTATAATAGGTTCAGAAATAATATCAATAATACGTTTTTTAGGATTCAAACTAGACATTGCATCTTGGAAAATCATTTGAACGTCACGATTATATTTAAGTTTTTTACGAGATGCTTTTTGAGTAACATCTTCATTTTTATAGATAATGTGTCCATCAGTTGCTTTCTCAAGACCTAAAACGACTTTACCTACTGTAGTTTTACCACTACCACTCTCTCCAATAAGTCCGTAAGTCTTACCTGCTTCAATTTCAATATCTACACCATCTACTGCATGTACGTAATCTTTTATAGTATTGAAAAATCCGCCACGAATGGGATAGTGGACTTTTAGATTTTCAACTTTAAGCATTAGTTCTCCTCCCCTTCAAAAATAAAATCTTTATAACATGTACATCTTACATGATGCCCTTCCTCTACTTCATGTAAAGTAGGTTCTTCTTCATGTGAGTGTTTTTCAACCCAAGGTATTCTGTCCGCAAAACGACATCCTTTTCTATCAAGATCCTTGATAGATGGTACCATACCTTGAATTACATATAAATCATCGTCATTCTCTTCTCCATCAAATTGTGGAATACTTCTTAGCAAACTACGTGTATATGGGTGTTGTGGATTTTTAAATATTTGCTCTGCAGTACCAAGTTCCACTACTTCACCAGCATATAATACCGCTACTCTATCCGCCATCTCAGCTACAACGCCAAGGTCATGCGTAATCAAAATAATACCAGCATGCATTTCTTCTTGTAACCCTTTAATAAGGTCAAGGATTTGTGCTTGGATAGTAACATCTAGCGCTGTTGTCGGTTCATCCGCAATAAGAACACTAGGCTTACAACTCATAGCCATCGCTATCATAACACGTTGACGCATACCACCAGAAAGTTCATGTGGATATTGTTTAGCACAACGCTCTGGGTTAGGAATACCAACTTCTGTTAATAATTCAAGAACACGTGCACTACGCTCTTCGGCACTTAATTTTGTATGATAGATAAGCGCTTCTTCAATTTGTTTTCCAATTCTGTGTAGTGGGTTTAATGATGAAAGTGGGTCTTGGAATATCATTCCAATATCCTTTGTTCTAATTTCATTCATTTCATCTTCGCTAAGATCTAATAAATTTTTCCCCTTAAAAATGATTTCCCCAGTAGACCTCGTTAAGTTTTCATTGTGAAGTCTCATAACTGTAGTTGCTAAAGTAGATTTTCCACAACCACTCTCACCTACAATAGCAAGTACTTCATTTCTATAAAGATCTAAGCTAACTTTATCAACAGCGTTAAAGTAATCATCTTTAATTCTGAATGCTGTTTCTAAATTTTTAATCTCTAATAGCTTTTCCATTCGCCAAACTCCTTCCAAAAGTAACCAGTATTTTCTATATATAATAGTAAAAATACTTTCCATTAAGACATCAATTTATTTGAATATTATTTTATGTCTAGACAACTTAATAATATGTACTCTTTCTTTATTTATATTGCTCTAAAAATAAATATAACATATTAATATCTTATAGGATTTTTCGATAAAATGCAATAAAAAAATTAAAATTTCTGTTAAAATCCATTAAATTTTCAGAAAATTCATAAGGAAACGTTTCCTTTTTGTGAAAATTGTGATTATTCAATTTAAATAAATTTTCAATTTCCTGTATATACTTGTTTTTTAGGTTTGCTATTTTATTTATTTTAAAACATTATCCAAGTAAAAATAGCCGTTTTAAAAACAATTTACTGTTTAAAAAACGGCTATAATTTAATTTTTAAATCAAACTAGATATATTCTTAATAAATAATTAATAATCATTTACTCTCTACTTATTATATCTCCAGTAATTTTGTAGGGACTACTGGGTCTGTATCCATTATTACTATTTTATTATTACACTCAATAGTAGTATTTTCTTCTAATACACAATCAATATCTTTATTTTTAAGCGTCATATTAGCAGACATTCTCGCAAGCTCTTTTGTATTATTCTGTTCACTTAGATGGGCTAAAAAGACATTTTTAGTGTTATCCCCTACTATCTTAGTTAAATAGTTGGCAGAATCGTTATTTGATAAATGCCCTTTATCTGATAAAATACGTTGTTTTGTAACCCATGGATATGGCCCACTTAACAATACATTTTCCTCATGGTTACTCTCATAAACTATAGTATGCGAGTCTTTTACATAGTCTATCATCTTGTCAGATACATAACCTGTATCTGTAAGAATACTCACCCTTTTACCTTCACACTCAAATGTGTAAAACTGTGGATTTGCAGCATCATGACTTACCCCAAAACTATTTACGACTACATCATCAAAAATTTTACTTTCCTCTTTTTCAAAGTGAAATTTAAGATCACTTTTTATCTCGCCAACTTTCTGCATATTATCCCAAGTAAGCTTATTGGCATAAACTGGAATATTATATTTACGTGCAAGTACACCTATTCCTTTTATGTGATCTATATGTTCATGTGTTACAAATATAGCATTAATATCTTTTATATCTCGTTCAATTTTCGCTAAATTCTCTGTTATTTTTTTGCCAGTTAGACCTGCATCTACTAAACATTTAAAATTGTTGTGTTCTAAGTAAATACTATTTCCACTACTACTGCTGGCTAATACCGATAATTTCAAGTTACACCTCCATACCAAAATATTTACTGCTACATTATATCACTTTTCAAAGCAAATTTTAAGATAAAAAACTTTTCCACACAGAAAATTCACTTTCTTTCTAATTTTTATATTAGACTTGGATAATTGTTATAAATATTTAATACTATGGTTGGTATATTCCTATGTTTAATAAAAAATATCACCAAAGAAAATCTCCTTGGTGATACTTATTAAAAATATTACTTACTATTCTTTTGCTGATAATGCTGCCATAGTAATGTAGTTATATGGCTTGTTAAAGTGTGGTAGGAAGAAAATATCTGTAAGAGCAAGTTTTTCGATAGTTACTTTCTCTTGAATAGCTAATGAGAATAAGTGGATTCCCATTGAAATATCTTCTTTAGATGCAATTTGAGCTCCTAAAATTACACGACTATCTTTATCGTATACTATTTTGATTTTTACTTCATGGTTATCATGTTCAATAAATTCTGGTTTTTGTAAGTCTGTGTATTCTGTTACAGCTGCATTATAGCCAAAACGTTTTGCTTTTTCTAATGTTAAACCAGTAGATACCATCTTCAGGTCATAGATACAAATACCATTTGAACCTTGAACACCTGCTGATTCAACTACATCTCCATTACCTCCAGCATTTAGAGCTGCAACTAATCCAGTACGAACAGCGTTAGATGCTAAAGCAATGTAGTTTGTATCTCCAACTGCGTTATCATATACAGTTGCACAGTCTCCAATAGCATATACGTCTTTTATGCTTGTTTCTTGCTTTTTATTTACTAAGAATGCTCCATTACGGAATAATTCAATTTTCCCATCACCTAATGCAGTATTCGGACGGAAACCTACAGCTAATACAACCATATCTACATCAAATGTTTCTTTATCTGTAATTAATCTTTCAACTTTACCGTCACCTTCAATAGCTTCTACTTTTTGTCCAAATGCTAATTTAATACCATGATCTTCTAGATTTTTCTTCATTAAATCTGAAAACTCAGGATCATAGTATCCAGCAAGACATGTATCTACTATATCTACTACAGTTACTTCTTTTCCTAAACGTTCAAAAGCTTCCGCAAGTTCTACACCGATATAACCTGCACCTACTACAGCTACACGTTTGATATCTGGGTTAGCATTAAGTTTATTAATAACTTCTTCAGAGTTTTGGTATAACTTAACGAACTGTAAGTTCTCTAATGTAGCTTTAAATTCACGATTTCCTGGTACGATTTCTGCTCCTTTAATTGGAGGTAAGATAGGTGTTGATCCAGTCGCAAATATTAACTTATCGTAACTTTCAACGTGTTTTGTTTTTCCATCTAATAATACGTGTACTTCCTTTTTATCATAATCAACAGATTCAACAGGAGAGTTCATATAAACTTTTGCCCCTGCCTCTTCTAAAGATTCTTTACTAGCATAAAATAATCCTTCTGGACCTGAAATTTGTTTTCCAATCCATAAAGCCATTCCACATCCTAAAAATGAAATATTTGAGTTTTGGTCAAAAACTACCACTTCATTTTTATCGCCATATGTTGCTAAAATTTTGTTAACACATGCTGTCCCAGCGTGGTTTGCTCCTACTACTACTATTTTACTCATTAATTTGTTCCTCTTTTCATTAAATTTCTGATATCAATTATCATTACCAGTATTTTATATTTATAAAAATTAAAAATCAATTCATTTGCTCATAAAAATAGTAAAAAATTTTACTTTTTATCTGTATTATATAATCTATATTTTCTGTAATAGTAATTTTTATTTTTTCAAAATTATAATCGCATAGGGAGTTAATAACAATATTTTTTTATAAAAATATAAAGTGTACTATATTTTAAAAAAATTCTGTTTTATATAAATTAATTTTATCTTTTTATTATAAAAATTTTTGTTGATAGATTGTAAAATTTGATTTCTATTGTATTTAATTACTAAACTACACTCCTCTTTTTATTCACTAACTCTTCTTTTGAATTTTCTGAAAAATATTTAAAAAATTTTAAAAATGCTATTGCTTTTTATTTTAAAACTATGTATAATTAAACCAACAAAATGAATGGAGGAACTACACAATGAAACAAACAACAACTTTAAACTCTTGGCAAAACTGGCGTAGATAATGTTGTGTGTATGTTTTAACGACGTAGACACAGCTTTAGTGTACTCTAAAAAGTGTCTATGTCGGCTGTAGAAAAATTCATTTTAATTTCGAAAAAAGGCCGTGTAGAGATCTATACGGTCTTTTCTTTTTGGAGTAAGATAGATTATTAAATAAATTTTAAAGACGAATTAATTGGAGGATAAATAAATGACAAACTTAGAAAACAACTTAAACGCAGCAAAAGGATATTTTGGAGAATTTGGAGGAAGCTTTGTTCCTGAAGCAGTACAAAAAGCACTAGACGAGTTAGAAGAAGCATACGATAAATACAAAAATGATGAAGAATTTTTAGCCGAATATGCACACTACTTAAAAGACTATTCAGGTCGTGAAACACCACTTTACTACGCTGAAACATTAACAAAAGAACTTGGTGGCGCTAAAATTTATTTAAAACGTGAAGATTTAAACCACCTTGGCGCGCATAAACTAAATAACGTTATCGGACAAATTTTACTAGCTAAACGTATGGGTAAAAAGAAAGTAATCGCTGAAACTGGTGCCGGACAACACGGTGTTGCTACTGCAGCTGCTGCCGCTAAATTCGGTATGGAATGTGAAATTTACATGGGTGCATTAGATGTTGAACGTCAACGTCTAAATGTATTTAGAATGGAAATGCTTGGAGCAAAAGTACATCCAGCTGAAGAAGGAGAAAAAACTTTAAAAGAAGCTGTTGACGCTGCATTTAAAGCATGGATTGAAAATATTGATGATACTTTCTACGTACTTGGATCAGCAGTTGGTCCACACCCTTACCCAACTATCGTTAAAGACTTCCAAACAGTTATTAGTAAAGAAGCTAAACGTCAAATTCTAGAAAAAGAAGGTCGTTTACCTGACCTAGTTGTGGCTTGTGTTGGTGGTGGGTCTAATGCTATCGGGGCTTTCGCAGAGTTTATACCACACGAAGAAGTTGCTCTTGTTGGTGTTGAAGCTGCTGGTCGTGGTATAGATACAGACCGTCACGCCGCAACACTTACTCTTGGAACTGTTGGTGTATTAGATGGAATGAAAACTTACGCATTATTTAACGAAGATGGCTCTGTTAAACCTGTTTATTCTATTTCTCCAGGTTTAGACTACCCTGGTATTGGACCAGAACACTCATTCCTAAGAGATGCAAAACGCGCAGAATATGTAAGTGCAACTGATGATGAAGCAGTTGATGCATTACTTTTACTTACTAGAACAGAGGGTATTATTCCCGCTATCGAAAGTTCTCACGCACTAGCAGAAGTAATTAAACGCGCTCCAAAAATGGATAAAGATAAAGT
>CAUSKO010000057.1:0-7553 GCA_963532255.1 uncultured Gemella sp. | reverse complement strand
ACTGGAGTCACAAATAAACACAATTCATATAACTATAAATGGAGTAGCGACTGGACTAAGAAACTCTGGTTAATAAATAATTAAAAAGGTAGAAATTAATTTAATAATTTCTACCTTTTTATTATTTATTTAATTTTAATAGCAGTATAAGTATTTGGTGGAATAATTATTCCAAAAGGTGTTGAATAAACATCGCTATTTCCAAATAATTTTTTTCCATGATAGTTTTCAATGAAATGAGCTTTGGTATCAAGATTAATTATACATAGTATATTATTTCTTCTATAAGCAACACAGTTATCTTTAGTATATACCCACTCAAAATTTGTAATAAATTCAGATTTGTTTTCATTACGGAATGTAGTTAATTCAATATAATGATTTAGTAAATCTTTATCAATATTATCATGAGTAAAACCTAATCTATTATAAGGATCTCTAAATCCATACATACCAATTTCGTCCCCATAATATATACAAGGAACACCAGGTAGTGTGAATTGTATAAAACTAGCAAATTTTAATAGATATTTAGCTTTTTGATATTGCTCGTCAGATAATTTGTAAGTTGGACGTTGCTCTACTGGAATACTTTCAGGATTATCGAATGCTAGTAATGTTAGAACACGCTCAGTATCGTGGCTATCAAGAAGATTCATTAAGCAATCAAGAGCTGGACATGGATAATTTTCAACAAGTTTTAAAATCTCCGTTGTAAATGTATCTGCATCTTTATTTTTAACAAAGTTAATTATTGCATTTTTCCATGGATAGTTCATAACACTATCAAGTTGTTCCCCTAAAAAGTATCTACGACGCGTATTATAAGAAATTTTGTTTGTTGCATCTTCCCAAACTTCACCGATAATAAGTGCATCTTTATCATAATATTTTGCACTTTCTCTGATTCTATCTAAAAATTCATCAGGGAATTCATCTGCAACATCTAAACGCCATCCAGAAATTCCAAGTTTCTGCCAGTAATTGACAACTCCAGTACCTTTGTTGTTAATGAAGTCACTATACTCTTTATTTTCTTTTTTTACTGTTGGTAAATTATCAAATCCCCACCACGAATGGTAACCATTAGGAAAGTTATTAAAATCAAACCATGAATAGTAAGGTGAGTTTTGAGAGTTATAAGCTCCGATACTATCATAGTTATTATATCTATTAAAGTAGATACTATCAGAACCAGTATGACTAAATACACCATCTAAAATAATTCTAATATTATCTTTTTTGAAATCTTTACAAAAATTTTCAAATTGTTCATTTGTACCAAAATATGGGTCAACTTTAAAATAATCTGAAGTTGAGTATCTATGATTTTCTGGGCTTTCCATAATAGGATTTAAGTATATACTCTCAATATTTAATTTTTTAAAGTAATCTTTTTCTTCTTCAATACCTAAAAGATTACCCATATAGAAATCTTTCGCACCATAATTTTTATGAGTAATAGAAGAATGAGGAACATCATACCAGTTTTCATGACGAATTCTTGTATCTTCATTTTTTGCAGTTGTTGCTTTATATTTATCACTACGTTTGAATCTATCAGGAAAAATTTGATACATTATTGTCCCTTTGTACCAATCAGGGGTAGTGAATTTAGAATCATAAACTGTAAGCTGCCAATCAGGGAGTTCATCTGAATATTGAACTAATTTCGAATTTAAATTATTATTTTTTAAATAAGCCGTAAAACTATCAAAATGAACTTCAAAATGATAATAGTATAAACCTATATCAAAAGGGTCTAATTCAATAGAATATTTTAGATAATCATTATCAGTCTTTTCAATAAATTTTAAACTCTCTGATTTATATTCTCCAGTAAATTCATTTTTAATTATTATGCGAAAATCGTTAAAATAAAAATTTTCTTTGATAAAAACATCAAATTTCACAGAGTCTTTATTTGTAACTGCTCCGCTAGGTTTTTTGTTATAAATAGGGTTATAGATTAACATAGCTATCTCCTGAATAATTATTATATAAATTTATTTCATATACATTGTATAATAAATAGTAGAGAATGTAAAACTTTTGAAATTATATTCTTTATTTAATTATTATAGTGTTAAATTAAAGAATATAAAAAATTTTAGTGTAAGTTAAGAAATTAATTTACTAAATATATTATGTATGTTATAATGAAAATGTATAAAAAAATTGAGCAATCTATTTAATTTTTTATATAGAAGTTTTTTTAAAAACAAAAAGAAAGCGCTCGCATTTTTTTAAAAAATATATTTTAAACTAAAGGGGGTTGTACAGTGAATAGTATGGCGGAATATCTATTTCATGAAGGAACTAATTATAATGCGTATGATTTTTTAGGTTCATTCTTGGTAGATGATAAATGTACATTTAGAGTTTGGGCACCAAATGCAAAAAAAGTATATGTGACAGGTGACTTTTGTGATTGGGATGCCAGAAAATATGAAATGTCAGCAATAAATGATAAAGGTCTTTATGAAATCACTATTGATAATATAAAACAATTTGATTCATATAAATATGTAATCATATCAAATTATGGACAAGAAATTTGGAAAGCTGATCCATATGCGGTTCATGCGGAAACAAGACCGAAAACAGCTTCAAAAGTTTATTCTTTACCTGATTATACATGGAATGATGAGAAATGGATGAATAAAAGAAGAGTTCCATATCATGAAGCTATGAATATATATGAAGTTCACTTAGGCTCATGGCGTTATGATGAAAATGGAAAGCCATTAACATATCGTCAATTAGTAGATGAACTTATACCATATGTAAAAGAAATGAGTTATACTCATATAGAATTATTACCGGTAACAGAATATCCTTATGATAAATCATGGGGTTACCAGGCTACAGGTTATTTTGCACCAACATCAAGATATGGTACACCAGAAGATTTTATGTACTTTGTAGATAAGTGTCATCAAAACAATATAGGTGTAATTTTAGATTGGGTACCAGGACATTTTACAAAAGACGCACATGGTCTTTATGAATTCGATGGTACATGCTGTTATGAATATTCTGATACTAGAAAAATGGAGCATAAAGGTTGGGGTACAAGAGTATTCGATTTTGGAAGAAATGAAGTTATGTCATTTTTAACTTCTAGTGCTGTATACTGGTTAGAAAAATATCATATAGATGGTTTAAGAGTTGACGCTGTTAGCTCAATGTTATTCTTAAATTATTGCCGTGAGGAACATGAATCAGCAAGAAATATACATGGAGGATTTGAAAATCTAGAAGCAATAGAATTCTTAAAGAATTTAAATCTTTATGTGAAAGAAAAATATCCGGGAGTATCAATGATTGCTGAGGAATCAACAAGTTATCCAAAAGTAACTGCAGGTGTAGATCAGGGTGGATTAGGTTTTGACTTTAAGTGGAACATGGGATGGATGAATGATAGTCTTGATTATATAGAAGTGGATCCTTTCTTTAGGAAAGATTCACACAATAAATTTACATTTTCTATGATGTATGCTTTTTCAGAAAACTATATTTTACCAATTTCTCATGATGAAGTAGTTCATGGTAAAAAATCTTTAATTGATAAAAACCCAGTAGCGTACGAAGATAAATTCTCAAGTTTAAAAGCATTCTTAGGATATATGTATGCTCATCCTGGGAAAAAACTGGCATTTATGGGGATTGATATAGCTCAGTTTATTGAATGGGATGAAGAAAGACAATTAGATTGGTTCTTGTTACAATATCCTAAACATGGATTTACCCACCGTTATGTGAAAGAATTAAATAAATATTATAAGAATACTGCAGCACTTTGGCAAAATGATTGTAACTGGCATGGCTTCAGATGGCATGTAGTAGACGATAATATAAATAATATATTTGCATTTTCTAGAATTGATAACAAAGGGAAAGAAGTTTTAGTAATCAGTAATTTCTCAGGTCAAAGTTTACATTCTTATCCAATAGGAGTAAATACTTGGGGGAATTACAAAATAGCATTAAACTCAGATGCGAAAAAATTTGATGGTAGTGCATTACAAAATAGGAATTTAAAAACAGTTAATAAGAAAACTAAAGACTTTGAATATACATTAAACGTTAATATACCAGCATTTTCGACTATGTATATTGAGAAAAAATAAGAGATTTATAGAATGGGGGTCTAATTTATGGGACGTAAAAAAGAAATCGTAGCTATGTTATTGGCAGGAGGTCAAGGGACAAGACTTCAAGTTTTAACAAGGGATATGGCAAAACCAGCAGTTCCATTTGGAGGAAAGTATAGAATTATTGATTTTCCACTTTCAAACTGCGCAAATTCAGGAATTTCAACAGTAGGTGTACTAACTCAATTTATGCCTTTAGAGTTAAACTCATATATGGGGAATGGTTCACCTTGGGACTTAGATAGAATGGATGGAGGATTATCAATTTTGCCTCCGTATACAGCAGGGAAAACAGGTGAATGGTATAAAGGTACAGCTAATGCTATTTACCAAAATATTAAGTATATTGAGCAATATGACCCTGAATATGTACTTATATTATCAGGTGACCATATTTACAAAATGAATTATAAAGAAATGTTAAATTTCCATAAGGAAAAAGGAGCAGACTTAACTATCGCACATATTAATGTACCAATAGAAGAGGCAAGCCGTTTTGGAATTTTAAATACTGATGAAAACTTAAAAGTTACTGAATTTTTAGAAAAACCAGAAAATCCAATTTCAACAAAAGCTTCAATGGGGATTTATATCTTCAGTTGGAAACAATTAAAAGAGTATTTAATTAGAGATGAAGAAAATGAGTTGAGTGAAAAAGACTTTGGTAAAAACATTATTCCGATGATGTTAAACGAAAATAAAAATATTTACGCATTCCCATTCTATGGATATTGGAAAGATGTTGGAACTATCGAAAGTTTATGGGAAGCAAATATGGACTTAATTAAAGCTAAGGAGAGCTTTAATATAGATGACAAGTTATGGAGAATATACTATCGCCATACTGGAGTTATGCCTCAGTACTTAAGTGAAAATGCAAATGTTAAACGATCAATGATTTCTGATGGAACAACTGTTTCTGGAACGATCCTAGATTCTGTTATTTCTTCTGGGGTAGTAGTAGAAGACGGTGCAGAAGTAGTAGGTAGTATTATTATGCAAGACGCTGTAATTGAAAAAGGGGCTAAAGTATATAACTCAATTATTGCTGAAGGAGCAACTGTAAAAGAGAATGTTGTAGTAGGAAATAAAGAAGTTACTTTAGGTAAAGAACAAATTACAGTAATTGGAAAAGATGAGATTGTTTCTGAAAATATAAGAGTGGAGGGGAATTAATATGGTAAATGCTTTTTGTGTATTATTTGCAGATAATTATAGAAATGATGATTTACAAGGATTAGTGAGGAATAGAACGTTAGCATCTTTATCAGTAGCCTCAAGATATAGAATGGTTGACTTTATGTTATCGTCACTAGTTAAAGCAGAGGTATCTAATATTGCAGTTGTAACAAACCATCATTATAAATCTTTAATGGACCACTTAAGTTGGGGAAAAGACTGGGATCTAAATAGAAAAAATAGTGGATTAAAATTTATAACACCGATGTCAAATCATCTTTCTAACAGAGTAAATCATAATAAGATTGAAGCTTTGGAAGATGCATTACTTTATGTAGATGGCCTTTTAGAAGAATATTGTATATTAGCAGATGGAAATATCGTAGGGAACGTTGATTTTAAAGATATGTTAAGATATCATAAAGAAACACATGCAGATGTAACATTAGCATATACTTACAGAAAACCTCAAGCTCATGAATCACAAATTATTTTTAATGAAAATGGAAAAGTTTATGATTCAATGTACCATCCACATGGATATAATGAAACATGTGCAACTCAAGTTAAAATTTATATTATGTCTAAAGAATTATTTAAAGATATTGTTAGAAAAGGAATTACATTTGGTTGGGAAGATATACTAAAAGATTTTGTTTCTAAACACTTACAAGGATTAAATGTTTTTGCTTATGAAATTAGAAATTATACTAGAACTATAAATAGTACTCAAGAATACTTTAATTTCAATAGAGATTTATTAAATCCAGATATTTTAAAAGAAGTATTTTTATCTGGAACAGATATTCTTACTAGGGTTCAAGATAGTGTACCAACAACTTATGGAGAAAATGCAATTGTAAAAAATTCAATACTTGGAGATGGCTGTGAAATTAACGGTATTGTTGAGAACAGTATCCTATTTAGGGATGTTGTAATTGAAGAAGGGGCAGTTGTAAAGAATTCAATTATAATGCCAAATGCTGTAATTAAAAAAGCAGCATATATAGATTATGTTATTTCTGATAAAGCAGCAGTAATATCAGAAAAAGTTGAATTAAAAGGTTCAGAAAATTGTCAAGTTATCGTAGAAAAAAATAAAGTAGTTGAATAAAATAATTAGAGTTAAAGTAATAGGGAACTTATAAACCTTCGATTTTATTGTTAAAATAAAGTATAATAAGAGAAGTGATAATTTCAATTACTTTAACTCTAAATTTTTAGTAAGAATTTAGTAAAAAATATAATAACGAATAAGGAGATATTAATAATGAAAGTATTATTCGTAGCAGCAGAGGCAGCACCTTTTGTCAAGGTTGGTGGGTTAGGTGATGTTATAGGTTCATTACCAAAAGCTTTACAAGATGAAAATGTAGAGGCAAGGGTAGTATTACCTTTGTATTCGACAATTGATAGAGAAAAATATAACCTTCAATATAAACAATATATTTTTATTGATTTAGGTTGGAGACATGTGTATTGTGGAATATTTGAAACAGAAGTTAATGGTGTAACGTATTATTTCATTGATAATGAACACTATTTTAATAGAAGTAGTGTTTATGGGCAAGATGATGATGGAGAAAGATTCGCATTCTTCTCAAAAGCAGCACTAGAAATATTACCTTTTATAGACTATAAACCAGATATTTTAAATGCTAATGACTGGCATACAGCATTGTCTATTATTTATTTAGATGATTTTAAATCAAGAGGATTAGATTTCTATAAAGATATTAAGAGTGTAATTTCTATTCACAATATAGAATTCCAAGGTAGATTCAATCCATATGAAATGGGTAATTTATTTGGTTTAGATAATAAGTATTTTGATGCACTTATTTATAATGGTGATTTGAACTTGCTTAAAGGAGCAATACAATTATCAAATAGAATAAGCACTGTTAGTGAAACTTATGCACATGAAATATTAGACCCATATTTTTCTTATGGATTAGATAGTATTTTAAAAATTGAACAAGGAAAACTACACGGTATTGTTAATGGGTTAGATATAGATAAGTTTAATTCAGAAACTGATAAGCAAATATACAAAAACTTTAATATAAACACTTTAAAGGATAAAGTAGAAAATAAACTAAAATTCCAAGAAGAACTTGCACTTGAAGTTAATGAGAATATACCGATGATTGGAATGGTTACTCGCTTAACACATCAAAAAGGAATTGATTTAGTTTTACATGTTGCTGATGAAAT
>CAUSKO010000056.1:0-7690 GCA_963532255.1 uncultured Gemella sp. | reverse complement strand
TTAATTCAACATATGGAGTATTAAATAAAGCTGCGAAGCAATTAAAAGAGCAAGGCATGAAAATTGATACTATGCAAATACGTCAAATTTATCCAGTAGCTCAAGAAATTCGTGATACATTTGACAAGTATAGAAAAGTATATATTGTTGAGCATAATCACAATAAACAATTACGCACAGTAATAGCGAGTAAGTACCATAATTCAGAAAAATTAGGTAGCTTACTAAAATATGATGGTGATATTTATTATACTCATCAACTTGTAGCTCAATTATTAGAGGAGGAAAAGTAATTTGAAAGTCACATTAAAAGATTATAAAAATGATGTAAAACCCGATTGGTGTGCTGGTTGCGGAGACTTCTCTGTATTGGCAGGAATTAATAGAGCAGTAGTAAATTTAGGTCTTAAACCAGAAAATGTGGTTATTTCTGCTGGAATTGGATGTTCAGGTAAAATTAGTGGATATACTAAAGCGTATGGTGTACAAGGATTACACGGACGTTCATTACCTGTTGCTCAAGGGATTAAACTTGCAAATCAAGATTTAACTGTTTTTGCGATGGGTGGAGATGGTGATGGATATGCTATAGGTATAGGTCATGCAGTTCACGCTATGAAACGAAATGTAAACATGACTTATGTAGTAATGGATAACCAACTTTATGCCTTAACAAAAGGTCAAATGTCACCTAAATCAGATGAAGGTTTAGTAACTACTACAACTTTAGATGGGGTAATGGAGCAACCTTTATCAGCTATGAAAATTGCACTTTCTTGTGAAGTAACATTTTTAGCGCAAGTATTCACTGGTGATATGAAAGAAATGATGCAAGTTTTTGAAGAAGCCGTTCAACATGATGGTTTCGCGCTGGTTAATGTATTTAGCCCATGTAAGACTTATAACTATAAAAATACACCGGCATGGTACAAAGAAAACCTGACTAAATTATCAGATATAGAAGGTTATGATAATACAAATAAACTTGAAGCATACCGTATTTTAGAAGAGTATAATGACTTAGTTACAGGAGTAATTTATAAAAATACTAATAAAAAGCATTATGAAGACACGTTAAAAAATTATAAGCGTGATGAACCTATTGCTCACCAAGACTTAACTTTTGATGAGGAAATGTTTAATTCATTATGTGATGAATTCAGATAAGAGGTGAACATATGAAAATCAAAAAAATAGTAGCGCCTTTAGCTGCGGCAGGAATAGGGTATTATCTTTTTAGAAAATCAGAAGAACAAGAATTAGATAATGATCATATTGACAGATGTCGAAATAAACTTATAGCTGAAGGATATAGTGTAGAAGATAGTTATACGCTAAATTTAATAGAGAATCCATATTTAATGTTTTATTTTGAAGATAATGGCGTTGAATATGAGGTGAAATATATAAAAGAAACTGAAACAATACAATATATAAAAGAGGTATAAGAATATGAGTAAATCAGTAGAAAGATTTAAAGAATTAACGATGTTAGATGGTGCATCAGGATTTGAAGGTGAAATCTCTAAATACCTAGAAGAAAACTTATCGCCTTATGCTGATGAAATTAAGTATGATAATCTTGGTGGAATATATGCAATAAAAAAATCTAAAAATCCAAATGCTAAAACTGTTATGATTGCAGCACATATGGATGAAGTAGGATTTGTTGTAACTAATATTTTACCAAATGGATTTTTAAAATTTGAAACATTAGGTGGATTCAGAGAAGATGTTCTATTGGCTCAAACTTATACAGTTACATCTTATGAAGGTAAAAAATTCACAGGAGTAATTGGTTCTATTCCTAAACATTTTACAGCAGGAGTGGCTCAAAATGTTAAAATTAGTGATATGACTATTGATTTAGGTGCATCTTCAAGAGAAGAAGTTCTAGCTATGGGTATCCGTGAAGGAGCTTTTGTAACGCCTAAAACATCATTTGAACAACTTACAGAACATAGATTTATGACAAAAGCTGTGGATAATAGATATGGTTGTGTTATTATTACTGAAATTTTTGAACAATTTGCAAATGTTGATTTAGATATTAACTTAGTAGTTTGTGCAACTGTTCAAGAAGAAGTAGGATTAAGAGGTGCTAGTGCAGCAGCGAATATGATTAATCCAGATGTATGTTTTGTTGTGGACTGTAGTCCAGCAAATGATATGGATGGTTCAAAAACAAGTAATGGACGACTAGGAGAAGGTTTCTTAGTAAGACTAGTTGACAGAACTATGGTATTACGTCCAAATATGAGGGAAAAACTTGTTAGTCTTGCAGAAGAAAATGAAATAAAATACCAGTATTATACTTCACCTGGTGGGACAGACGCAGGAAATATTCACCAAGCAGTACATGGTGTTCCAACAGCAGTAATTGGAATTAGTGGACGTTATATCCATACTCATAATGCTATCTTTGATATCCGTGATTATTATGCAGCTAAAGACATTTTAGGAAAACTAATTGAAACTATTGATGATAAATTTATAGAAGACGTTAGAAAATAAAAATATAAGCGAGGACAGATAGTCTGATCCTCGCTCTTAATTAATTATTGAATTTTTTTATCGATAATTGTGTTTTCGTTTACTGCGGCGATATCTATTTGGATTATCGTCGTAATTATCATTATAATCATAATTTTCACTATAATCGTTAAATTGATTATCATAATTATTATAGTCATTATTATCGTATTCATAATACTCATCTTCAAGGTATTCTTCATGGATAGTAGCATTTATTTTTATAATAATACCTAGTAATATACTATTAGCCATGAGTGAACTTCCACCATAGCTTATAAATGGCATACTAATACCGATTACTGGGATTATGCTAAGAGTAGAAAAAATATTGATGAAGAAAGAGAAACAAAAACTACAAATAGCAAGTAGAATAAAGTAATAACTATAATTACCTTGCTCACATTTTTTTACAATGCTAAATAATCTCAGTATAAAAATAAAGAATAGAAGCAAGAAGAAAAATGCTCCAACAAATCCGAAGTTTTTAGCAACTATCGAGAATATAAAGTCATTAAATTGTTCATCTATATAAGCTTTATTTTTAACAAATGTTCCGGTTAAACCACCTGTTTTAATTTCACTTAAAACTTGAGTAATTTGGTATGAATAATCTTGAGTATATGCTTCGGGATTTAACCAAGATAAAATACGTTTTAATTGATATCCCTTAAGACCAACTAGAGAAAGTAGACTAGGGAAGTAAAGCGCCCCTAATATAATAATCGCTAGTACAGCTAGTACTACCGAATAAATATTAAATAAAGTTTTTTTATGAGTACTAACAAGAAATACTAAACCTAAGAATAAATATATAAAGAATAATCCATTTCCTAAGTCATTTTCTTTTAATACTAAAATAAATGGAATTGAAACTATAAATAATATTTTTAGAAGTTTTATAGGGTCACTGTTATCTCTAAAGCTTTGTTCTTTAATTAATAAACTAACCATAGCAATAGTTGCTACTTTAGCAAATTCTGATGGTTGGATTGTGAATAATCCAAAATTGTACCAACTGCGTGCTCCATTAACAATAGGAGCCATGCTATTAGGAACTAAAAATATTCCAACTAGTAAAACTAGAGAAAATAAATATATGCCTATGGTGAATCTTTCTATAAGATTAACTGGTATTTTTTGTAACAGATAAATTATTCCAAAACCAATTAGGTAAAAAACAAATTGTTTTAAGAATAAAGTTGGTGTAATTCCATTATTATATTCTGCTAGTGCAATAAGAACAAGGCTTGAAAAAGCAAACATAAAATAAAAAATTAGTATTGATAAATTAACTTTGTTTTTTATAAAATTTAACATAATTCAACTCCTTTGCTGTAATTATACAATAACAAATAAAGTTTAGCAAATCTAAATGTTGCTAAAGATAATTTTATATTATATTTTAATTACCAATAAAATATTAATACTTAAAGATAAAATTTAATTAAAATAAGAAAGGTTAAAAAGATATGAAATATACTCCAATGATAGAACAGTATTTGAAAATTAAAAAAGAATATCAAGATATGTTTTTATTTTATCGTTTAGGCGATTTTTATGAAATGTTCTTCGAAGATGCTGTTCGTGCATCGAAAATTTTAGAAATTACATTAACTGCACGTGATGGTGGAGCAGAAAAAATTCCAATGTGTGGAGTACCATTTCATTCATCAGCAGGTTATATAGATACATTAGTTAATAATGGATATAAAGTTGCAATATGCGAACAAGTATCTGAACCAGGACAAGGGAAAATTGTTGAACGAAAAGTAGTTCAAGTTATAACGCCCGGGACATACATGAACTATAAAAACTATGATGAAAATAACTTTTTAGGTAGTGCATATATAAAAGATAATAATATCTACTTTGCTTTTTGTGATATTATGACGGGAGATAGTCGTTGTACAATTTTGAAAACAATGGAAGATCTTCAAGATGAAGTATTAAAAAATAATATAAAAGAAGTCATTAGTATAGAAGGCCAAAAATTAGATATAAGTGCATATATAACAGAAGTAGAAGAAAGGGATAATCTTTCAAAAGATAAGACTAATAATTTAAAAGATAAGAATTTAAAATTATGTGCAGATATATTACTAGATTATATTGAGAAAACACAAAACAAAGATATTTCTAGTTTAAAAGATTTTGAAGTTTACTTTAAAGATAAATTTGTGTATATGACTAATTATTCAATACGTAACCTTGAAGTAACGCAAAATATGGCTAATGGTAGTAAGAAGGGTTCTTTACTAAGTATAGTAGATAAAACTTCTACAGCGGCGGGTTCAAGAAAATTAAAAAACTGGTTAGAAAATCCATTGCTTGATATTAATGAAATAAAAAAACGTCAGGAAATAGTAGGAGATTTTGTTAAACATTATTTTGAAAAATCAGATGTTAAAACTAGTTTAAAAGAAGTATACGACCTTGAGAGAATTTCTACTAAAGTATCATATAATATTGTGAGTCCTAAAGAACTTCTTAATTTAAAGAAAACATTAAAGCAAATACCACAAATTAAGAATATTTTAAAAGGTTTTGATTCGAAAAAGCTAGTAGATATTGCTAATAATATTGATGAATTAGAAGATCTTCATGATTTCCTTGAAAAAACTATTCATGAAGAAGCTGGTCAAACAGTAAAAGATGGAAATGTTATAAGATTAGGGTTCAATGAGGAATTAGATAGTTATAAGAATGCTAGTAAAAATGGAAATAAAGTTTTATTAGAAATAGAAGAACGTGAAAAAAATAGAACTGGTATTAAAAACTTAAAAGTAGGATACAATAAAATTTTCGGTTACTTTATTGAAATTTCTAAAGTTGGACTAAAGAGTGTAGACCCAACTGAACTAGGATATCACCGTAAACAAACACTTTCTAATTGTGAGAGGTTTATATCTGAAGAATTAAAACAAGTTGAAGAACATATAGTTAATTCAAAAACAAAAATAGAAGAGTTGGAATTACAACTATTCCAAGAGGTTAAAATAAAAATTCATGAATATATACCACGTCTTCAAAAAGTGGCAAATACTTTAAGTGATATTGATGTTTTTGTTTCATTATCTGATGTGGCAGAAGAATACGGTTATGTTAAACCTGACTTTAACGATAATAATGTAATAGATATTGTGGATGGTAGACATCCAATAGTAGAACGTAATGTTAGTGCAGATAGCTATATTAGTAATGATTGCAAGGTTGAAAAAGATGAAAATATTCTTTTAATAACAGGACCAAATATGTCAGGGAAGTCTACATATATGAGACAGCTTGCACTAATAGTTATTCTGGCTCAAATAGGTTCATTTGTTCCTGCAACATCAGCAAATTTACCAATCTTTGATAAGATTTTCACCCGTATTGGTGCTAGTGATGATTTAGCTGGAGGAAAATCAACATTTATGGTTGAGATGATTGAAGCGAAAAATGCTTTAGTAGAATCAACAGCTAACTCATTATTAATATTTGATGAAATAGGCCGTGGAACATCTACATATGATGGTATAGCTCTAGCTCAGTCAATATTGGAATATATTAATAATACTATTAAGTGTAAAACATTATTCTCTACTCATTATCATGAACTTACAAAACTTGAAAATATTACCAAGGGAATAAAAAATATCCACGTATCTGCTAAAGAAGATCATGGAAAACTAATATTTTTATACAAGATAAATGAAGGTCCAATAGAGAAGAGTTATGGTATTCATGTTGCACAGTTAGCACATTTACCTAATGATGTAATAAATGGAGCTAATAAGATTCTAAAAGAATTGGAAGATGGTAATAAAGGTAGTGGAGATTTAATAAGTACTGAGCAATACAATAATGTACTTACTGATACTAGAGAACTAGAAGAGAAAATAAGAAAAGAAGTACGTGCAGAATTAGAAGAGAAAATTAAGAAACAACTGAAGAAAGAAGTTAAAGAAGAAAAAGCTAAACATTATACAAAACAACAATTAGATTTTGATGGTATTAATGAAAAGTTTGATTATATCAAAGAACAAATAGGAAGTGTTAACTTCTTAGAAACAACACCTATGCAGGCGTTTAATCTTCTTTATGAGATTCAGCAAAAACTAAATGAGGATGTGAAATAAATTAAATGGGAAAAATAAATATATTATCTGCAGAATTATCAAATAAAATTGCAGCTGGAGAAGTAGTGGAGAGACCTTCTTCAGTTGTAAAAGAATTAGTTGAGAATTCTATCGATGCGGGTAGTACAAATATAAAGATAATAATTCAAGAATTTGGAATTAAACAAATAAGAATAATAGATAATGGTAGTGGTATTTCAAATGATGATTTAGAAAGAGCCTTTTTAAGACATGCTACTAGTAAAATAAGTGCAGATTATGATTTATTTCATATACAAACACTAGGGTTTAGAGGAGAGGCTCTAGCAAGTATTTCATCAGTGAGTAAAGTTACAATCAAAAGTTGTTCAGGTGAAGCTCAAGGGAAAATGTTAATTTTAGAAGGTGGAAAAGTGGTACAATCAGAATTTTACGCACCTATTAAAGGAACTGATCTTAGCGTAGAAAATTTATTCTATAATACTCCTGCAAGACTAAAATATTTACGAAATCCACATACGGAACAAGCAAATATAACGAATGTAATCCATAAGTTTGCTTTATCTTATCCTAATATCTCATTCGAACTTCATGTTGATGGTAAAATAACCTTTAAAACATATGGAGATGGAGATGTTCATAAAATACTATCAAAAATCTATAATATGAGTGTTGCTAAAAATATGATAGATTTTAGTGGTAGTAATGATGACTATAAAGTTTACGGATTTATTTCTGTTCCTGAGGAAACTAGAGCAAGTAAAAATTATATTCATATATTTATAAATGGACGTTATATTAAAAACTATGTGATACAAAATTCTATTATTGATGCCTACGGAACGTTACTTATGAAGAATAGATATCCATTATGTGTTATAAACATAGAAATGGATCCAATCTTATTAGATGTCAATGTACATCCAACAAAACAAGAAGTAAGATTATCAAAAGAAGATGAATTAATAAGGCTTATTAAAGAAATAATTGCTGAAAGACTTAGTAATTATACATATATTCCACAAGGTATGAATAATGTTCTTACTAAAAAAGAAAAA
>CAUSKO010000055.1:0-7766 GCA_963532255.1 uncultured Gemella sp. | reverse complement strand
TTCTCCTTGTTTCACATTTTTTATATACTCTTTTTTATATAACTGAATAATTATATCACATTTGATTAAGTAAGTACATTGATTTCACACTTATTTTCAAAAATAATAAGGAGAATAGTTTTTACTCTATTCTCCTTAACGCTTACATATTACTGTCTGTTAGCTTATTTATTGATTTAGCCATTTTAGTTATACTTTCTCCTGAGTTGCTTAGATTATTTGTGTAAATTAACAACATATAATCTTCATTTCCAAATACTATTGCTGTGTCATGCATATAGGTACTTATTCCACCATATTTACTCGCAACTTTTTTATTTGGAATTCCTTTTTTTATCCACTCACTATCATCTGAATCTTCTAAGTATTGAAGAAGTTTTGAATAACTATCTCTTTCTGTATATAATTTCGTCCACACCGCTTCCATCATCTTCGGTGTCACTCTATTATTCTTAGCCTCTTTTTGAGGAAGAGTTATTCCTAAATCCGCAAAGTATCTAATTAAAACACCTTGTGCATTTGTACTACTTCCTACTATCATTTTTGTCGCCGTATTATCTGAATACTGAATCATATTTTGAATTACATAATCAAGTTTATAACTACTTTTCTTTGGTTGATTAGTAATTTCTCCTCCACCTTCTTCTAAGTCACTACTTTTATACGGAATCTCATCGTCTTCAGATATTTCTCCAGCTTTAATTCTATCATAAACTTTCATAGCATAGGCTACTTTCACTGTACTTGCTGCAGTAAAATATACATCATCGTTCACAGCATATCTATATCCTGTCGAAAAGTTTTTATACACTATCCCAATTTCATTGTTACCTTTATACTGTGAAATAATTTTATCCATAGCTTCATCTAATTCTATTTGGCTCATTTTTTTCTTTTCTTCAGCAGGTTGTTCCTGTTGTTTTTGCTCCATTTGTTGCGTAGGATGCTCTTCTTGTCTTTGTGCATCTTTTTTTGCTTTCAAATGCTGGCCAGCTGAAAATACAATATATGTCATTAATATTACAACTGATGTTTCAATAAAAAACTTCAATATTTTTTTCATTATTTTTTTCATTTATTTACTTTCTCACTTCCTTTGCCAAATCATCCATATATTAGTTTACTACAGTTTCTCTAGTTCATCAACATATTTGTGGTATATTATTCCAAAATTTATCTCCACAAAATAAAGATACCCTTATTTTTTATATTAGGTACCTTTATTATAGATATTAAATATTTGATTTCAGATAGAAATCTTGTTCTGCTATTTTTTTAAATCCTACTTTTTCATACATATATTTTGGAGTGTCATTAGTATCTGCAACTAAAACAATATTAGCTTTATTCTCATTTTTTATAGCATAACTTAATAATTGCATCGCTATTCCTTTTCTTCTATAGTCTTTACTAACGTAAAGATTATCTATTTCAAAATAATCTGTTTTTACTATAATATTTACAGCAGCAACAATCTTATCTTCATCTTTTGCTACTAATTGTTTAATATTTTCTGAACGAATATCATCATATAATAATTCTTGATTATGCTCGGCCCACTCTTCGTTACTAGATTCAATATCAATCTTATATTGAAATTTTAAATATCTACTAAGATCTTTTTTTTGTAAGTATTCTACCGTATAACCTGTTTCTTCTTGTTCAATAAAGTCATTAATATCTAAATGATATAAATCTAAATTAATCTCATTATATCCTTGTTTTTTTAGATACTTATTTAGTTTTTTAGGAAGGCTAGAATTTTCTGAAGTGGCAATATGAATAAAATCAACACCTTTATCACGGAAAAAGTTTCGACATGCCGTTATATAATATTCTAATTCTTCTGTAGTTTCTGGCGCCTTTTTCATAAGAAGATAATTACCACTAAAATTCAACTTAGATTTTAATGTTTGATAAATAATGTATTTTTCTGTTTCAACAGCTACTTTTGCTTTTGAATAAATATTTTTAAAACTATAATTCATATTACACCTCCATTCTACTATTAATACTATTTTTAATGATGACCATGTGGACCATGATGATGTTCAAAATGTTTAATTATTTCCAAGATTTTTTGATTTCCTGTTAATGCATATACATTTTTTAATGTTTCAGGATATGTTGGTTCATCGTGTAATATTTCATAATATGTTATAGCTTCTTCTGCTACAAAATCAATATAATCTTCTTCTTCAGATAAAGCATTTAATGCTGCACCTAAAAGAATAGGATCATCTTTAATTAATTCATGCTGAGTATACAGCTCATGGATTTTATCATATTCATATAAAGATTTCAATGCATTTATAGAAATAAATAATGTTTCTTCTGAAATTCCCATTGTAGATAACACATTTCGCATCAATACTCTAGTTTTATCATATTCTCTATCTTCTTTATATAGAGAGATTAAGTGTAAGTATGCACTCATTGCTAGACCTTGTAACTCTATATATTTTTCTAAATATTTTTTTGCTTCTTCTCCTTTAGACATATGTCCAAGGTGTAAATAAGCCTCTGGAAAATCTGGAGCTATTTCAATAATTTTTAATAAGCTGTTTTTTGAATTTTCTAAATCTTGCATTTGGTTATAAGCAAATGCCGCAGCAAATATTACGTTAGGATCTTCATAGTCTTTACCATATTCTTTATAAAAGTTTATAGCTTCTTCGAACATACCTAATGCCATTAGATTCTCAAATGCAACTTGGAAGTTTTCCAATGATGGCTCTTCATGATAGATTTTTTCACTCATATCTTTTGCTTTTTCTTCACGCCCTGTTTCTAAATAAATAAGTACTAACTCTTTATCTATAGCCCTAATAGCATCCTTAAACTCTGTTAATTCTCTAGCACGAATGAATTTTTCTTCTGCAATTTCAAAAAGTTGGTCTTCTTTATAGATTAACCCCTCTAAGTACAAAATTGCAGGTGTTTTTGGAGAATTATAAAGAACAACCAAAGCCTCATCTTTTTTTCCTAAATACATTAAATTATGTACATAACCTTCAATTGCCGCTTCATCTTCTTTATTTTGATTATAAATAACCTCAGATAATTCTAATGCTCTATCAAATAAACCATTTTCAAATAATATTGCACGAAAAGTCTCTTGTTGCTCTCTATCTATTGACGCAAAATCTATATTTTCTAACTCTTTTAAAAACTGTTCTATTTCCATTTTAATTTTCTCTCCTTGCTAATTTACGCATAATAAAGATTAATTCATTTTTTACATCTTCATTTATTTCAGAAATACTATTCTCTGCTTTATCTAAGTACCTTTGACTAATACTTAGAGTTTCATCTAAAATATCTTTATCACTTTTAATATATTCTATTATTCTATTCTTTTTCTCAATATTTATATTTCTATTAAAATCCAAGAATAAATCCGTATTCTTATCTTTCGCTATCAGTGCAGGCAATGTTATATTTCCATTAACTAAATCTTGACCAATTTCTTTTCCTAATTTTACTGTCCCTCCAGCAAAATCTAAATAATCATCAATTATTTGATAACTCATACCCAAATAATAGCCAAATCTATAACAGCTAGCTATATCTTCTTTTTTTGCTCCCGAAATAATACTTCCTGTTACTGTCGCAAATGCTATTAAAATAGCCGTTTTTCTTTTGATTTTTCTTAAATAATCTAAACGTCTTGTATTTAAATCATATAGACCATCTTCTTGTATTAATTCCCCTATACAAAGTTCTTTTAATGTTGTTGCTAAATAACTATGTATAAGTTCATTTTCAAATTCTGAAACTTCCCTTAGGACAATCGAAAACAAATAATCCCCTACTAAAAGGGCAAAATCATCTCCATACTCTTTATTCAAAGTAGTATTTCCTCTTCTAGTTTCAGCTTTATCTATTATATCATCATGAATAAGACTAGCTGTATGGATAATTTCAACAATGCTAGCCAATCGTATAATATTCTTTTTATTCTTATTAAAATCACCTAGTTTTGAGCAGATTAAAAGAAGTAAAACTCTAACTCTTTTACCTCCTGCTGAAAAGTATTTTTTTATTACTTTATTTAATTTTTCATCTTCACTTTTAGTAATAACAAAAATATCTTCTAGGACTTCTTGAATTAGTTCATCATACTGTCTTAACATTATTTTCTCCATTTATAAGCTAGTTAATTCTACCTTATCTTTATTTTCAAACACTAAATTATAAAATTCAAACCAAACTTTAATAATATTATTAACAAAGTCATTTAAATCTATTTTTTTATTAATTAAATCTAAATATCCTTTTTTCATAACATCAGTTAATAATTTTAGTTTATCTAAATCTTTTTGAAGCAAACTATAATACTCAAAGCTATAGTAATCACCTAACAACAAAGAATTTGTAGATATATCACATACATTTTTATTATAATGCTCATAAACCGCACTTAGTGCACAAAATATAGCTAAATTATAATTTTCATTATTAAAACTATAATTTTCAACAAATTTTATAATATTTAATTTTTTTATTACTTCGTTATTATAATTATATCTCACTGCAGTTTATCCTTTTATAATTTATCTTTCTAAATTATACCATATAATCACCATTAATAAAAATTTCATATACTATTTTATGTATATTATCTTCACTTTTTGAAATAAAATATAAATTAATTCTCAGGACTTTAAAAAAGATTACCCAAACTATAAAATTTAAGGTAACCTTTTTTCTAATATATTAAAGATAGTTGATTGTTTCCATTGGTTGCATTGGTTCTTGCTCTTTTCTAACAAATAGCATTATTGCTGCTATAAAGTGTAATAAATAAATTGGTAATAGTGCCCCTACTGAAGTAACTGCTGTTACAATTGATATTATTAACAACAAAACTCCTGCAAGAATACGTTTTTTTATTAATATAGTTGCTATTATCGCGATAACTGTTATACCTAAATATAAAAGTGAGTAATATTTAACCCCTAACGATAACTGCTCAATTAATTGTTCTGCTGAATATCCAATATTAGCATCTTGTCTTCTTGCTAATTCTTGTTTAAATGCAGATACAAATTCCGGATTATTCATCATATTGCTACTATACATAAACCAAAGTGATCCTGTTATCACTATTAATAATATATTTGCTATCCATGACAATGCTTTTTCTACTGTTCTTTTAAATGGTTTCATAATATAAGACTCCCTCCATCTATTTTTTTATCTTCGTTTTTGTTTTGAAACTGCACCAAAATCATTTGAAGCTAATACAGCTTGTACAATAAATACTACTGCTAGTATCCCCATATGTTGTCTAACAAATTCTCTATTGATAAATGCTTCAAATAAAAGGAATGCCAATAATACGTAGTTAGATATTACAATACTTGGACCATAATCCTTTTTATCAGTCACTAACTCTTTGTTAAAAACTTTTATTAAAAACGGAACACCAATTATTACTAGTAATCCCAATGCCATTACTATTGTAGTAGCACTTAAGTCTGTAAAACCCTTGCTAATCATATAAACTATTCCTGAAAACACGAAAATTCTAAATCCTAATTCTACAAGATTTTTTATCATTCTTTTCCTCCTTATTTTATTAATTATTCATAAATACTAAAAATATAAAATATATAATTATCTAGTTAAGTTATAATATTTATATATATGTATATTATACTAATTTTTTTCTATATATACTAGTTTTTTAAGATTTATTTTTATTTTATTTAAAAAAATAGAACTTAAAACTATTTTTCATTTTAAGTTCTATTTATATTTATTTTTTATCGTCTATTGTAAATCTCATCTCTATTCTGAAGATTCCATCTTCAGGAGCATAAGCTTTTATTACTTCTTTATGTTTTTCTGCGATAAGTTTTGCCATTGATAAACCAATACCATAACCTTTTATCGTACTATTTCTAGATTCATCTAGACGATAGAATCTATCAAATACTTTACTCAAATCACCTTTTTTAACATTTGCTTTATTTGAGATTTTCATAATTGCTTGTTTTCTATTTTTCTTCAAGCTCACATCAATATATGTTTCTTTTGATGCATATTTTATTGCATTTTCCAAAAGAATATCCATTAGTTGGACAATTGCTTGCTGCTCACCTCTGTAATAAATATTCTTATCAATATCTGCAACAAAATGTTTCTTTTGGAAGCTTGCAAGTTCTTCAAAGTCTTCAATTCTTGATTGTAGTGATGTAGATAAATCGAATTTAGTTTTTTCTACAGTATCTTTCTCTTCCATACGGCTAAACACTACTAAACTATTTACTAAGCTCGTTAGTCTATCTACTTGATTTTGAATATTCTTCGTCCATTTAGACTCCCCATTTTCCAATTCTAATACATCAGTATTAGAACGAATTATAGCTAATGGAGTCTTCAATTCATGACTTGCATCTGTTATAAATTGTTTTTGTTTTTGATAACTTTGTTGAATAGGTGCTATTACTTTTTTAGAAATTAACACTACTAATATAAAAACAGATAGGATAACTATTAAAGACATAATTACACTATTCCTCATAAACGCTTGGAATGAATCTAAATCACGTTCATTATTTAGTAATAACACTAGGTTTCCTGCATCATTTTTTACTTTTAAAAATCGATATGTTCCTACATATCCACTAGTTTTCGATTTTTTTAGGGCTTCTGTTACAAGATTTTGTAACTTATCTTTATTTTCAATTAAAACATCATCTCTATAAGATCGGACTACTTTTTGATTTTCATCAATTTTAGCAACTGAAAAACCATTATTGTTAGGGGCTTTTGAGGCAACATTTTTAGATATTATCATATCCTCACCATCATCATTAAATAATGTTACTAATGCTGATGATTTCGATGCCTCATATAACGAATCGTCTACTCTCTGCCCCATTTTATAATAATTTATAATGTTCAACGTACTTGCCATTATTATAATTACTACAGCTACACTAGCAACTGCAGTTGCAACAAATTTTCTTCTAAGGCTCTTGAACATCTATTATCTCCAATGTATATCCGACATTTCTTGTTGCTTTTATTTGCACATTTGCATCTAATGCTTTTAATTTTTTTCTTAAGTATGAAATATTAACCCATACTACATTTATTTCTGAATCACTATCATAGCCCCAAATTCTCTCTAAAAATTGCTCTGTTTGAATAACATTTCCTGGATTACGCATTAACATTTCCATCATTTGATATTCTTTATTAGATAATCTTACTTTATCTTTTTCAGTAGATAATTCAAAAGTATATTTACTTAGACTAACATTTCCTAGCTCTAAAACATTACTTGTGAATGTTGTTTGTCTTCTTGTCATAGAACGCACTCTAGCTAGTAATTCTTTAATTACAAATGGTTTTGTTAAATAGTCATCAGCTCCGCTATCTAAACCATAAACCTTATCTTCTACTTCTGATTTTGCAGTAAGTAATAATACAGGTGTATTTTTCTTACTTTCTCTTAGTTTTTGTACTACTGTAACACCATCCATTTTAGGCATCATCACGTCTAATATAGCTCCATCATAATCATCTAACATTAGGTAGTCTAATGCATCTTGACCATTATCTACAGTATCTACCGAATAGTTATTGTGTTTTAACATTGCTTCTAGCGCATCGGCCAAATCTCTTTCGTCTTCTGCAATTAATATCCTCATTAACTTACACTCCAATCTATAATGTATTACTACTTTATTATATCATTACTACTTTATTATATTATTACTACTTTATTATATTAATAATAACTAAAATTA
>CAUSKO010000054.1:0-7940 GCA_963532255.1 uncultured Gemella sp. | reverse complement strand
CGTTTGTTTTGCCGGCGTTGTTGGTGTTGTGCTTGGCGCTGGTGTCACTGGTGTTTGTTTTACCGGTGTTGTTGGTGTTGTACTTGGCGCTGGTGTTGTCGGCGTTGTACTTGGCGCTGGTGTTGTTAGTGTCGTACTTGGTGCCGGTGTCGTTGGCGTTGTGCTTGGTGCTGGTGTCACTGGCGTTGTACTTGGCGCTGGTGTTGTCGGCGTTGTACTTGGCGCTGGTGTTGTTGGCGTCGTTGGTGTACTTGGAGTTGGAGCCTCAACAACTTTATCTTCTTTCGGTGTTTCTTTCTCTTTATCTTCCTTCGGAGATTCTGTCACCTTATCATCTTTCGGTGTTTCTTTCTCTTTATCTTCCTTCGGCGCTTCTGTCACCTTGTCATCTTTCGGTGTTTCTTTCTCTTTGTCCTCTTTTGGAGTCTCTGTCACCTTGTCATCTTTTGGTGTTTCTTTCTCTTTGTCTTCTTTTGGTGTTTCTACTGCTTTTTCAGTTATACCAACTTGTTTTCTATTATGTCCATCTTTAACTTCTAATTCAAAGTTATTTTCTTCTAGTGTATAGCCTTCTGGAGTAACGATTTGAATTGTATATTTACCATTTTCTAAACGTTTTTGGAATGCATTTTTTCCATATAAACTTGTTGGTAATTCTATTTTTTCTCCTGATTCAGATACAGCATAAACTTTTGTACCTGAAGGAACTGGCTTATCAAAGCTGATTTCAACGGCATTTCTTATGATTTCATCTACTCTGAATTCTACTTCTTTAGTTGGAGTGTCTTTAGTTATTTCGAATTCTATTTTCGAAGGTGTCTTTAATTTATAATCTCCGTCAACTAACACTACTTCGACAGTATATTTACCAAATGGTAATGATTGATATGTACGTTTATTTCGCGTGAAATCATCCCCTACTACCTCACCTTTTTCATTAGTGATCTTATAACGAAGCCTACGAGAGTTATTTCCAGTTCCGTCACCTTTTCTGATTTCTACTTCAAGACTACCTTTACCATTACCTGCGATATTTGATAAAACGATGCTATCTTTATTATCGGCGAAATCTTTTACTTCGAAAGTAACATCTTTTAAGTCTACACCTTCTGGAATAGTGTAACTTCCATCTTCATTAGGTTGGATTACATTTTTACCATAACTTAATTTTTTGTAGAACACTCCGCTTCCTTCTTCCATTATTGGATAAGGAGTGAATTTACGTGTAGCTTCATCATAATATCCACCATTAGCACCTGTAATCTTAGGAGCTTTTCTATCGATTACTACATTAAATGATGTTTCTTGCATTTTAGCTCCAGTCGCTTGCGAACTATAAGAAAGAACATATTGGTATTCTCCATCTGGAAGAGGATTACCATTTTTATCTACACCTTTCCAGTTTGTTAGAGACAATGCAGTATATTTTTTACCTGTATTATTAAAGAAGTTTTTATTCCCTGATGCATTTCCATTTTCGTAAAGTGGATTTTTACGTTCAACATCATCTTTTGCGTATACTGTTACTTTTAAATTCTCAAAATTACGTAAGAATACACCTCGCATTCCTATTTCATCGTAATTTTCATCTCCATTAGGCGAGAAGAATATTTTATCCGTGAAGAATCTCACATTAGTTATTGGATTAATATATGCTCCCGCAAGAGTTCTCTTATCTTTCTTGTCTTCTTTATATGTAGTCAACATTCCTGTGAAATTCATTTCCGTTAGAGAATCCCAGTTATTATTTATTGAATCAAATCCATATTCGTATGTTGGTTTTTCCCCGTCTTTCATAGAATAGATTGGTTTTTCTAATACTGGTAAGTTTTGGAACTCTCCTTTAAATCCAACAAACGGTATACTTGCTACTTTGTCTGTTGATTTATCATCAGCTCCGTAAAACTCTACAAATCCTTCTAAATAGTATCCATTTTTAAATAATTTTATTAATTCTTCATTATATTTGCTTGCATCTACAGATACTGTGATTTCTGAAGTAGAATTTGCTCCTACAGTAACAGTCTTTTCACCTTCTAGTTCACTAAGTAGGCGTGATGCCATAGTTAAGTAACCAGTCCAATCCCCATTACCTTCACCATATGCATCATCAGTAATTAATGTTGATTTATATTTTAAAGTTTTAGGTTTATCAGAAATATTATGAACTAATAATTTAACATCAAATTTATCCCCTACATTACCTAAACTTACACTACCGTAGTCATTTGTTCCAGTAACATAAATGTCTCCATAAGCCGCTTTATACGCATCTATTAATCCTGCACCTTGTTGTCTAGGAGAGATGTATACACCATTATCTTTATTAACATTAATATTTGCTGTACTCATTAATAAATGTTTTACTAATTTTTGAATTTCTTCTGCTGTTTTACTTGGGAATCTTTGAGTTAGAGCTTGTTTTATTAGCGTAGTTGCACCAGCTACATGAGGTGATGCCATACTTGTCCCACTATCTAATCCATATCTTCCATCATTATAAGAAGAGATAATATCTCCACCTGGTGCTGTAACGTCTGGTTTTAAGTATCCATCAACTGTTAATCCCCAACTAGATGATTCATCAAATTTACCAACATTTTCATTTGGTTTTTTCTCCCATTTTCCATTGAAGTTAATTTTATACTCACCTTCGTGTTGAGCTAGCTCATTACCAAAGTTATAATAAGTAGTTACTACCGGGAAGTCTTTGTCTTGACCATTTAGGACAACATTATAGATAGTATCCCCATCATTAAAGTACGCTATTACCCCTGCAGCTCCATGTTTTTTAGCTATTTTCACCTTATCTTCAAAGCTATTTTCACCACGTTGTACTAAGGCAATTTTACCTGTTAAATCTTTGCCTTCATAATTTTCTTCTTTCCCAACACCTACATACACATAGTCATAGTCTTTATTCTCAAAAAGTTTTGAATATGTGAAGATAGGAACATTACCATTATTAAAAGCTACATTACCTAATAAGTTCGCGACTGTAGCAATCTCTCTATTAAGTACACTATTACTAATATTAGCTACAGAAATAGCATCATCAGATACTGACGGACGCCCTACTGTTCCGTAGTCTGGGTTAACCGCACGTGGTGTGATGTAATCAAAACCACCTTTAGAGAAGTAAGCATTGTTACCAGCAGCGGCTACGATATTTACTCCAGCTTTTTTAGCTACTTCTAATGCGCTAATTAAACCATCACCAACTTCCATTACTGATCCAGCTGGTGATCCTAAACTTAGGTTAATAGTATCCGCACCTAACTTAATAGCATCTTCTATAGCTTTAGTATAAATATAAGATTCTGTTCCTGAGTTTTTAGATTCTGAGAATACACGCATAAATATTAACTGCGCTTCTGGAGCTACACCTGTGATGAATTCACCTGTTCCGCTTTTTTCCTTAGGATTACCTACGGCAGTACCAGCAACGTGCATACCATGAGATTTGAATCCACTTTGTTTAATATCATTGTTCCAATCATTATAGTTGAAAGCAAACGGTAATTTATCACTATACCACTTACCATAGTCTATTCCCGCTTCTTTCATCGCTTTTTCAGCATCTTCTTTTGTTTTATATTTAGATTGAGAGTTATCTGTTAATCTTAAAACTGGGTGATTTGGATCAAGCCCAGAATCAAGTACCGCTATTACTCTTCCTTGTCCTCGGAAACCTTTATCCCACAGTGGTTGGATGTTAATAAGATTATAACTATCTAAAGCTTTGGAAAAGTCATTTACCTCTTCTTTTTTTGTTTCAACTGCATTAGTAGTTGTTTCTGGTTTTTTGTAAGCAACACTTACCTCAACACTGTCTACGAAGTTCATTGCTTGAATTTTTTTAGCATCCTCATATGTAGTTTCTAATGCAAATCCATTTAAAAGTGTGTCATATTCAAATAGTTTTTCATAATTCACACCTTTTTCTTTTATTTCTTTTAAGGCTTTTTCACGAGGTTCTTTTGTGCTAGCTTCACGTTTTTTCAACCCTTCAGCTGTTTTTAAATCATCAGGATTTACTTTATCCTCTTTTAATTTAACAATTATTTTTACCTTATCATTATTGTTAAATTTTTGCTCATCCGCCTTAGAAACATTAGACAACGCATGTTCCTTTGGATTATTTTGCGCATAAATAAATTTTGAATTAGTATTATTAGTTAATAAATTAACATTCCCCATTAGTAAAGATAAGCTCACTACACTTACTACTGGCTTCTTCGGAAATTTCATGTTAATAACTCCTCCTGGTTTTTTTAAAATAATATCTATATTTTAACTTAAATAATCAGAAAAATCAATTCAATATTCAGAAATAGAATATTAAAAATACACTAAATTTTCTTCTATATAGGAGAATTAGTTATTTAGTTATATATAAAATTTAATATCAGTTATTTTTCTCTTATGAAAATAAAAAAAAGACGACTAATTGTCGTCTTAATTAAACTAAACTTTTTCGTTTTGTAAAGAAATGAATAGTCGCTATTAAACATCCAAGCCCTACTATATATAGTAGCTGTGGAGCAGCTAATGGAGCAAAGTGGTTTTTTAAAATAAATATATTAACAAACACACCAACGATAGCCGCAAAACTTAGCACTCCTAATAATACTACTTTATATTTATTTAGAGGTAAACTAACTTTTGCCACCATACATAACCCATTAATAAGCGCTAGTACAAAGCAAATAAACTTCATTTGCGCTTGGTTATCTATTACAATATTTGTCAGTAGAACACTCGCTACCAACACACTACCACCAATAGCGGCATTCGTTAAAATATCTCTCATAAAGTTATTACTTACTTTTTCTTTATTCGATTCAAACGTTAGGAAGAACGATGGAACTCCTATTGTTATAGCTGAAATAATAGTAAATTGAATAGGAATAAATGCAAATTCAAAGGCGAATAATACACTTATCACCGCAAATACTATCGAGAAGAATGTTTTTGTTAAAAACAGTGAGGCTACTTTTTGAATATTGTTAATTACACGACGACCTTCCATTAAAATATCATAAAATACTGCAAAGTCATTTGTTAAAAATACAATATTAGAAACACTCTTAGCCGCACTAGTAGCTCCATTCATCGCAAAACTAATATCAGCTTTTTTCAGCGCTAGCACATCATTAACACCGTCCCCACTCATGGCAACTGTTTTTCCATTTTTTTGTAGAATCTCTACCATACGTTGTTTTTGATCTGGAGTTACTCGACCAAAAATATCATTTTCTAATACTACAGATTCAAAGTTTTCTTCTGTTACTTTCGTCATATCAACTGCACGAGCATCTTCTTTAAACCCTGCTTTTTTAGCTACTCCAAGGACTGCAATGTGGTTATCTCCACTTATTATTTTTACAGCCACTCCTTGTGATTCGAAATACTTAAATGTCTCTTTTGTATTAGCTTTGATTTCGTCAGAAAGTACTACATGACCAATCAACTTCATATTTGATGGTGTAGTTACTTTTTCATCAGTATAAGCTAGAGATAATATTCTATAACCTTGTTTTTTCAAGCTCTCATAGTATTCCGTCATACCTTCTTCAAATCCTAAAAATTCATAGGCCCCGAAGAAATAAGTACCACCTTCCTTTAATTGAATGTATGAATATTTATTTTTACTAGAAAATGCTCCAATTTCTCCAACTTCCCATTTTTTCTCACAAGTTAAATGATTTTTTAAAGCTCTTGATGTGGCATTCTCATCTTCAAAATATGCTAAATAACTAGAAAGCTCGCTAGCTACTTTTTCATCTATCTCGACTACATTCATATTACCTGTAGTTATTGTTCCTGTTTTATCAAAACAAAGTACATCTACACGCGCAAGAGTTTCTACACAGTATAGTTCTTGCACTAGAACTTTTTTCTTAGCTAGTTTCATCGCAGCAACCGCTAAAGACACACTTACAAGCAGGATTAACCCTTCTGGTATCATACCTACTAATGCACCCGCACTACGTAAAACTATATCCGTATAGCCACGCCCTAGACTAGCACCTCTAACATAAAGCATAATAGCTACCGGAACTAATAGAACTGATATTACTTTCAGGATTCTATCCATATAATCTCTTAGTTTTGATGGATATTTTTTAAATTCTTTTGTGCTTTTAGCTAGTTTATTAATATAGCTATCTCCACCAACTGCGGTAACTTTTACTAGACAACTACCACTTACTACGTTACTACCACTCATAAGTTCGTTACCTGTAGTTTTGTAAATATTGTCACTTTCTCCGGTTAGCAATGATTCATCAACCTCAATACTACCTTCGATTATCTCAGCATCTACAGGCACTTGGTCTCCTAGATTTAGATGAAGATACTCACCTAAAACTATTTCTTCTGAATCGATTTCTATTATTTCATTATCACGATTTACGCGATATTTATTTCGTCCTAATAAACTTAATTCTTCTAAAGCATTTTTAGATCTAACTTCTTGATAAATACCTATAGCAGTATTTATTGCGATAACACCTAAAAAAAGCATATTTTCAAATCTTAACGTTGTAGCGATAAAGGCAGCTAATACTAAGTTCATCGCATTAAAGAACGTGAAGATATTAGAATAAATTATTTCTCTTGTTGTTTTATAAGGTTTTATAACACTAATATTTTTCTTAGCATTCTTAACCTCTTCACTTGTCAAATACTTCATTTTCCCTCCAAATAATCACTATATATTTTTATTTCAAAATAGTAGATTAATAACAATTATACCATAAAATATATTGTATAGCTTTAAACTTAACTGAAGTTAATTTCCTCGGAAATATATAATTTTAAAACATAAAAAAACCAGATTTGAATTAATTTCAAACCTGGCCTTCTTAATTATTCTTCTATATCTTTGTTATCAGTATCATCAGTAGACTCTACATAAATCTCTGGTCCTGATTCTTTTTCTTTAGCTAAACGAGCTTGTTCTTCATAGTATTTTTTATTAACTATTTTATCAAGTTGTTCTGCTTCTCTTTCGTCTAACTCTTTTGGCATTTTACCAAATTGGTAAAGAGCAACAATTTCTTTTCTATCAATTGTTTCAACTTTCATAAGAGTTTGAGCGATAAGTTCTAACTGATCTCTGTGAGTTTCAATGATGTGTAACACTTTAGCGTGACATTCATTAATGATTTTACGTACTTCTTTATCGATTTCTTTCAGCATTTCTTCTGAATAGTTACCGATACTTGATAATTGACGTCCACCATATGGATCGTGGAATGGAGCTTGCATTGGCCCTACAACATCACTCATACCGTACTCTGTAACCATTGCACGTGCGATTGCAGTTACACGTTCAAAGTCATTGTGAGCTCCAGTAGAAACTTCATTAAAGAAGATTTGTTCTGCTGCACGTCCACCTAATAGACCACAAATCTTATCAATTAAATCTGTACGAGTTTGGAAGTATTTCTCTTCTTCAGGAATCATTAGGTTATATCCACCTGCATCCCCACGAGGAATAATAGTAACTTTTTGTACTTTATCCGCACTATCAAGAACCATACCTACAATAGCATGTCCAGCTTCGTGGTAAGCTACTAAACGTTTTTCTCTTGGAGTATAAACTCTACTACGTTTAGCTGGACCACCGATTACTCTGTCCATAGCTTCATCTAAATCAGATTTTTCAATAGCATTTTTGTTTTCACGTGCCGCTAAAAGTGCTGCTTCATTTAGTATGTTAGCAAGGTCAGCCCCAGAGAACCCTGGAGTTTTTTCTGCTAATGAACGAAGCTCAACATCTTTAGCAAGCGGTTTGTTTTTAGCGTGTACTTTAAGAATTGCTTCACGACCTTTTACGTCTGGAGTAGAAACTTTGATTTGTCTATCAAAACGTCCAGGTCTTCTAAGTGCGTTATCTAATACGTCCGCACGGTTAGTTGCTGCAATTACGA
>CAUSKO010000053.1:0-8199 GCA_963532255.1 uncultured Gemella sp. | reverse complement strand
GGTCTTCTAAGTGCGTTATCTAATACGTCCGCACGGTTAGTTGCTGCAATTACGATAATACCTTTTTCACCATCGAATCCGTCCATTTCAACAAGAAGTTGGTTAAGAGTTTGTTCACGTTCATCGTTTCCTCCACCTACTCCGCTACCACGTTTACGTCCGACAGCATCGATTTCATCGATAAAGATAATACATGGTGCACTTTTTTCAGCTTCTTTGAATAAATCACGAACACGGCTAGCCCCAACCCCTACGAACATCTCAACGAAATCAGATCCTGAGATTGAGAAGAATGGAACTTTTGCTTCTCCAGCAACTGCACGAGCTAATAAAGTTTTCCCTGTTCCTGGAGGCCCCTCTAATAACACACCTTTAGGTATTTTAGCACCCATTTTTGTGAATTTACGGTGATCTTTTAAGAATTCAACCATCTCTGCAAGTTCTTGTTTTTCTTCATCAGCTCCCGCTACATCGTTAAACGTAACAGTACCTTCACCTGCATCGATTTTCTTAGCTTTTGATTTTTGGAAGCTCATTACTTTGCCTCCACCGCCACCTTGCATTTGTGACATAAAGTAGAACAGTAACCCCATCATTAAGATAAATGGTACGATGTTTCCTAAGAATGAAAGAATTGCTCCAGTTTTTTCTGCAGCTTTATATTCTACTACACTAAGTTTTCCATCTTTTGCTTTTTCATTAATTTGTTTTTGGATTTCATTATCAGATGCTGGAACTAATGATTCAAAATTCTTTTCACCATCTGTTAAAACCCCTTTTACATTATAGTTTTCATCTTTTCTTTGTAGACTAATTTCTTTGATCTTGTCTTCATTTATATTCTTAACAAGTTTTGAGTAGTCTAGTTTTTCTGTTGTCCCAGGTAAGTCTTGCTGCCAATAAGCAAATACTCCCAATGCTATAACAATAAGGGCAAGCATACTAAGAATAGAATTTTGTCTTTTCCCATTATTCATATAGACTAACTACCTCCTAATTTATATTTCTAAAAGTATCTTATTTTACCATATTTGACCTTAAATAAGATTAAAATTTTTGACTTTTTTTGACTAAAGTTTTAATTATTTTTTAATATCATTTAAAATCTATTTTTTATGAATAGATTTCTTCTTTTAAAACACCTACATACGGTGTATTTCTGTATCTTTCTTCATAGTCTAATCCAAATCCAACTACGAAAGCTTTTGGACAAATTAACCCGATATAATCCGGTTCACAATCAACGATACGAGCTTCTGGTTTATCTAGTAATGAAGCACAAGTTACAGACGCTACTTTTCTTTCTAATAAGTTTTCGATAAGAGCTTTTAAAGTTCTACCTGTATCAACAATATCTTCAACTATAATTACATCACGTCCAGCTATATCCATTCCTACGTCTTTTTTAATTAGTATAGTACCTGTAGATTCAGTTCCACCGTGGTAACTTGATACATCTATAAAATCTGTAACAACATGAATATCAATATGTTTCATAAGTTCTGCCATAAAAGGTAGCGCGCCTTTTAATGTACAAATTAAAACAGGCTCTTTATCTTTATAGTCCTCTTCTATTTGTTTTGCAACTCGTTTACTTGCTTCAACTATTTCCTCATGAGTAAATAAAACTTTCTCAATGTCTTGTAATATATTTTCCACTGTCTTATCCTTTCATTTTTATATAATAATCATAAATTTTATTTTTATTGACTTTTGTTCCGATACCTAAAACGCCAAGAACTTCGCCTTTATTATTTCTTATTACAGGCAAAGTATCTCTTAATTCTTTCGGTACTTTCTCATCAATGAAAATACGGGAAAGTTTTTTATTAATTTCTCCTCGACGCACTCTATCCCCTTCTTTTTTTGTTGTAATAAGAAGAGGTAACTCAGATTTGTTAAAGCCTATTTCTGAATCTTTAGCATCTGTAGATATTATAAATTTATTTTGATAAAATTCATAAACATTCTTTTCATAAATTTTATCGATAATTATTTCTATCTTATCATTATAACACTTTTTTTCAATTTTATGAATATATATACTTTCATATTGACTAATAATTTTTAAATTATTTTTTAAATCATAACTTTTATTACCTGAATTTTTCTTTAGTGATAAAACAATATCGAAAATAGCTCGTTGCTTAACGTCAAGAATGCCTAATTCATCAGTAATTAAGTCTTTTAATAAGAAATACATTTCTTCTTCATTAAGCTCTAAAAACTTGTCTTTAACTAAACTTATTTTATCTTTATCTCTAGAAAAAATATAATTATCTTTATTAGATAATATTGCTTTTTTTAGATTATTATTTATATTTTGATAATAATTAGCAAAGTTAATTAAATTATCAAAACTACCACTATTTACATCATTGAGTAGTGGTATAATATTATGTCTAATATTATTTCTTGTATAGTCTGTATCAAAGTTAGTCGCATCTACATAATAATGCAGATTTTTTTCTTTTGCGTACTCTTCTAGCTCAGCTTTTAAACTATTAAGTAGCGGACGGTAAATAGTTAAACCAGCCATTTCAATCTCTTCGCAAATAGCTAATGAATGATCAATACTACGACCAGTTAATAACCTCATCAAAATATTTTCTACTTGGTCATTTTTATGATGGGCGGTTAAAAGTTTAGTTACACCTTCTAGTTTCGCCATCTTATTAAATGCTTGATATCGTAGTTCTCTTGCGAGCATCTCCTCTGAAGTGTGGCTATCGCGCTCTAAATCTGACATATTAAGCTCTTCTTTATAGAATTTTACATCAAAATCTTTAACAAACTTCTCTACGAATTCCGCTTCTTCATACGACTCTTCACGTAAACCATGATTAATATGAAAAACTACTAGCTCTTTATAACTATCTTTATACTCAGTTACTAATAAATGAAACAATACTATAGAATCTACTCCACCTGACAAAGCAATAGCTATTTTATCCTCTTTATTCCACAAAGTATTAATTTTCATCTAAATACCCTTCCTCACTAAGACTTTTCTTCACATTATCATATTTCTTATAAGCAGCTTTCGTAGTTGATAATATATCATCTAAAAAACCTTCTGGTACTTTTGGCAATTCCTTTTTCTCAACTACTTCTTCTGAAACTTCTGTTATATTAGATTTTTTACCACGACCTACAGATATTTTCATATTACCGATATACTGTAATTTTTTTAAGTCTTTTATTGTTTTTGTTTCTTGTTTTTGGGGTAATTCTTCTTGTTGTTTTTTATCTTCTTTAGGTGGTGTATTAGCTTCTTTAACTTTAACTTCTTTTTTCACCTGTTGCTTTTTAGCTTTTTTCTGCGGTTTTTCTTTACTCTTTTCTTTATTTTTTTGAGGTGACTCTTTTTTCTCTTCCTTTTGAGTTAAAATAATACTATCTTCTTTTTTACTCTTAATCTTCGCCTTGATTACATATCCTTTAGAAAATATTTCTTCTAGCTTTTTCTTTTTCCCTACGTGCATATTTTCTTTCGGTAAAAATGCTGTTGTCCCACCTTCTAGCACTATATAAAGCCCGTTACTTACGACTTCTCTTACTTTTCCTACTACTTCTTCCATTTAATCACCCCTTTACTCTTCGGCTTTTACTCATGACAATATTATAGCATATTAAGGCGATAAACTCCTTATATTTTATTTTCTTCTGAAAAATTAAAAGAATGAAAGGATTTTTCATTAATCCTCTCATTCTTTTATTCATATTCTATTTTATTTTAAAATTTTTCAAAACTATTCCAAACGTGGTTAAGTTATGTAATAACGCTAATAAATTAGGTGATAGAACATTTACAAGCCCTAAAAATATCAATGAACTATTTATAGTAACTGTACCTTTGACATTACTACTCATTTGAGCACGAAGTTTTTCAGAAACATCAGACAACAATAGTAATGAATCAAGAGAATCTGATTGTAAAACTACATCGCTTATCTGTTTTGATAGATCAGCACTTTCGTTCATAACAATACTAATGTCACTTTCTGATAATGCTGCTGAATCATTCAGTCCATCACCTATCATTAACACACGACGTCCTTGTTCTTTTTCTTTTCTTATATATTCAAACTTTGTTACAGGTGTCATATTAGTATATACTTCATCAAATGTTATATCTTTTAAGATTTTATTGGTTCTAACGTCGTTATCTCCAGTCAATAAGACAACCTTTTTCCCTTTATTTCTAAGTTCAGCTAGCACGGAGTTTGCTTCATTCCTAAGTGGAATATCTATACAAAATATAGAAATCAATTTCCCTTTGTACCCTAAGAATAGCAAATTGTATTGCTCTTGTTTTTCAGCTATAATTCGCTCTTGGTCAACTGTAACTAGAATATTCTCATCTTTTATCAACTGACTACTTCCTATAACAACCTTTTCTCCATCAATATGTGAAACAATACCTCTAGAGGCAATATGGTATAGTTCTGTGTGCATTTCCTCGTGTTCAATACCATCTTCTTCGGCTTTACTAACAACTGCACTAGCAATAGGGTGGTAAATATGTTCTTCTAAACAAGCTCCTATTTTTACAACTTCCTCATATGAATATTCATAAAATGGTAGTACCTCTCGAATATACGGTCTTGATACAGTTATTGTTCCTGTTTTATCAAAAACAAAAGTATCTATGTCTCCATATTTATCAAGCGTTACTGAGTTTTTTACCACTACTTTTTTATCTATTAAATTTTTTATAGTAGTGAGGTAAGCAACAGGTGTAGATAACTTCAAAGCACAAGAATAATCTACTAATAGAAACGAAATTGCTTTAGCGAACGATCTTGTAAAAAGATATGTCAGTCCCATCGCTATAAAGTTGTATTTTACGATACTATCAGCCAATTTTATATACTTATAGTGGTATGTATCTTCACGACTTTCTGACTCTTTCATCAGTTGAATAAGATGATAGATTCGACCATTAACCTGCGGATTTTCTACCTTAAGTTTAATTTCCCCATGAACAACTATAGTATTGGAATAAACTTTATCACCAATTTTTTTGGTTACCGGAAAACTTTCTCCTGTCAATGAACTCTCATCAATACTTGCTCCGCCTCCAGTAACAATACCATCAAATAAAATTTCATTCCCCTCAGAAATTAAAATAACATCGTCTTTTTTCACCTCTGAGCTAGGTATTTTTCTATTACCTTCATCTTCTACAAGCCAAACTTCTTTATCAAACGAAATCAAACTTTTCTCTAGTTCTTTTACAGATTTCTTCTCCGACCAATTATTTAAAGACTCCCCTAATTCTAAAATAAACATAATCGAACTAGCTGTTTCACGCGCTCCTGTTACTAATGAAACAAAAATCGCCGTTGAATCAAGCGTCTCCATTGTAACTTGTTTTTTAGCTAATAATTTTAACGTATCTCTAAAATATTTAGATGCCTTCCACCATATATAAACTGTTCTTAATGGGAGTGGAATAAATAATTTTGATACTGTTCTCCAAAATACCGCATCCGCTATTATCGTATAAGGTGTTTCCTCAGCTTTTAAAACTGGATTTTCGTAACAACCTCTAATTTGCTCTACATCTATAAGTTCTAAAAATTTCTTTAGACACTCATTTTGATTAGTTTTGAAAATAACAGCAAAAGTATATTCATCTTGATAAAACTCTACTTTGTTTATGCTTTGAATCTTTTTCGCTTGTTTTTTAAAATATGCTTTTACATCTGGCGTTAGGCGAAAATTCGCTCTAATTCTCGCTCTCCCGCTCGATAGATGCAATATTTTAAATTCCATATTATTTTTCCTCTAATTCTAATAAATTACTTTCTTTCTTCTCTTTGTCATATAAATCTTTAGCATCTGCAACTACATCGTCAGCATGTTGCTTAATATTAGAAATAGTTCCTTCTACTTCATCTTTTGCTTTATATAATTTTGATAAAACTACTGAATAACCTTTTTTAGCATCTTTGCTTGATAATAATTTAAGCCCTACTGTTCCAAAAGCTACTCCTCCTGCAAAAACTCCTGGTGTTTTTAATGTTGCTTTAGCAACTTTTAATAATTTGATTGACATATTTAAATCCTCCTTTTTTATATTTTGCTATAGCTTAATTATAACACCTTGAATATTATATGTAAATTAATCAATAATCTCATTCTAATACTATAATTTAATGAACCTAAAAGATTATTTATGTTATAATAACTATGTTAAAGAATAATAAAGTAATTATAACGAAAATATGATTATATCGGTTATTTTTAAGCCACTAAACAATTATATTAACAAGTAAGGAGCAACTTATGATTTATATTATCGGTCTTGGACCAAACAATAGTTCAAATATTAAAGAAAATATAAAAAACCTATTACTAGAAAATAAAACTGCCAAAATTATTGCACGAACAAAGGAACATCCCGCAATTTCTTTTTTAGAAAGTAATAATATCCCTTTTGAAACTTGCGATAGGTTTTATACAGAAAATGAAAATTTCGAAAATACATATAATAGTATTACTAATTATATTTTAGAACAAGCTAACTCACAAGATGTTATGTATCTAGTTCCAGGTCATCCTATGGTTGCCGAACTAACTACTCAACTACTTATTAAAAGCGGCAAAGATATTAAAATCATCGGTGGAGAGAGCTTCTTAGATTCTTGTTTTAATGCGGCTAAGTTCGATCCTGTAGAAGGCTTCACCCTGTCTGACGCAACAAACCTAGATAGTTTAAAACAAATCAATCCATTAAATCATAATTTAATTACACAATGTTATGATGATTTAACAGCGGCTAATGTTTCTGATGAACTATTTGCTTTCTATCCATTTGACCATGAAGTAACAGTAATCGAGCAAGCTGGAGATGATAATGAAAAAATCTATACTTCTCCTCTTAATGAACTTTCAGCTACTGTAGGTGAAGAAGTTAATAATCTACGTGCATTATATATTCCACCATTAAATAATATAAGCTACAATATTAAGTCATATACTAAGGAATTTGATGAAAATGTAGAAATTACAGAAGGTGATTTAATTCAAAAATTAGAACTACTAACTAAAGAGCTAAAAGATAATTCTGAAAAAGCAGAAGACTATACTCTTGATAACGCCAAAACACTAGCTAAGATTATTAATACAGCCCTTGATTTTACAATTGCCTGCGATAATTTTTACGAATTAAACGATATAATAATCAATATGAAAGAAGATCGCGACAATGGATAAGGTACTTGCGTTTAGTAAAAAGTTATTAAAAGAAGTTATCGATAAAAACTCTATAGTTGTCGATGCTACAGCGGGAAATGGTAATGATACATTATTTTTAGCGAAAACTTCTGCCAAAAAGGTATTAGCATTCGATGTCCAAAACCAAGCTATAACTAATACTAATGACCTATTAGAAAAAAATAACCTTGCTGATAATTGCGAGGTTATCCTTGATTCTCATGAAAATTTTGATAAATATATCGAAGAAAATATTCAAGCGGTAGTTTTTAACTTAGGATATCTACCAAATGCCGATCATACTATTACTACACAAGCGGAAACTACATTAAATACAATAAATAAGTTTATCACTAGATTAAATGTAGGCGGGCGTATCGTTATAGTCGTCTATTGGGGGCACGAAAATGGTAAAGTCGAAAAAGAAGCTCTCCTAAAAGAACTGAGCAAACTAGATCAAAAAGAGATAGAAGTATTAGTATATCAGTTTATCAATCAAAAAAATAATGCACCTTTTATTATTGCCTTAGAAAAAAGAAAGGATATTTTATGCGAGAAATAGAAATAGAATTTAAAAACTTATTAACTGAAGATGAATATAATAATCTATATACTTCATTAAATTTAGAAGATAAACCTCAAATAATAAATAAGAATTTTTATTATGATGATACTAATGAAAACCTAAAAAAAGCTAACTCAGCACTTAGAATTCGCTACACTAATAATAAAGATGAAATGACTTTAAAAATAAAGGGCTCTAAACAAAATGTAGAGATAAATATACCTTTAGATGAGTCTTTCCCTAAAGAACCAACCGTACTTCCAATAGTACCTAATGAAATAATAGCGGAATTAGAAAATATCAATGTTCAAATAAAAACTCCGATACTTACTCAAAAAATCGAAACTATAAGATATGAACTACCTTATAAAAGTGGCTTGTTAGTTGTTGATAAAACAACATTTTTAAAC